>NZ_JANOCX010000265.1:0-2798 GCF_031412415.1 Phenylobacterium sp.
CGCTTCACAGACAGCGTGCGCGAACTGGAAGGCGCCTTGAACACCCTCATCGCCCGCGTGGGCGGCGATATCGCCCGCCTCAGCCTGGACGAGGCCCAGACCATCCTGCGGCCCCACCTGGCCTGCAACGAACGCCGGGTGACCGTCGACCAGATCCAGAAGGTGGTGGACGAACACTATCAGCTCAAGCAGGCCGACATGATCTCCGAGCGCCGCGCCCGCGCGGTGGCCCGGCCCCGCCAGGTGGCCATGTGGATCGCCAAGCAGATCACCACACGCTCCCTGCCCGACATCGGCCGCAGGTTCGGCGGCCGCGACCACACCACAGTGCTGCATGCGGTACGCCGGATCGAGGCGTTGAAGGCCGAGGATCCGATGATCGCCCGCGACGTGGACGTCCTGCTGCGCAAGCTCAGGGGTTGATCCCGCCTCGATAGGCTGGAAGCCGAAGGCCCGCCCTCACCGGCGGGCCTATCGCGTTCTAGTCCGCCAGGTCGACGCCGTACCGGCGCACGGTCTGTACCGTCAGCGACCCCATTGTGCCTGGCCTTAGCAGCTCGCGCTCCGGCCTCGCCAGGGTCAGCCAATCCATCCCGGCCTCAGGGCCGAAGGTGACGATCTGGCGGTCGTGGAAGGGCGCGACGTCCTGCCCGGGCTCGGTGGTCAGCAGGCTGAAACAGCCTTCCTTGACGACGCCCGCGATCCAGAACCAGTCTTCGCCTGTCAGGGTGAAGCGGTGGCGATCCTTGAGCTTCACGCCCTTGGCCTGCGGCGCGGTGTACTCGAAGAAGGCGTCGGCGAGGACCAGCACCCGGTCGCTGTGTCCGAAATCCCGGCCCTCGGATCGGAAGTTGAAGACCGGCGCGCCGCGCGGCCCCGGCCAGGCCCAGGTCACCGCCGCGCCCTCCAGCCCGCCGTTTCGCAGACGGACGACGACCGCCGTGTCGCGGATCCGTATCGACGGCTGGGCGTCCAGATTAGGGACCTGGCCCTCGTGCCAGCCGAACAGCGGCAGGGCGCGCTTGTCGAACTCCTCGATGGCGTCGGCGAGCTGTTTCTGGCGGGCGAACTCGTTGCACATGGGCGGACGTTAGCGCGCCTTCCGACGGCTGCAACGCCTCACAGCCTTCGCCGTTCTAGTGGCATGACCCAGACGATCCTTCACCGAGGCCTCGACGCCTCCGGCCGCCTCTTCACCCACCCCGCCTCGCTGCTGGCCATGGCCGCCTTCATCGGCGCCTGGGCGGTCTTCGAGCCGGACACCCTGGACTGGCACGCCGCCGCCACCATCATCACCTACGCCATGGCCGTGGTGATCGAGCGCAACGCACGGCGCGACACCACCGCCGTACAGGCGAAGCTCGATGAACTGATCCACGCCACGCAGGGCGCACGCAACGAGATCGCAGCCGTGGAGGATCGTTCGCTGGACGAGATCGAGGCGAAGCGACGCTAGGGCTTGGCTGCAGCGTAGGCCACCACCAGGGGCGGCAAGGCGAGGCAAGTTACGCCGGCGCCACAACGAAAAGGGCGGCCGCATCGCTGCGGCCGCCCCCTCGAACTCTATCGACGAAAAGCGTTTAGGCTTCTTCGGTCTCGGTCGCCTTGGAGGACAGGTCTTCACCGGTCTCCTGGTCGACGACCTTCATGCTGAGGCGGGTCTTGCCGCGATCGTCGAAGCCCAGGAGCTTGACCTTCACGGACTGGCCCTCGACCAGAACGTCCGACACCTTGCCGACGCGATCGTTGGAGATCTGGCTCACGTGAACCAGGCCGTCCTTGGCGCCGAAGAAGTTCACGAAGGCGCCGAAGTCGACGATCTTCACGACCTTGCCGGTGTAGATGGCGTTCAGCTCGGGTTCCGAGGCGATGGACTTGATCCACTCCTTGGCCGCGTCGATCTTCGACTGATCGCTGGCCGAGACCTTGATCGTGCCGTCGTCCTCGATGTCGACCTTGGCGCCGGTCTTTTCCACGATCTCGCGGATGACCTTGCCGCCCGACCCGATCACTTCGCGGATCTTGTCGACCGGGACCTTCATGGTCTCGATCTTGGGCGCGAACTCGCCCAGTTCCTGACGCGGCGCTTCCATGGCCTTGGCCATCTCGGCGAGGATGTGCTTGCGGCCACCCTTCGCCTGTTCCAGCGCCTGCTTCATGATCGCCTCGGTGATGCCGGCGATCTTGATGTCCATCTGCAGGGAGGTGATGCCGTCCTCGGTGCCGGCGACCTTGAAGTCCATGTCGCCCAGGTGATCTTCGTCACCCAGGATGTCCGACAGGACCGCGAAGCCGTCCGATTCCAGGATCAGGCCCATGGCGATGCCGGAGACCGGCTTCTTCAGGGGCACGCCCGCATCCATCAGGGCCAGCGACGAACCGCAGACCGAGGCCATCGAGGACGAGCCGTTGGACTCGGTGATCTCGGAGACCAGGCGGATGGTGTAGGGGAAGTCTTCCTGCTTCGGCAGCATCGGACGGATCGCCCGCCAGGCCAGCTTGCCGTGGCCGACTTCGCGGCGGCCCGGCGCGCCCATGCGGCCCGTTTCCCCGACCGAGAAGGGGGGGAAGTTATAGTGCAGCATGAACTTCTCGTAGTACTTGCCTTCCAGCGCGTCGATCAGCTGCTCGTCGTCGCCGGTGCCCAGGGTGGCGACCACCAGGGCCTGGGTCTCGCCGCGGGTGAACAGCGCCGAGCCGTGGGCCCGGGGCAGGACGCCCACTTCCGAGACGATCTGGCGAACCTTGTCGACGGTGCGGCCGTCGATGCGGATGCCGGTGTCCAGGATGTTGCGACG
>NZ_JANOCX010000266.1:0-5393 GCF_031412415.1 Phenylobacterium sp.
ATGAAACTGACGGTTCTGAGACCGCAGCCGCGTGACGAACGCCTGCGCGAGCTGATCCGCCAGGGTCGGCTGGCCGCGGCGCGCGCCGAGACGGTGCGGGCGGCGAAGGCGCTCTAATCTTCCGAATAGGGCTTCCCGCGCCGCTTGAACGGCTTGCGGGACATGTCCTTCGTCTCGCCCTTCGCCTTGGCGGCGATCTCCTTGAGCTTCACCGACTGCAGAACGGAGAAGGCGGCGCCCGGGCCACCCTTCTCGGGGTCGGCGAAGGCGCGGCCGTACGTCTTCACCCGGTCTTCCACCGAGCCCAGGAATTCGCCCTCCCAGTCGGAGAGCTTGACGTCCGCGCGATCCGCCTGGCGGCGGACGCGTTTCAGGGCGTTCAGCGCGGCCCGTTGGGCCTGCGCCTTCCGATCTGGCGGGGTTCGCTTCAAATCTCTCCCATCGCGGCCAGATAGAGGTCGAGGATCGCCTCTTCCTCCAGGCGCTTGGCGCGGTCCTGTTTGCGGATGCGGACCACCTTGCGCAGGATCTTGACGTCGAAGCCGTTGCCCTTGGCCTCGGCGAAGACCTCCTTGATCTGCTCGGCGATCTCCGACTTTTCCTGCTCCAGCCGCTCGATGCGCTCGATGATGCTCTTCAGCTGGCCCTGGGCGGCCTGGTTCAGGATGTCGCCGTGGGCGTTGTCGTCGGACATGGGTAAAGCGTCTCATAAGTCTGGGAGGTCGGAAAGCGCGGGACCCTAGCGGCGCGATCCGCCCCTGTCATCCGCCCGCTGAACCTTCACCGGCAGGAAGCCGTTCATGACGCACCCAGGCGGAGTTTGCGATGACCGACCCCAAGAAGCAGCCCACCCAGACGGAGGCCGAGGCCGCCGTTCGCACCTTGATCGAGTGGGCCGGTGACGATCCTGATCGGGAAGGACTGTTGGAAACGCCGGCGCGGGTGGCGCGGTCCTACAAGGAGCTGTTCGCCGGATACGCGATCGATCCCACCGCCTATCTGGAACGGACCTTCGAGGAGGTCGGGGGCTATGATTCGCTGGTGATCCTGCACGACATCCCGGTGGTCAGCTTTTGCGAGCACCACATGCTGCCGTTCCTGGGCAAGGCCCATGTCGGCTACCTGCCCCGCGACCGGGTGGTGGGCATCTCGAAGCTGGCGCGGGTGGTTCAGGGCTTCGCGCGGCGCCTGCAGATCCAGGAGAAGCTGACCGCCCAGGTGGCCGGCGCGATCGATGACATCCTCAAGCCCAAGGGCGTCGGCGTGGTGATCGTCTCCGAGCACAGCTGCATGACCATGCGCGGGGTGAACACGCCGGGCTCCAGCCTCACCACCAGCCATCTGCTCGGCGAAGTCCGCGATGACCCCAGGACCCGGCAGGAGTTCTTCGAGCTGGTGCGAAACGGCGGCTAGAGCAGCCCGCGCGCTTCCAGCGCCGGCCGCAGCGCACCGGGATCGGTGAAGTGGTGAGCGTCGAAACCGAAGGCGCGTGCGGCCATTATGTTCTTCTCGCTGTCGTCGACGAACAGCACATCGTTCGCCGCCAGGCCGAACCGTTCGCAGGCCAGGGCGTAGAAAGCCGGATCGGGCTTCATCACCCCGTCATTGGCCGACACCACATAGCCCTTCAGCCGCGCGAAGGCCGGGCTCATGGCGATCGTGCCCGGGAAGGTCTCGTGCGACATGTTGGTCACGCCGTACTGTGGGACGCCGGCGGCGTGCAGGGCCTCGATCGCCGCCTCGGTCTCGGGAATCGCGCCGGAGAACATCTCCCACCAGCGGGTCTCCCAGGCGAGTATCGCCTCGGCGTCGTCGGGGAAGCGCTCAAGCAGTGGCGCGCGGTTCTCGGCGAAGGTCATCCCCCGGTCGTGGGCCGCGTGCCATTCCATGGTGCATACATGCGAAAGGAACCGGTCGCAGGCGGCCGGTTCCTTGAAAAACTTGGCGTAGAGCGTGCGCGGGTCCCAGCGCACGATGACATTGCCGATGTCCCAGAGGACGGCTTTCACGGCCGCCTCACCCATCTCAGCCTTGCTTGGCCTTGAAGCGGGGGTTCGTCTTGTTGATGACGAAGACCACGCCCTTGCGACGCACCAGCTTGCAATCGCGGTGGCGAGTCTTGAGCGTCTTGAGCGAGCTTCTGACCTTCATGGACCTATCTCACGCGCCGGCTTTGAAGGGCCGGGGTTATCTACAGAGCGGGCGCGTATACGGGGCAAGCGCTTTTGAGTCAACGCCTGACGGCCTTGTGATTGGGGAAGCGCGCGGGCGCCGCTAGGCTTGGTCGATGGATCGCCGCATCTTCCTCCTCCTGCTCGTGGCCGGCTGCGCCGACGCCTCAACCGATTTCCAGGCGGTGACCGGTTCACCGCTTCCCGCCCCCCCACCGCCGCCTCCGCCTCCGAGGCCGGATATCCCTTCGCTGCCCCCAGGCGCCGAATCCTCCGGCGACGCGAGCTTCGACGCCTGGCGCGACCAGTTCCGGACCAAGGCCCTGGCCGCCGGATTGTCCGCCGCCCTGCTGGACCGCGAGTTGGCGGGCCTGAGCCCCAACGCCCGGGTGATCAGCCTGGACTCCGCCCAACCGGAATTCTCCAAGCCGGTCGGCGACTACATCAAGGGCACCGTCAGCGACGAACGGATCGCGCGTGGCCAGCGCTACCGGACCGACCTGCCGTTCTGGGGCGGGATCGAGCAGCGTTTCGGCGTGCCGCGCGACATCCTGATCGCCGTCTGGGCCATGGAGAGCGCGTTCGGCGCCCTGCAGGGCGACTTCGACGTGGTCCGCTCGATGGCGAGCCTGGCCTTCCACGGCCGCCGCCGCGCCTTCGCCGAGGGCGAGTTGATCGCCGCCTTGAAGATCATCGATTCGGGTGAGGCCGATCGCGGCCGGCTGAAGGGCTCGTGGGCCGGGGCCATGGGCCAGACCCAGTTCCTGCCGTCGAACTACATCGCCACCGCCGTGGACGGCGATGGGGACGGCCGGCGCGACATCTGGGGGTCGGGCAACGACGCCCTGGCCTCGGCGGCCAACCTGTTGGCCAAGGGCGGCTGGATGCGCGGCGAGGGTTGGGCGCGTGAGGCGACCGTGCCGGCCACCTTCGACTACAGCCTGACCGAGGGTCCGCGCGAGGCGCCGGACTGGTGGGCGGGCCTGGGCGTCACGCCCGCCGACGGCCGGGGCTGGTCCGGCGCCGACGCCGGGTCCAAGGCGATGCTGGTGGCGCCGGCCGGTGCGGCCGGGCCGATCTTCCTGCTGTTTCCCAACCATTTCGCGATCCGCAAATACAACAACTCCACGGCCTACGCTCTGGGGATCGGGCTGCTGGCCGACCGGTTCGCCGGCGGCGGACCGCTGGTACGGCCCTGGCCGTTCGAGACGCCGCTGGCCATCGGCGACCGCATCGCCGCCCAGACGGCGCTGGCGCGGCTGGGCTTCAGTCCCGGAGAACCTGACGGCGTGGTCGGCATCAACACCCGCGCGGCGCTGCGCGCCTGGCAGAAGGCTCGTGGGATCATCGCCGACGGCTATCTCTCCATGGAGATGGTGCGCCGGCTGAACGTCGAGATCGGTGCGGCGCCCGCGGTCTAGCCCCCGCCCTCGTCGCCCTTTTCCAGCGTGGCCTTCGCGGCGTCCGCCCGGGTGGCTGGCGAGGGATCGGCGTTCTTGAGCTGCGGATTGACGAAGGCGTAGATCAACATGGCCAGCATCAGCAGGCTGCAAAGCACGAAGGGCGCGGGCGCCACCGCCTGGTAGAGCCAGACGAACGCCGGGGCGAGCACCACATTGACCCCGTTCACCGCGGCCACGGCGCCGGCCACCCGGGCCTGTTCATGCATGTCCACCGCCAGGGACGACCCCGCCGTGAAGCCAGGCCGCGCCAGGCCAAAGCCCAGGCTGGAGATCGCGTAGCCAGCCACCACCGCCGCATAGGTCGGCTGGAACGCCACGATGACATTGCCGATCGCCGCCACGCCCACGCCCCAGCGGAGGAGTTGGCGAGGGGTCATCTCGAACATGCGGATGATGCCCCACTGGGCGAGCAGGCCGGCCACCGCGCCGAACATCATGGCGATGGCGATGAAGCCCTGGGCCTTCATGGGTGAGAGGTCGAGCTGGTCGATGATCAGGAAGCCCAGGGTCTGGCCCTGAGCGGTCTGGCAGACGGCGACGATGAAGCCGTAGATCAGGAACGGGGTGACGCGCGGATCGCGCCACATCGGCTTGTCCTTCGCCGCGGCGACGCCCTTGACCGGCGCGGCCTTCACCGGCGCGACCGGCATGTTCTGGCTCTCGGGCAGCTTCTTCCAGACGATGAACAGCATGATCCCGGCGATCACGGCGAATCCGAACATCGGCCCGGCCAGGCCCCCGGTGAACGGCAGGACGAACAGCGGCGCGATGAACGGACCGATGACCGTGCCCAGGCCGAACGCGCCGGCCAGACTGGACATCGACTGGGTGCGCTTCTCCGGCGGAGTATGCTCGGCCAGATAGGCCTGGGTGGCAGGGTTCGACGCCGCGCCGAACAGCCCGAACAGCGCGCGCGCGAACAGGAAGAAGACGAAGATCACCATGGGCGTCGTCAGGTGATACAGGCCCGCGCTGACCACCAGGCCGCAGGCGATCATCGACATCATGAAGCCGGTCAGGCCAATCAGCATCAGCGGCTTGCGCCCGTGCTTGTCCGAAGCCCTCGCCCACCAGGGTGACGAAAACGCCCATAGCAGCGCCGAGAGCGAGAAGATCGCCGCCACCATGGGATCGGGAATGCCGATCGAGCGACCGATGGCCGGCAGCACCGAGATCATTCCGGTATTGCCCATGGCGGTCACCAGCGAGACGCCGAAGATGATCGCGAACGATCCCTTCGGCAGGCTGACCATGGCTGGCTCTGACTTGGGCATGGTGCGCTGTTAAGGCGCGCCGAGAGCCTGTGCAAACCCCGAAATGCTCACGCGACATTAAGCATTAATGGCGATGCTCCGCGACAACGCCCCGGGGACCGACCACCACCATGTTTCAGATTATCGGCATCGTGCTGCTGTTCGGTCTGGTGTTCGGCAGCTACCTAATCTCCGGCGGCAACATGGGCGTCATCCTGCATGCCCTGCCTCACGAAATGATGGCCATCGGCGGCGCCGCCGTCGCCGCGTTCCTGATCTCCAACTCCATGCCGGTGATCAAGGGCACCCTCTCGGGCTTCGGCAAGGTGTTCGCCGGGCCGAAATGGAAGGCCAGCGACTACCGCGACCTGCTGTCGCTGTTGTTCCTGCTGACCAAGACCATGAAGTCCAAGGGCGTCATCGCCCTGGAAAGCCACAACGAAAAGCCTGAGGAGAGCACGATCTTCTCGCGCTACCCGAAGATCACCAAGGACCACTTCGCGACC
>NZ_JANOCX010000267.1:0-5367 GCF_031412415.1 Phenylobacterium sp.
GCGGCGATCCTGGCGTCGCGCAAGGCGCTGCGCCGGGTCTTGCCGGCGTCATCCCGCAGGCGCTCGTGTGTGAATTCGAAGGCGCGCGGCAGCTTGTAGGGCGCGAGCCGCTCGCCCAGGAACGCCTTCAACGCGTCCAAATCCGGCGAGGGGGCGCCCTCCACCCACTCGATGATCGCATGCACCGACTGGCCCATATCCTCGTGCGGCAGGCCGACGACCACGCTGGCCAAGACACCGGGGAAGGCGTCGATCGCGGCCTCCACCTCGGCCGGATAGATGTTCGCGCCGCCCGAGATGATCAGGTCAGTCCGGCGATCGGCAAGGTAGAGATAGCCATCCTCGTCGATGCGGCCGAGGTCGCCGAAGGTTTCCCAGGTTCCGCGCGCGCGGGGCTCGGCGCCCAGATAGTGGTAGGTGGCGCCCTGCCCGCCGGCCGGCAGGAAGTAGATCTCACCGATTTCCCCAGGCTTCACGGGTTGGCCGGCCTCGTCGAGGATGCGGATATCGGCGCCGGGCGAAAGCTTGCCCACCGACCCTTTGTGGGTCAGCCACTCGCGCCCGCCAATGGTCGTCGACGCCAGCGCCTCGGTGCCGGAATAAACCTCCCAGACCCGGTCGGGCCCCAGCCAGTCGATCCACTTCTCCTTCAGCCACACCGGACAGGCCGCGGCGATGTGGCAGACCATATCCAGCGACGACAGGTCGAAGGCTAGGCGCTCGGCCTCAGGAAGCACCCAGATCCGGTGCATCATGGTGGGCACCTGATAGAGCCAGTTGCCGCCATAGGTCTCAATCAGCGCCAGGGTCCCCGCCGCATCGAACCGCGGAGTGATGACCACATGGCAGCCCCAGCATAGCGCCATGTAGGTCAACCCGAACGGCGCGGCGTGGTAGAGCGGACCGGGAATGACGACCACGTCCCCGGCGCGCATGCCCAGGGCTGGGACGTCGGGGTCCAGCATGGACGGGGCGTGGTCGACGATCACCTTGGGCCGGCCAGTGCTGCCCCCGCTGGGGATCGCCTTGACGTGCGGGGCGGTGCGCTCGGGCAGCGGGGCGCCCGATAGCGCCGGATCGTAGAGCGACGCCTCGTCGGTGATCGCCAGACCCGTGGCGCGGGAGCTCTCGCCGCCGACCACCAGGCGCGGCCGCATGAGATCGAGGATCGCCTTCAGCTCCAGCGTCGGCAGGCGGTGGGAGACTGGGGCCGGGGTCGCACCCAGGATCCAGCAGGCGAAGGCGATCTCCAGGAAGGCCAGGCTGTTGGGCAGGGCGATAGCCACGAAATCGCCATGCGTAACCCCGGCCGCCGCCAGCGCCCGGGCCCGGCGGTTGGCCCGCTGAGCGAACTCGACGCGGCTGAGCGTGACGCCATCGCAGGTCAGGGCGGCGCGATTCGGATCGCGCGACGCCTGCAAGTCCAGCAGTCCGCCCATGGGGCGCAGGACCATCGGAGCGCCCGTGGGCGTTAAGGATCGCGGTCCGAGGGTCGTCATCGATTATCTCGTGCGTCGGCCAAAATAGTCTCTATATGAAAGTTACACGCACCCCTGCCGGACGCAAGGGCCCAAGCCGAGCGATACGGCTATCCTTGGGTTACTTGCATTGGCGTACCATGTGTCTAGGGTGGCCGCATTCGGCGAGCAGATGAGGAAGAGTCATGGCGATCTATCTCCTGGGCGGTCATCAGACGGACTTCGCGCGCGCCTGGTCGCGTGAGGGTCTCGACCTCACCGACATGATGGGCGAGGCCATCGCCGGCGCCCTTTCCGCCTGCAAGCTCGACCATGACGACATCGACGCCATCCATGTGGGTAACGCCTTCGGCGAGCTCTATCGCGGCCAGGGTCACCTGGCGGCCATGGTCGCCCAGGTCACCCCGGAGTTCTACGGCAAGCCCGCCATGCGACATGAGGCGGCCTGCGCCTCCTCCTCCATCGCGGTGCTGACGGCGACGGCGGAAATCGAGGCGGGCCGCTACGACTGCGTGATGATCGTGGGCGTCGAGGAAGAGAAGAACCTCCCCGGGGACCAGGCCTCCAAGATCCAGAACGCCGCGTCCTGGCAGGGCCGCGAGGGCATCGACTGCCAGTTCATGTGGCCGGCCGTGTTCGGCCGCGTGGCTCAGGAGTATGGCGAGCGCTACGGCCTGGATCGCCGCCATCTGAACCGGATCGCCGAGATCAACCTCGGCAACGCCAAGCGCAACCCCAACGCCCAGACCCGGAAATGGGAGTTCGGCCCGGACGCCTTCACCGACGATGACACCGCCAACCCGGTCATCGAGCCCGGCACGCGGCGCCAGGACTGCGGCCAGATCACCGACGGCGCCACGGCCATCGTGCTGGTCTCCGACCGTTTCATGGCGACCTACGCGCAACGCCGGGGCGTCGACGCCGCAGCCTTCCCGCAGATCCTGGGCTGGGGCCACGCCAACGCTGGCATCCGGTTCCTGGACAAGATCGAACGCAGCCGCGGCGAGACCTATGTCTTCCCACATGTCCGCAAGGCCATCACCGATGCGCTGGGCCGCGCGGGATTGCCGGGGCCGCAAGGCCTCGACGGCATCGAGACCCACGACTGCTTCACCTCAACCGAATACATGGCCATCGACCACTTCGGCCTGACAGAGCCCGGGCAGAGCTGGAAGGCCGTGGAGAGCGGCATGATCGAACTGGGCGGCAGGTGCCCAGTCAACGCGTCGGGGGGCCTGATCGGCGTCGGTCACCCGGTGGGCGCGACCGGCGCGCGGATGCTGCTGGACGCCGGCCGCCAGGTCACCGGTACGGCGGGCGACTATCAGGTCGATGGCGCACGCACCTACGGGACCCTGAATATCGGCGGCTCGTTGGGCACGGTCGTCAGCTTCGTCGTCGGCCGGCCCGCCTGAGCCGAGGCGGCTGGAGAACACCATGGACGTCTGGATCTATGACGCCGTCCGTACGGCTCGCGGCAAGGCGCGGCCTGACGGCGGACTGGCGGCGCTCAAACCTCAGGAGCTGGTGGCGGGCCTGATCGACGGGCTTCAGGCGCGCGGCGGAAAACCCCGAGACGCCGAGGCGCTGGTTCTTGGCTGTGTCGGTCAGGTGGGCGCTCAGGGCGGCAACATCGCCCTGGTCTCCAAGCTGCACAGCGGTGTGCGGGACGAGGCCTATGCGTTCACGATCAACAACTATTGCGTCTCCGGACTGACGGCGATCGGCCACACCGCCTCGCGTATCGCCATGAGCGGCGTCGAGCGCGCCCTGGCCGGCGGGGTGGAGATGATGTCGCGGACACCCTTCATGGCGGACGCCGCCGACTACTACACCGACGCCAGCTTCCCGAACCGCTCGCGCTACATTCCGGTCGTGCTGTCGGCAGATCGACTGGCGGAGGCCGAGGGCGTGACCCGCGAGGAGATGGACGCCACGGCGCTCACCTCCCAGCTCCGCGCCCGCGCGGCGGAGGACACGCCCGCCCTGGTGCGCTCGCGGATCACCGTGGGCGGGCTGGTGGGCGAGGAGTGCCTAAGGCCTCAGATGACGGCGCAGTCCTTGGCCGCCATGCCAGCGGCTTTCGGCGGGTTGGCCAAGTCCTACGCCGACGCGTTGGATGGCCCGATCGACCACCGCCACACCGTGGCCCACGCGCCCCCGGTCTGCGACGGCGCGGGCCTGGCCTTGCTGGGTGGCAAGCCGGGCGTCGGCGACAGGCCGCGGGCGCGGATCCTGGCCTATGCCGAGGCCGGCGGCGATCCGCACGCGGGGCTACTGGCCGGCTTCACCGCCATGGACAAGGTGCTCGCCCAGGCGGGCCTCGAGCTGGGCGACATGGATCGCATCGAGTTCATGGAAGCCTTCGCCGTGACCATCGCCAAGTTCCTGCGCGATCGTCCGGTGGATCCCGACAAGCTCAATGTCGGCGGCGGCCATCTGGCCAAGGGTCACCCCATGGGCGCGACCGGCGCGATCCTGTTGTCATCGCTGCTGGACGCGCTGGACGCCTGCGACGGCCGGTTGGGCCTGGTGGTCGCCTCAGCCGCCGGTGGCATCGGCGCGGCCATGGTCGTCGAACGCATCTAGGCGTTGCCGCGTCGGCCGCCTCCGTATAGTCTCACTTTACAAGTGACGGAGAGCGGCGATGGCGGCGGACAAACCTGCGTTGGATTTCGACGGACTGCGGCCCCCCAGCCCCTTCCTGACCCCGGTGCATGACGCCTGGCGCCAGCAGCTTCGCGCCTTCGTCGAGCAGGAGATCAATCCGAACCTCAAGGCGTGGGAGGCCGCATCGACCTTCCCCGACGAGGTCTACACGAAGGCCGCGGCCGCCGGTGTCCTTGGCATGGGCTTCGACACGAAGCTGGGCGGGACCGGCGAAGACATCGACCTCTATCACCGGATCATCTTCGCCGAGGAATTCTTCCGGATGGGGTCGGGCGTGGTGTTCGCCGACCTCGCCACCCACTGGATCGCCCTTCCGCCGATCATCTCGTTCGGTCCCGCCGAGATGCTGGACCGGGTGGCCCGCCCCGTGCTGGCGGGCGAGAAGAAGATGGCCTTCGCCGTGACCGAGCCGTCGGGCGGGTCGGACGTCGGCGCGTTCCAGACCACCGCCGAGAAGCGCGGCGACACCTACGTGGTCAATGGCGGCAAGACGCTGATATCCGGCGCCACCCGCGCCGACTTCATGCTGACGGCGGTGCGCACCGGCGGACCCGGCGTGGGGGGCCTGTCGCTCCTGCTGATCGAGGCCGACAGAGCCGGCGTCTCGACCAAGTCCGTCGAGGGACTGGAGTGGTACAACCGCAACAACGGCTCGATCACCTTCCACAACGTCGAGGTCCCGGCCGCCAACCTGATCGGCGTCGAGAACCGCGGCTTCGCGGGCCTGGCCAACCAGTTCAACATCGAGCGGTTCAGCGGCATTTCAGCGACCCTGGCGATGGCGCGGACCGCGATCGCCGAGGCGATCTCCTGGGCCCGGGAGCGTCAGACCTTTGGCCAGCGGCTCATCGATCATCAGACCATCCGCCAGAAGATCGTGCAGATGATCCAGCGCCTGAACGCCGCCTACGCCTACATGGACATCGTGGTCTGGCGCTTCCATCGCGGCGAGACTCCCGTGGCGGACCTGGCGATGTTGAAGGTCCAGGCCACCACGACCCTGGAGCACTGCGCCCGTGAAAGCCTGCAGGTCCTCGGCGGGCGGGCCTATACCGGTGACAACCGGGTCGAACGCATCTACCGGGAGGCGCGCATCTTCGTGATCGGCGGTGGTTCCGAAGAGATCCTGCGTGATTTGGCCGGCCGGCAGCTCGGCTTCTGACCGCAGCTTGAGATTGCGAACTTCAGGGACCCGCCGAGAGGCTGGACACCCCTGAGG
>NZ_JANOCX010000268.1:0-3338 GCF_031412415.1 Phenylobacterium sp.
AATCGAGTCATGCGCGGCCTCCCCGCCCTAGGGTTGAAATTCGGAGGTCGTGCGGCCTAGTGCAAGGTCGCTCAGGACCCTCGCTACACAGAGCTAGTTCACCGGAAACGCCTGGCGCTTGCCGCCAGCCATATGCACGACGCCCCGGCGCATGACGAAGTTCGGGCGCTCCAGTTGGCGCACGTCCTCCAGCGGGCTGGCGGCGACGGCGATGAGGTCGGCGTCCTTGCCGGGCTCCAGGGTCCCCAGGGTGGCCGAGCGATCCAGCAGCTCGGCGGCGGTGACCGTGGCCGACTTGATTGCCTCGGCGGGGCTCATGCCGACGCTGACCATCAGGGCGAACTCCTTGCCGTTGTCGCCGTGGGACGAGACGCCGGTGTCGGTGCCGAAGGCGATCTTCACGCCCGAGGCGATGGCGCGCTTGTGGTTCTCCATGGCGACCTTGCCGGCGATCTCGGCCTTTTCCAGGGTCGCCTTCGAGCGCGACCCCGCCCGCGCCTGACTGAGCGCGGCCTGAGGCGCCAGCATGGTGGGGACGAAATAGGCGCCGGTCTTCTTGAACAGGGCGTCTGTCTCCTTGGTCCCGAAGGTGCCGTGCTCGATGGAGTCCACCCCAGCGTTGAGCGCCGCGATGATGCCGTCGGTCCCGTGAGCGTGGGCGGCGACCTTGCGGCCGAACATGTGGGCGGTGTCGACGATGGCCTTCATCTCGTCGTCGAACATCTGACGGCCCAGGCCGCCGGCGATGTTGGAATTGACCCCGCCGGTGGCGGTGAACTTGATCACCTCGGCGCCCTGGCCGATCTGCGAGCGCACGGCCCGGCGACAGTCCTCGGCGCCGTTGCAGACGTTCTCCCCGCGCGCGCGCGCGATCTCGGCCAGGTCGCGGTTGAGGTTGTTGGAACCGTCGGCGTGTCCCGCGGTGATGGCGATAGCTCGCCCCGCCGGCACGATGGTCGGCCCAGCCAGCAGGCCGGCGTTGATCCCATCGCGCAGGGCTGTGACGCTACGGATGTCGGAGCCCAGGTCGCGGATGGTGGTGAAGCCGGCCTCCAGGGTGCGTCGGGCGTTGTCGACCCCGATCACCATGTTGTCCTCGATGTCGCGGTTCGCGCCTTCGATCCGCGCGCGCATCTTGTCGTCGTCGTTGAAGATGTGGACGTGCATGTCGATCAGGCCGGGCAGGACGAACTGGTCTTTCAGGTCGACCAGGGTCGCGCCGGCCTCGGGGGCGACGAAACCGTCGCGCACGGACTCGACCTTGCCGCCGCGGATGAAGAGGGTTGAGGCGCCGCGCGGCGCCTGGCCTGGCCGATCCAGCAGGGCGCCGGCGTGGATCACGGTGGTCTTGGGCGCCTGCGCGGCCGCGCCGCTCACGAGGGACAGGCTGAGAACGGCGGCCGCCAGGCCGGTGGACAGTCGATGCATTGGAACTCCCCCGAAACGCCCGGGCACTCTAGCTTGAGCCATCCCGCCGTCCAGCCGCCCGAGTCGCTCCCATGCCCCAGCAGATCAGTCTCGTCGCCCTGGTGGTCGCCCACTATGACGAGGCGATCGCCTACTATGTGGACAAGCTGGGCTTCGCGCTCACCTCCGACCTCCCCCAGGGCGACAAGCGCTGGGTGGTGGTGACGCCGCCGGGGTCGAGCTGCGGCCTGCTGCTGGCGCGAGCCGCCACCGACGCCCAGGCCGCGCGGATCGGCGACCAGACCGGCGGCCGGGTGGGGCTATTCCTGACCACCGACGACTTCGCCCGCGACCATGCAAAGATGACGGCGGCGGGGGTCAGGTTCTTGGAGCCGCCCCGCCAGGAACCCTATGCCACCGTGGCCGTCTTCCAGGATCTCTACGGCAACCGATGGGATTTACTGCAACCGGCGTGAGCGGTTCTCGCTGGCCTCGAGCGCCGTTGCGATGTTTCATTCGCCCGCAGCTTTAGGAGGCCGACCATGGCAGGGCTCAAGATCCGCAAACTCGCCGGCGCGCTCGGCGCCGAGATCTCCGGCGTGGACCTGGCGAAGGACCTGTCCGACCAGACCATCGCGGCGATCCGCGAGGCCTTCGTCACCCACCAGGTGATCTTCTTCCGCGACCAGGCGCTGTCTCCCGAACGTCAACTGGCGTTCGGCCGCCGGTTCGGGCCGCTGAACATCCATCCCTATGTGACCGGCATGGACGCCCATCCCGAGGTGATGGAGATCGTCAAGGAGCCGGAGGACAAGGTCAATTTCGGCGGGGGCTGGCACTCCGACATGAGCTTTCTGGAGAACCCCTCCATCGGCTCGATCCTCTATGCGGTGGACCTGCCGTCGTTCGGCGGCGACACCCTGTTCGCCAGCCAAGCCGCCGCCTACGACGCCCTGTCGCCGGGCCTGAAGGCCACG
Organism: Phenylobacterium sp.; assembly: GCF_031412415.1. GTDB lineage: Bacteria > Pseudomonadota > Alphaproteobacteria > Caulobacterales > Caulobacteraceae > Phenylobacterium. The sequence continues at coordinate 2,385 of NZ_JANOCX010000268.1, forward strand.
CTGGAGACCCTGAACGCCGTCCATTCCGCCGGCCGGGAGTATTCGTCCCAGGGCCACTCGGCCCAGTCGCGCAAGACCATGAAGGTGGTGGAGGCCGAGGGCGCCGTGGGCGAGTTCGTCCATCCCGTGGTCAAGGTCCATCCCGAGACCGGCCGCAAGGCGCTCTACGTCAATCCGGCCTTCACGATGCGGATCGAGGGCTGGAGCCGGCGGGAGAGCAAGGCGCTGTTGGACTTCCTGTTCGAGCATTCCCGCTACGAGGCCTTCACCTGCCGGTTCTCCTGGACCCCCGGATCGGTGGCCTTCTGGGACAACCGCTCGGTCTGGCACTTCGCGCTGAACGACTATCCAGGAGAGCGGCGCCACATGCGCCGGGTGACCGTGGACGCCTGGCCTTCGGAGGTGGCGACAACATCCGCCGCGAGGGTCTCCGAACCCGCCGAGTAAGTGCGATACTGCGATCTAACCAATTAAAAACAAAGACTTTCATTAGGGAGATTTCAAGATGAGCGAACCTCGCATCAATCCGGACGGGCCCTTGAAGGGCAAGGTCGCCCTGGTCACCGGCGCCAGCCGCGGTATCGGCGAGTCCATCGCCGCGCGCCTGGCCATGGAGGGCGCCAGCGTGGTGGTTTCGGCGCGTACCGCCTCGGACGGCGAGAGCCGGCTGCCGGGCACGCTGGCCGACACCGTGGACCGCATCAACAAGGCCGGCGGCAAGGCCGCTTTCGTCAAGGCCGACCTCGCCCAGGCGATCGAGCGCGAGCGGCTGGTGGAGGAGGCCGAGGCCACTTTCGGCCCCATCGACATCCTGATCAACAACGCCGCCATCACCTATTTCATCCCGGTCGAAGACTTCCCCGAGAAGCGCTTCAAGCTGATGATGGAGGTGCAGGTCTATGCGCCCTTCCACCTGGCCCAACTGGTCCTGCCCGGCATGAAGGCGCGCAAGCA
>NZ_JANOCX010000269.1:0-16218 GCF_031412415.1 Phenylobacterium sp.
CGACGGCGCCGGCGGCGTTGGCCGCCTCGTCGATCAGGTTCATGCCGACGCCGGGTCCGATCAGGTGGACCATCAGCAGGCCGATGGTCAGCGAGATGATCGAGGCGCCGATGAACCAGCCCATGGTCTTGACGCCGACCCGGCCGATGCTGGCGGCGTCCTCCATGTGGGCGATCCCGGCCACCAGGGTCGAGAAGACCAGGGGCGCGATGATCATCTTGATCAGCCGCAGGAAGACGTCGGTGATGATCGTCAGGTTGCTGGCGACCTCCTTGGCCTGCTCGGGGCTCAGGGTCTGGTTCACCGCCCAGCCGACGCCGACGCCCAGCACCATGGCCGCGACGATGAAGGCGGTGAATAGACGGTTCATGAGGACTCCTCGGCGTTCAAGCCAACCTTTGTCGCCGACATTGGGGCTGTTCGTCCAGAGCGCCTGGAAATCGAGGCAGGGGCATCTCGCAACCGTCACCAGAGCGGGCTAAACTGCCCCATGTCCATCGAGAAAACAGCAGCCGCCATCGTCGAGCGGCTGGACACCGAATACCGGGCCACCGTCGAAGCGCTTCGCGCCGCCTTGAAGGTCTTCCTCGCCGGCGGGCCGCCGCCCGATCCGAGCGTTCGGGTCCGCGGCGACTTCGCCTATCCCGAGCTGCGCCTGACCTGGCCGCCGGGCCAGCCCTATCCGCGGCTGGGCCGAGCCTATGCGCGGTTGTCGGCGCCGGGGAACTACGCGGTCACGGTGACGCGGCCCGATCTCTACCGCGACTATCTGATCGAGCAGATCAGCCTGCTGATGGCCGACTTCGACGTGACCATCGAGGTGGGGCGCTCCAACCAGGAAATGCCGTTCCCCTACGTGCTGGACGGCGCCGTCGACATCGCCATGGCCGATGTGGGCTCGGCCGACATCGCAAGGCACTTCCCGACCACCGAGCTGGCCCATATCGGCGACGAGATCGCCGACGGCATGTGGAACGCCAGCCTGGAGCCGGCCAGGCCGCTGGCCCTGTTCGACGGCCTGCGCACCGACTTCTCCCTGGCCCGGCTGGCCCACTACACCGGCACGCCGGCCGAGCACGCGCAGCAGTATGTGCTCTTCACCAACTACCATCGCTATGTGGACGAGTTCGTCCGCTGGGGCTGCGCTCAGCTCAAGGAGGACGGGCCATATACCGCGCTCTCGGCGGCCGGCCGCGTGGTGGTGACCGCCCAGACCGAGAACCCCGAGCAGGAGATCGCCGACGGCCCGTGGCGGCGCCACCAGATGCCGGCCTACCACCTGATGGCCGAGGGCCGCACCGGGATCACCCTGGTCAATATCGGCGTCGGCCCGTCCAACGCCAAGACCATCACCGACCATCTGGCGGTCATGCGGCCTCAGGCCTGGCTGATGATCGGCCACTGCGGCGGTTTGCGCGGATCGCAGACCATCGGCGACTATGTCCTGGCCCACGCCTATCTTCGCGACGACCATGTGCTGGACGACGTCCTGCCTCCGGAGATCCCGATCCCGCCTATCGCCGAGATCCAGGTCGCCATGGGCCGTGCCGCCGAGATGATCACCGGGGAGTCCGGCGAGATGCTGAAGCGCCGGCTGCGCACGGGCACGGTGGTCACCACCGACGACCGCAACTGGGAGCTCCGCTTCTCGTCGAGCTCCCTGCGGTTCAACCAGTCCCGCGCCGTGGCCATCGACATGGAAAGCGCCACGATCGCGGCCCAGGGCTACCGATTCCGGGTGCCCTATGGGACCCTGCTGTGCGTGTCGGACAAGCCGCTGCATGGCGAGATCAAGCTGCCCGGCCAGGCCAACGCCTTCTACGAACGCGCCATCGGCCAGCACCTGCAGATCGGCCTGGCGACCATGGACCTGTTGCGCAAGGAAGGGCCGAGGCTGCACTCGCGCAAACTGCGCAGCTTCGATGAGCCGCCGTTCCGGTGACCGAGCGCGGCCCGAACATCCAGATGGCTCCGTTCTATCATTTGCTCGGCAACAACCTCGTCGCCAGCATCACCAACTTCACCGTCTGGTTCGCCATCACATTCTGGGTCTACCTGGAAACCAAGTCGGTGTTCGCCACCGGCATGATCGCCGGCATCTACCTGGTGCTCACCGGCGCCTTCGGCTTCTGGTTCGGCAGTCTGGTGGACCATCATCGCAAGAAGCTGGTGATGCTGGGCTCCAGCGTCGCGTCCTTCGTGCTCTACGCCGTGTCGCTCGCGATCCATGAGCTGGCGCCCGAAGGCAGCCTGGATGACGTGGCGGGGGCGTCCCTGTGGCTCTTCATCGCCGTCGTCATGTTCGGCGTCATCGCCGGCAACATCCGCAACATCGCCCTGCCGACCCTGGTCACGGTCCTGATCCCCGAGGACCGTCGCGACAAGGCCAACGGACTGGTCGGCATGACCACCGGCGTCGGCTTCCTGACGACCTCGGTGATCAGCGGATTCCTCGTCGCCTGGGGCGGCATGTTCTACACGCTGGTGTTCGCCATGGCGCTGACGGCGGCCGTCTTCCTGCACCTGCTGTTCATGCCGTTGAACGAGCCACGCAACGCGCCGGCGGCCGACGCCAAGGCCGAGCCGCGGCGAGTCGATATCGCCGGAACCCTGCGCGTCATCGTCGCGGTCCCCGGCCTGTTCGCCCTGATCCTGTTCGCGACCTTCAACAACTTCCTCGGCGGCGTCTTCATGGCCCTGATGGACGCCTACGGCCTGTCGCTGGTGAAGGTCGAGGAATGGGGCCTGCTCTGGGGCGCGATCTCCAGCGCCTTCATCGTCAGCGGCCTGGTGATCGCCCGGTACGGACTTGGCCCTTCGCCGTTGCGCACCCTGATGATCGTGAACCTGATCATGTGGAGCGTCTGCTGCGTCTTCACGATCCAGCCCTCCATCTGGCTGCTGACGGCGGGCTGCTTCATCTGGATGTTCGTTGGTCCCTTCGCCGAGGCGGCGGAGCATACGACGCTGCAGAAGGTGGTTCCCTTCGAACGCCAGGGCCGGGTGTTCGGCTTCGCCCAGTCGGTGGAGCAGGCCGCCTCGCCGCTTACCGCCTTCCTGATCGGACCCTTCACTCAGTTCATCGTGATCCCCTTCATGACCACGGGCGGCGGCGCGGACGCCATCGGCGACTGGTTCGGGCGGGGCCCCGATCGCGGCATCGCGCTGGTCTTCACGGTGGCCGGGTTGGTGGGGGTGATCGCCACCATCATGGCCTTCAATTCCAGGTCCTATCGCAGGCTGTCCTCGGCCTACGCCACGAGCCCGGACCCCCAACCCGGCGGCGCGGGATAGCTGCCGGATCAAAGGCGAACGGCCTCTCGCAATCCCTCAAAGGTTTGGCTAAATCGAAGCCATGAGCACGAAACACCCCGCCTTCGAGGGCATCGAGAACTTCCGCGACTTCGGCGGCTACGCCACGGCCTGCGGACGCGGGCTGAAGGCCGGGCGGCTGTTCAGGTCGGCCAACCACGCCTATGCGACAGACGCCGATCTGGCCCACATGCGCGACCTGGGGGTGGAGGTGATCGTCGACCTTCGTCGCCGCCGGGAGCGGGAGCGTGAGGTGTCGCGCCGCTGGGAGGGGTTCGCCGGGACGGTGATCGAGAACGACATCGACGGCACCTACGCCGACTGGCAGGACGCCATGGCGGCCGCCACTCAGATCGACGCCGACTGGTTCTATAACGACAGCCTGACCTACTATCGCCGCGCGCCGCATGAGCCGCGCCATGTCGATCTGTTCGCGCGCTACTTTCAGGTCCTGGCCGAGACCGACGGCGCCGTGGTCGTCCACTGCGCGGCGGGCAAGGATCGCACGGGGCTGATCTGCGCCTTCACGCACCACATCGCCGGCGTTCACCGCGACGACACCATGGCCGACTACCTCGCCACCAATGACGAGGCGCGGATGGCGAAGAAGACCAGCTTCCTTGGGCCCTGGATCAAGGATCTCACCGGTCACACGGTGGACGACGCCGCCCTGCGCCGGGCGGTCAGCGTGGATGAGGCCTATCTGGCGCAAGCCCTGGCGGTGATCGACGAGAACCATGGCTCCGTGGATCGCTATCTGGAAGAGGTGCTGGGCGTCGACGCCGTCCTGCGCCAGCGGATCGAGGCGCGCATCCTCGGCTGACAAGGCGTTCGGCATCGCCTAATCGTCCCCTCAACGAAAAAGGGGATTTCGATGCAGAGCTTCCAGCCGCCGCGGCGCATCCTGATGGGGCCGGGCCCCTCCGACGTCAGCCCCCGCGTCCTGGCTGCGCTGGCCCGCCCCACCATCGGTCACCTAGACCCGGCGTTCCAGGATCTGATGGAGGAGATCAAGGCGGCCCTGTCGCGGCTGTTCAACGCCCCGGGCTATGCCTGCGTGCCGCTGCCGGCGCCGGGGACGGCGGGGATGGAAGCCGCGATCATGAACCTGCTGGAGCCCGGCGACCGGGCGGTGATCGCCATCAACGGCGCCTTTGGCGGCCGCATGGCCGACATGGCCGACCGGGCCGGTGCCGAGGTGACCAAGGTCGAGTTCGAATGGGGCAAGCCGGTCGATCCGGCGGCCGTCGAAGAGGCGCTGAAGGCGGCCGGGCCGGTGAAGGTCCTGGCCTTCGTCCACGCCGAGACTTCCACCGGGGCGCGCTCGGACGCCGCGGCCCTGTGCGGGCTGGCCCGCAAGTACGGGGCGCTTTCCATCGTCGACTGCGTGACCTCGCTTGGCGGCATCGTGGTGGACGCCGCGGCCTGGGATGCCGACGTGATCTATTCGGGCACCCAGAAGTGCCTGTCGGCGCCCCCCGGCCTGTCGCCGATCTGCCTGTCGCCGCGCGCCCAGGCGGCGATCTCGGCCCGGACCACCAAGGTCCGAAACTGGCTCTGCGATTTCAATCTGCTGATGAGCTATTGGGGCGGGGAGGGCGGCCGGACCTATCACCACACCGCCCCGATCAACGCCCTCTACGGCCTGCACGAGAGCCTGGTCGCCCTGTTCGAGGAGGGTCAGCAGGCCGTCCTGGTCCGCCACGCCCGGACCCATGAGGCGCTCGCCGCCGGGATCGAAGCCGCGGGCCTCGAGCTCCTGGTCGCGCCGGCCCACCGTCTGCCGCAGCTCAACACGGTGATCGTCCCTGACGGTGTCGACGAGGCCGCCGTGCGGGCCCATGTCCTGGCCAAGTGGGACCTGGAGCTTGGCGCGGGCCTTGGGCCGCTCAAGGGCAAGGTCTGGCGGATCGGCCTGATGGGCGCCTCGGCCACCCCCTGGCACGTCCGGCTCTGTCTCACCGCGCTTTGCGAGGCGTTGGAGGCTCAAGGCTTCAAGGCCGACGCCAAGGCGGCCTTGGCGGCCGCGCAGGCGAAGCTCGACTAAGTCCGCCGAAGGCGTACCTTGCCTTCGAACGCCGCCGGCACGAGCGGTCGGGGGAAGTCATGAGTACGATCGCCGAGACCAGCGGCCCGGGCGCCGTCGCCGATACGCCGCCCGAGGCCGACCTGATGGGCGACGGCAGGTTGCGGGCGGGCGGGGTCGCCTGGTCGGTGTTCGAGGGCGCCCGCAACCCCTATGTCATCCTGATCACCATCTACATCTTCATGCCCTATGTGGCTGGGACGATGGTGGGCGATCCAGTGCGCGGGCAGGAGATCGTCTCCCGCTGGAGCCAGTATTCCGGCTGGCTGGTCATGGCCACGGCGCCGTTCCTTGGCGCCTCCATCGACAAGCTGGGGCGGCGCAAGACCTGGCTGGCCTTCGCCACCCTGCTGATGGTCCCGATGATGTGGGCCCTCTGGTGGGCCAAGCCCGACGGAACGGGGGTGAGCGTCACCCAGGTCATGCTGCTGACCACCCTGATCGGCGTGCTGTTCAGCTATACCGAGGTGCTGCACAACTCGTTGCTGGTTCGCGCGGCGGGCATATCGGCGGCGCATAAGGCCTCGGGCCTGGCGCTGGCGTTGGGCAACGGCGTCTCGGTCCTGGCCCTGGCCTTCACCGCCTGGGCCTTCGCCCTGGCCGGCAGCGGCCTGCCGTTCACCCCGGCCGAGCCCTTGTTCGGTCTCGATCCCAGCCAGCACGAGCAGTCGCGGATCGTGGCGCCGATGGCGGCGATCATCTTCGCCCTGGGCGCCCTGCCGCTGTTCCTGTTCACCCCCGACGCCAAGCCCACCGGCATCCCCATCGCCAAGGCCTTCGCCGACGGGGCCAAGGACCTCTGGCGGATGGTGTCCAGCGTGAAGGATCACAAGGACGCCGCGGTCTTCCTGGTCAGCCGGATGTTCTATGTCGACGGCATGACGGCGATCCTGATCTATGCCGGCATCTACGCCACCGGGGTCATGAAGTGGGGGGCGCTGGAGATGCTGATGTACGGCATCATCCTCAGCATCCTGGCGGTGCTGGGCGGCTTCGTCGGGCGCTGGCTGGACGCGGGGCTGGGTCCGCGACGCGCGGTGCAGATCGAGATCTTCATGTCGCTGATCGGCATCATCGCCACCATCGGCATGGGTCCCGAGCTGATCCTGTACTCCTGGCCCCATGATCCGGCCGCCCACGCGCCGCTGTGGAACGGGCCATTCTTCCGGACCCTTCCCGAGGTGGTCTTCCTGCTGATCGGCTTCTCGAACGCCGTGTTCATCACCGCCCACTATGCGTCCAGCCGCACGCTGCTGGTGCGCCTGACCCCGCCGGAGCAGACCGGCGCCTTCTTCGGGGTCTATGCCCTGTCGGGAACCGCGACGATCTGGCTGGGCTCGTTCCTGGTCAACCTGGGCACCAATATCTTCGACAGCCAGCAGGGTGGGTTCGGCATGATCATCATCCTGCTGGCGATCGGTTTCGTCGGTCTGCTGTTCGTTCGCGGAGGCGACCGCCAAGTCTGACTTTCCCTCGAGGCCGCGGAAGGCTAAGGCGCGGCCCATGCACAGCGTGGCGCAGCTTCGGACGGCCTGGCGCGACCCGGTCGAGGTCCTGAGCGCCTTCGCCGAGGAGCCGTGGGCGTTGGGCTTCGTCTCCGGCGGCGGCGGCGCGCGAGGCCGCTGGTCCTATGTGGCGCGAGCGCCGCAGGCGACCTATCGGCCGGTCCGTGGTCAGGATCCCTTCGAGGGGCTGCGCGAGTTGCTGGGTCCGGCTGCGCCCGCCCCCATCGAGGGGCCGCCGTTCCAGGGCGGGGTGGTGGGCCTGGCCTGCTACGAACTGGGCGATGTGGTCGAGCCCCTGGGCCTGGCGCGGCGGGATGGATGGCCCGACCTGGCGGCCGCGCGCTACGGCGCGGTGCTGGCCTTCGATCATGAGCGTGGCGAGGTGCTGGCCATCGGCCATGGGGCCGACGCCGCGGCGAACGCCCACAACGCCTTGACCTGGCTGGACCTGCCGCCGCACGCGCCGGTCGAAGGCGTCCTGGCGGCCGACCTGCGGGCCTGCGATCCCATGGCCTATGAGGCCGCCGTGGCGCAGGTCGTTCGCCGCATCCGCGCCGGGGAAATCTTCCAGGCCAATATCGCGCGCACCTGGTCTGGACGGTTGAACGCCGGGGCGACGCCCTTTGACCTGTTCGCGCGGCTGGCAGGGCAGAGCGCGGCGCCCTTCGCGGCCTATCTGCGGCTGCCGGGTCTGGCGGTGGTGTCCAATTCGCCCGAGCGGTTCGTCCAGGTGCGCGGCGACCGGGTCGAGACCCGGCCGATCAAGGGCACCCGTCCGCGCGGCGCCTGCCCGACCGAGGACGCCCGGCTGGCCCGCGAGCTGGCCGCCAGCGAGAAGGACCGCGCCGAGAACCTGATGATCGTCGACCTGATGCGCAACGACCTGGCGCGGGTCTGCGCGCCGGGCAGCGTGCGGGTCCCCGAACTGTTCGCGGTGGAGAGCTTCGCCAACGTCCATCATCTGGTCTCGGCCGTGACCGGCCGGCTGGCGGAGGGGCGCGGCGCCGTTGACCTGTTGCGCGCCGCCTTCCCGCCGGGCTCGATCACCGGGGCGCCGAAGGTTCAGGCCATGAAAGTTATCGCCGGGCTGGAGAGCCCGCGCGGACCCTATTGCGGCTCGTTGTTCTGGGCGGGGTTCGACGGGGCGTTGGACTCCAGCGTGCTGATCCGCACGGCCGCTTTCGCGCAGGACGACGCCGGCTGGAACGTGGAAGCGCGCGCGGGGGCTGGGATCGTCGCCGATTCCGACCCGCACGCCGAGCGCCTGGAGACCGAGGCCAAGATCGCCGCCCTGCGCCGCGCCCTTGAGGGAACCGTCGCATGATCGCCCACGACGGCGTTCCCGGCGATGACAGGGGTCTGCTGCTGGGCGATGGCCTGTTCGAGACCCTGCTGGCGAAGGACGGGGCCCTGGTCGACCTCGCCGCCCACCTGGACCGGTTGGAGGCGGGCTGCGCGACACTCGGCCTGCCTCCGCCGGATCGCGCGGAGGCCGAGCGATTGATGCGCCGGGCCGTCGCCGACCTGGCCGCGCCGCGCATGGCGGTGCGCCTGACCCTGACCGCAGGATCGGGCGGGCGGGGTCTGGACCGGCCTGGCGCGCCGGTCGCGCGGCTGTTGGCCACGGCCTCGGTGTCGATGCTGGCCGAGGGACCAGCCCGGCTGGCGCTCAGCGGGGTGCGGCGGAACGAAGGGTCCCCGGCCTCGCGGCTCAAGACCTTGGCCTATTTGGACAATGTGCTGGCCCGCCAGGAGGCCCGTGCGCGCGGCGCCGACGAAGCTGTGATGCTGAACAACCGAGGCGAGGTCGCCAGCGCGGCGGCGGCGAACCTCTTCTGGCTCCGGGACGGGCGCCTGTTCACGCCGGCCCTGGCCTGCGGCGTCCTGGCGGGGGTGATGCGCGCTAGGGTGCTGAGCGCGAGCGCGGCGCTGGGCGTGGAGGTCGAGGAGGTCGCCGCGTCGCCTGAGGAACTGAGCGGCGCAGCGGCGGTGTTCCTGACCAATAGCCTGATCGGGGTGAGGCCTGTTTCGAGCCTGGATGGCGTGGCCTATGCGCCGAGTGCTCTCGTCGAACGCCTGGCCCGCCTGCTGGCCTAGTTGGGGCGGGTGACCGCCACGTAGTTGCGGGGGCTCATATAGGTTGTGTGGCTGAGCGTGATCGGATTGGGCAGCAGTTCCTGCAGCGGCGAGGTGTAGGTGTAGGTCGTGTCGGCCCGAATGAGCCCGCGACCCGGCACGACGAACGTCGCCGGCACGTCGTTGAGGGTCCCGGAGAGCGCGGTCAGGCTGCCGTGACTCTGCGACCAGAGCACGGTCGCCGCGCCATTGGCCTCGATGCGGACGCTGGTGACCCGGGTGCTGAGCGTCGCGGTCGGCAGGGGCCGGAAGATCACGCCCGCGATGTCGAAGATCTGGTCGACCTCGGCGATCGTCGTGTTGCCGTTCTGCCCGACGATGTCGCCGACGGCGGTGGCCACGTGGCTGGCGCGGCGGTTGGCCAACAATGCCTGACTGACCTCGACTAGGCCGAAGTAGAACAGCAGCATGACTGGGGCGATGAAGGCGAACTCGACGGCGGCCGAGCCTTCGCGAGCGCGGAGAAGACGGTTCAGCATCCGGCTCCCACCTTTTCGATGTTCGGATCGTAGGGTTCGTTGCGGAAGGCCGAGGCCGAGACGAGCATTCGCCGTCCGTCGCCCATGTTCTCCAGCGCGTTGTTGAGCATCGGGGTGATCAGGTCCCACTGATAGTAGACACGCATCAGGACGATGTCCTTGGGACCGCCCACCGACCAGCAGCGGTCATCCGGGTCGAAGGTCGTTGGGTCGGGCGAGTTCGCGGCGCCCAGGTCGGCGAAGTTGTCGAAGGTCTCTGCCTCAACGACGACGCGTGGGGAATTCTCGCAGCTGTTCTGCAACCAGGTCATGTTGCGGCAGACGAGGCCCTTGAAGGAGTCGGCGTCGACGCCCGCGCTCTGTTGAAACTCGCCGGTGCGGACGTTGCGGGAGGCGAACTCCACGGCCGTGTCCAGGGTGGCCGAGACCAGCAGCAGCATGCCGATCTCAACGACGCCGAAGAGCAGCAGCAGGAAGGGAATGGAGATCAGCGCGAACTCGACGGCGGTCGCGCCGCGTTTCTCGCGAGCGAACCGCTTCAAGTCGGCGAAGCGTTTTCTGAGAAGGCGCGACATGACGTCCCCGAGGCTTCGAACCTGGGGAGTTTAGCAAAGTCTGGCTAACCGGAGGTTTAAGGGGTGGGCGTCGCCGGCGTTTTCGCCGCGGCGTCCTCCGGCGGCGGTTCCTTCTCGCAAATCCCGGCGCAGGCGTAGCTGTCGACCGTGGCGCCTCGAATCATGGAGACACGGCCCGAGCTGGGGCCGGAGACGACGATCTGGCGCTCCATGACCGTGCGGCCAAGACCGTCGATGACCAGCAGGTTGGTGACCCCATAGCCCTTGCCCAGGACCACCACGCTGCGCCCGTCGATGACGTTGACGTCGGCGATCTTGGGGTTGCCGATCATCACGTCGCGGGCGCCGGCGGGCAACAGGAGCCGGGCGCTCTGGTGGATCGGCACCGGAAGGGTTGGCGCATCGGCCTGAGATGCGGTCGCCAGGAGCGACAGGCCGGCGGTCAAGCTGAGCAGAAGACGTCGCATGGGATCGCTGTCCGAAAAAAAATCGTGCGGCGAGGCTGGGCCCGAATGGTCAAGAAAGGCTGAACTTTCGGCCCTACGTGCGCGCGCGGGAATCATTATGTCGAGACGACGATTCCGGGGCGTTTCGGGCTCCATGGTTAATCAAGAGTAATAGTAAACGCAAGTAAACCATAGAAAAACAATCTCGAATACTTCCATGTTTACTCGACATTAAACGCGATGGGCGAATGTGTCCCTGCGTTTCGGGGCGAGCAGGCCAACCAGGCTTGATCCCTCAACAGTCTGCTCGCAGCAAAAAAGGAGATCGAGCATGTCCAAGTTTGTCACTCGCTTTGTGAAAGACGAATCCGGCGCCACCGCCATCGAGTACGGCCTCATCGCCGCCCTGGTCGCCGTGGCCCTGGTCACCGCGCTGACCGCCCTGAGCGGCAAGATCAGCAGCCTGTTCGGCGACATCGGCGCCGAACTCGACGCCGCCGTCTAAGACTAGACGACGTCAGAATACGCGCCGCGGCGGCGAAAGCCGCCGCGGTTGCGTCTTTGGCGGAGGTTCGTGGTGCGATGGAGTTTCACTGATGAAGTCCTTCCTCTCTCGATATCTCGCCGACGAGTCAGGCTCGACCGCCATTGAGTACGGCCTCATCGCGGCCCTGGTCTCGGTGGTCCTGGTCGGAGCGATGTCGACCCTCAGCGGCAAAATCTCGGATGTTTTCACCCAGATCGCCACCGCCATTCCCGAAGACTAAGCCGAACTCCTCAATTCGGTTCGAACAAGCCGCGACGCGAAAGCGCCGCGGCTTTCGCTTTTCAACCCTCCGTTCATTCGGATGAGCGACGGTGCGCCCATCAGCTTCAGTCGCCGCCAGGGTCCCTTGTCGATGCCCCCGATCGTCCAAGCCGCACTCTTGATCGTCTTCCCGGCCCTGGTGATTGTCGCGGCCCTCAAGGACGCCACCACCTACACAATTCCCAATTGGATCTCGGGCGGCCTCATCCTGGCCTTCGTTCCGGCAGCCCTGGCCCTGGGCCTGCCGCTGGACGCCATCGGGCTGCAGTTCGCCATCGGAGCGGGCGCTTTGGTCGCGGGAATGGTGATGTTCGCCCTGGGATGGATCGGCGGGGGCGACGCCAAGCTGTTCGCCGCCGCGGCCCTCTGGATCGGCTGGCCGGCCGCCACCACGTTTCTTCTTGTCACGGGGATCGGCGGCGGCGTCCTCGCCGTTGCCCTGCTCAATCTGAGATCGCCGCGCCTGCGCGCCCTGACCATCGCCGGACCCCCGTGGTTCAGCCGGCTGGCGACGCCTGGCGAGAACGTTCCCTACGGCGTGGCGATCGCGGTTGGCGCCCTGGTCGCATTTCCTGAAACCGCCCTGCTGAAAGCGTTCCCGGGTTTGGGCTGAGCCTTAGTCCGACGTTAACCATGGCGGGCCAATAGACGTGTAGCCGGCAGAACGTCGGACATTCGAATCGCGGGTCTTGGCGGAACGCCAGGTTCGCATCGTTCGCCCGCCTTGCGGGAGTCTCGGGTAGTCGCATATGGGCGCCGTCCGCATCGCCATCCTCGCCGTCGCCGCGATCGCCGCGATCGCGCTCGCCTTTCTGGTGCGCGGGATGCTCGCGCCCAAGGCGCCGCCAGCGCCGGTCATGGCGTCCGCGGCGCCCGCCAAACCCATGGCCCAGGTGCTGGTCGCCAAGCGCGATCTGCCCATCGGGGTGCGTCTGGCCGTGGCCGACATGAGCTGGCAGGCCTGGCCGCTTGAATCCCTCAACCCCGCCTATGTGACCGACGGCGCGGCCCCGGCCGTTCCCGAAAAGGGCGCCGTCAAGGTGGCGGCCAAGGCCACCACCGACCTGATCATGACCCAGGGCCCGATGCAGGCCTTCGAGGGCGCCATCGTCAAGGAAGCCATTCTCAAGGGCGAGCCGGTCATGGCCCGTAAGGTCGTGCGCGCCGGACAGAGCGGCTACATGGCCGTGGTCGTGGCGCCGGGCATGCGCGCCATGGCGGTGCCGATCAACGCCGAGACCGCCGCCGGCGGCTTCATCCTTCCGGGCGACCGCGTCGACGTTCTGCAGAGCCGCAAGGCGGCCGAGGGCGACGGCGTCATCACCGAGGTTCTGATGCGCAACCTGCGCGTCCTCGCCATCGATCAGGCGACCTCGCCCGGCAAGGACGCCAAGACCATCGTCGGCGCCGTTGCGACACTCGAATTGCCGGCGTCCGACGTCGAGGTGCTGGCCCGAGGCAAGGCGCTGGGCGAGATGCAGCTGGCGCTGCGCTCCTACGCCGATGTCGGCGGTCCAGCCGGCCGCGCCGTCGCGACCCGAGGCGGCGGCGACCTCCGGGTCTACCGCGGCGGTGAAGTTTCGGAGGTTGTCGCTCAATGAGCCCGTCCCGCATCCTGAGCGCGCTGGCCCTGGCGGCCGCGACGATCCTGACGTCCATGACGCCGGCGCTGGCCCAACCCTCCGACGCGGGTTCGACCATGGCCGCGGGCCTGTCCGGCTCGGCGGCCGTCATGCGGGTCGACCTGGCCGGGGGCGGTAGCTCGCAGTCGCTGAGCCTGCCCGTCGGCAAGTCGGCTATCGTCGAACTTCCGGTGGACGCCCGCGACGTGCTGGTGACCAATCCCGGCGTCGCCGACGCCATGCTGCGCACGCCGCGGCGGATCTTCATCCTGGGCCTCAAGAACGGCACCACCGACGCGGTGTTCTTCGACAACGCCGGCCGGCGGATCCTCAGCCTGGACATCCGGGTCGACCAGGACCCCAGCGCCGTCGCCCAGACCATCAACCGCATCGTGCCCGGCGCGAAAGTGCGGGTCGACGCGATGAACGACAGCCTGATCCTGTCGGGCCAGGTGGCCAATCTGGCCGACGCCGACAAGGCCGCCCAGATCGCCCGCGCCGCCGTCACCAAGCCTGAGCAGGTGCTGAACATGATCAGCATCGCCGGCAAGGACCAGGTGATGCTGAAGGTCCGCATCGTCGAAATGCAGCGCAACGTTATCAAGCAGTTGGGCGTCAGCTCAAAGGCCGTCCTGGGCCAGCTTGGCGAGACGCAGTACCTCCTGGGCACGGCTGCGACCTTCGGGGTCAACGGCGCTCTGCTGGGCGGTCTCACGGGCGGCTATCAGGCCAATACTACGCGGCAACCCACCCTGCAGGCTCCCTGCGGCTTCGCTGTCGACCCAACCAAGCTGTGCGATTTCGTTGTTCGCGATAGCACTCAAGCCAGCAACTGGGACACCGCGACGCTCAAAGACACCGCCGGCGATCCGGGCCTCAATCAGGCCGAGGCCATGCTGAAGGCGTTCGAGCGCGTTGGTCTTGTCCGCACCCTGGCCGAGCCGAACCTGACCGCCGTCTCGGGCGAAGCCGCCCGCTTCCTGGCCGGCGGCGAGTTCCCCGTGCCCGTCGCGCAAGACGGCACCGGTGCGACCACCATCGAGTTCAAGCCCTTCGGCGTCGGCCTGGGCTTCACCCCGGTCGTGCTGTCCTCGGGCCGCATCGCCATCAAGATGTCGACCGAGGTCTCCGAGCTGACCACCGAGGGCGCCTTCTCGCTCTCGACGCCGGGGACGACGGCCACCCTCACCATCCCCGCCCTCACCGTGCGCAGGGCCGAGACCTCCGTGGAGCTGCCCTCCGGCGGATCGCTGATGATCGCGGGCCTACTGCAGGAAAAGACCCGCCAGAACATCGACGCCCTGCCGGGCATGACCACCCTTCCGGTGCTGGGGTCGCTATTCCGCTCGCGCGACTATCTCTCGGGTGAGACCGAGCTGGTGATCATCGTCACGCCCTACATCGTCCAGGCGGTCAGCGCCGATCGCCTGCAAACGCCGGTGGACGGCCTGCAGATCGCCAATGACGGCTCGACCCTGCTGATGGGCGCGCTGACCAAGGCCTACAAGGCCAAGCCGCAGGCCGCCGCCGGCCGCGCCTATCAGGGGCCCTATGGGTACGTGATCGAATGAGGTTCGCCCCGATGCATCGTTTCGCCGTGCTGATCTCGCTGGTCGCCCTGTCGGCCTGCGCCTCCATCCCGCCCCAGGACGGCCTGGTCGAAGAGCCGCGCACCCCCACCGAGCAGTGGACGGCCGAGGTCACCTCCCAGCCCCACGAGATCCGGCTGGCGGTCCATGGATCGGGCCTTTCGTCGACCCAGGCCGACGCGCTCAGCGCGTTCGTTGCCGATTGGCGCGAGGTCGAGGGCGGATCGATCACCCTGCAATCGCCGAGCGGCGGCCCCGACAATTCGGCGGCGTTCCGCACCGGCGAAGGCGCCCGCACCTTCCTGATCGCGCAAGGCGTGCGCGCCGATCAGATCCGCATCGTCGGCTATGACGCCAAGGGCGACGCGCGCGCGCCGTTGCTGGTCGGCTACCTGAGGTACGAGGCGGTGGTCCCCGAGTGCGGCCGCGCCTGGACCAACATCGCCCACAGCATGGAAAACAAGGTCCAACCCAACTTCGGCTGCGCCACGGTGGCCAACATGGCGGCCCAGATCGCCAATCCGGCTGACCTCAAGGGCCCCCGAGCGACGACCGCGCCCGACATGGGCCGCCGCGCCGACGTGCTGGCCAAATACCGCAAGGGCGAGAACACGTCCTCGCAACAGGACAAGCAGGCGGCGGGCACAGTCTCGCAGGCGGTGAAGTGATGCGGGGCGACAGCTGATGAACCCGAAATCCACTCAAGACCCGTTCGACCTGGATTTCGACGCCGACGACGAGTTCTCCTCGCCGGTGGTCACCGACACCTGGGATGACGCCGCGTCCGCCCCGGCCGAGGCGGCCGATCCGTTCGCGCCTACGCTTGAGGAACCCCTCGAGGACGCCCCGATCGCCGCGGCCGTCGCCGAGCCGGCGCGACCGGCCGCCAATCCGGTGCACGAGATGCTGGCCGGCGCAGAGGCGGCGTTCGGTGAGACCCTGCTGCCGCGCATCACCGTTCACATCTTCTGCGCCACGCCGGAGACCGCCGAGCTGGCCGACCGCGCCGCCGAGGACCGGCGCATGGAGCGCACCACGGTCGTGACCCGCATGGGCGGCCTGGCCGCCGCCGTCGAGGTCTATCAGAACCAGGCGACGCCCTCCCTGGTGATGGTCGAGTGCCTGGAGTCCGCGCCCGAGCTGCTGGGCCTCTTGGACCGCTTGGCCCAGGTCTGCGATCCGGGCACCAAGGTCGTCCTGATCGGTTCGGCGAACGATATCGCCCTCTATCGCGAGCTGATGCGCCGTGGCGTCTCGGAGTATCTGGTCCCGCCGCTGAACCCGCTGCAGATGGTTCGCACGGTGGCCGGCCTGTACGCCGATCCTTCCGCGCCCTTCGTCGGTCGCCAGATCGCCTTCTGCGGCGCCAAGGGCGGAGCCGGCACCTCGACCATCGCCCACAACGTCGCCTATTCGATCACCGAGCGCCTGCAGACGGGCGCCGTACTGGTCGACCTGGACCTGGCGTTCGGCACGGCCGGCCTCGACTTCAACCAGGACCCGATCCAGGGCATCGTCGACGCGCTCCAACAGCCCGACCGCCTTGACCCAGTCCTGATGGACAGGATGATGGCGCGCTGCACAGAGCGGCTGTCGCTGTTCGCCGCCCCGGCCACCCTGGACGCCGACTACGAGATCGGCGGCGAGGCCTATGAGGAAG
>NZ_JANOCX010000270.1:0-7008 GCF_031412415.1 Phenylobacterium sp.
CCTGCGCCCTGTGGCGCGAGGGCCTCGACATCTTCCTGGCTCTCGACAAACGCGGTGAGCTCAGCGCCTTCGACAAGGATGGCGGCCTTGTCGAGCTGAAACGCCTGCTGACCGCCAACTGCGAGAACGGGCCGCCGCGAATGGGTCTGACGGGTTTGCTGTAGGCCGCGAGCCTGCGCTACCTGCGGTCAGGCCGCTGTGGCCGAGGGATCGATCCCAAACCCACCGCGGGGTAGGGCGGCTCAGGGCGCCGGGGTCTTGACGAGCTTGCCGCCCTTGATCACGCCCTGGACGCGGGTCAGCACCTCGATGTCGCTCAGCGGGTCGCCCGTGACGGCGATCATGTCGGCGTGGTGGCCCGGCCTCAGAGCGCCGACATCGGCGCTGGCGCCCAGCAGGGCGGCGGCCCCGGTGGTGGCCGACTGGATGGCCTGCATCGGGGTCATGCCGTAGCGGACCATGTAGGCGAACTGCCGCCCGTTCAGGCCGTGCGGATAGACGCCGGCGTCGGTGCCGTAGCTGAGCTTGACCCCGGCCTTGACCGCCTTGCGGAAGCCCTGGCGTTGCAGCTCGGTGGTCTCGGTGTTCTTGCGCAGGTACTCGGCGGGCCAGCCCTCGCGGCGGCCGACCTCGTCGATCCAATCGCCGTCATAGATGTCCATGTCCAGCCAGACGCCCCTGGCCTTGGCGAGCGCGATGCCCTCGTCGTCGATCAGCGAGGCGTGCTCGATGGAGCGGGCGCCGGCGCGGATGGCGGCCTTGATCCCGGCCGCCCCGTGGGCGTGGGCGATGCAGTAGCTCCCGCGGGCGGCGGCCTCATCGCAGGCGGCCTTCATCTCCTCCTCGGTGAGCTCGAGCTGGCCGGGCTCGCTGCCGATCGCCAGGACCGCGCCGGTGCCGATCAGCTTGATGAAGTCCGCGCCCTGCTGGAGCAGGTATCGCACCCGGTCGCGCGCCTCGGCCGGGCTGCGCGTCTCGCCCAACTTGAAGTCGCCGGGGATGATCACGTCTGGCGCGGCGCCGGTGACCGCCCCGCCGCCGCCGGGCACGGTGATGTAGGCGCCTGCGACCTTCATGCGCGGACCCTCGACCTGTCCCGCCTCGATAGCGTCGCGCAGGGCCACGTCGCTCAGGCCCCGATAGACGCCTGCGTCACGGACGCTGGTGAACCCGGCGTGCAGGGTGATCCGGGCGGTCTCCGCGCCCTTGAGGATGGTGGCGGTCGCCGAGTGCTTCAGCGGCTCGGCGGGGTCGTTGGTGGCCCCGTAGCCGTCGGCCACGTGGGTGTGCATGTCGATGAGG
Organism: Phenylobacterium sp.; assembly: GCF_031412415.1. GTDB lineage: Bacteria > Pseudomonadota > Alphaproteobacteria > Caulobacterales > Caulobacteraceae > Phenylobacterium. The sequence goes on from NZ_JANOCX010000270.1 coordinate 1,303, forward strand.
CCGGGCAGGACGGTGTAGGCCGACCAGTCGATCAGACGCCCATCGGCGGGCGGCGACGCCCAGGCGGAGTTGGCGGCGACACGGCCGTCGACCACCCTCAGCAGCCGGTCGGACTGGACGACGCCCTTTTCAGGATCGATGAGCCGGCCGGCGCGGACATAGACCGTCTCGGCCTGGGCGGCGCTCGCGGCCAGCCATGTCGCCAGGATCAATCCCCAAGCCTTCATCGATCTGCTCCGTGATTCCACAGCTCCCCGGAGGCCGTGACAACACGGAGTGGGGACCGGGGGCGGCGGGAAATCAAGTCGCTGAGCGTCGGTTCAGGAGGGGCAGGGCCGCGCGGCCAGTTCGTCCAGCAGGGCCTCGATGAGCGGCGCCTGGGCGGCCTTGGCGTCCTCGTAGCTGGTGTTCCATGAGGGAATCTTCCAGGTGCGCGCCCGTTCGAGGCCAGGCGCCCGCATCGCGTCGTCGAAGGCGATCACCAGGTCGGCGTCGTCGATGTCGGCAGCGGCCAGACGACGCGGCGGCTCGGCATGGATAGCGACGCGGTCCGCCCGCAGCCGCGCCGCGAGCGCCGCCGAGACGTGATCTTCGACTTGGACACCCCGCGAGCTGGCCTGAACCGCCACGCCGCGCGCGGCCGCCCGAGCCCTAAGATGCTCGCGGGCGATGGCGCTCTTCACGGTCCCGGCGGGGCAAACAAAAAGCACGCGCGGCGCGGCGCAGGGCCGGTTGGCCGCCGAGACGGGACCCGAGACGAGAAGGCCGAGCAGGACGAAACGCCGGGTGGTGGCAGGGCGTGTGTGAAATCGGGCCATTGCGCTTTCTCCATGCGGAGATGCGCGGTGGTTGGGCCATTGGCCTGATCGGGACACCGCTTTATCCCGATCAGCTTCAATAGCGCACTGGGCGAAGCGCGCCTAGCTCTCGGCGGCGTCCGACGGCGTATTGGCGGCGATGTCCTGGAAGTAGGGGACGACCTCGCCTTGCAGCTTGACGGTCATGGCGGCGCCCTTGCGGTCTACCGTCTTGCCGACGCTGAGGCGGACCCAGCCCTCGCTGACGCAGTACTCGTCCACGTTGGTCTTTTCGACGCCCTTGAATCGGACGCCGACACCGCGCTCCAGCGCGGCGGCGTCGTGGTGGGGGCTGTTCGGGTTGACCGAGAGTCGGTCGGGGGGCGTGTCGCTCATGCTCGGCGTTTAACGCTACGCGCGACGGAAGCCAATCTGTCTTGCGCGCGATCGGCGCCCGGCGTTCACCGGGCGCCTCGCGAGGTCGGGCTATTTCTTCTCTTCGATGGCGTCGGCCTTGGCGTCGGCGGCCTTCTCGGTGGCGTCGGCCTGGGCGCGCATGGAGTCGGCGTTCGCCTCGGCGTTGGCTTCCGCCGGACCGGTCATGGTGTCGGCTTGGGCGTCCATGGCCTCGGCCTTGTTTTCCAGGGCGTCGGCCTTCAGCTCGCCTTGGGCTTCGACGGCGTCGGCTTGGGCGTCGACGGCCTTGTCGGCGGGCTTGGAGCAGGCGGCGAGCGACAGGGCGGCGACGGCGGCGAGGGTCAGGGTGGTGATGCGCATAGGTAACGTCCTTGTGAGATCGAAGCCCTGTAAGCGCGCGAAATCGAGTCTGGTTCAGTCGAAATCCATCAATCGAACCTTAAAGTCCGACTCCCACCATGGGCCGCCCCGCCAGCACGCGCGGGCCGTGACCTGGAGGTCGCACATGTCCGTCACCCGGACGTCGAACGTCAGACGCGCCATCGACCACTTCGAACCCGACGCCATGCTCGATCCGCAGGCCCAACGGCGGCTGCGCGGACAGATGGAGCGGATCGACTACACCGTCTACGCCTCCAACCAGGAGGTGATCGCCCATGTGCTGGGCCATGCCGACGCCGGCAAGTTTCAGCGCCTGGCGGTGGCCGCGGCCATCGCGCGCGCGCAGTGGATCGCCGCTGCCCTCGCCTCCACCGAGACCTCCCAGCCTCCGAACCCCGAGCAGGTCACCCACCTGGCCGAGATGCGGATGGCCTATGAAGAGCTGACCGAGGCCTATGAGGCCCTGCGTCGAATGGTCGAGCGCGGCTACCTGCCGTACCGCGCGGGTTAGGCCAGCAGATCGGCCACGGCCCTGAGGGCCTGGGCCAGGACCTCGCGCCGGGCGGGGCCACCCAGAGATATGCGCAGACCGTCGCGGGCGCCCGGCCCGGCGGCGAAGGCCTGGGCGGTGACCAGGGACAGGCCGCGCCGGGCGGCGTCGTCGCGCAGCGCGGACGGGTCGCGGCCGGGCGCCAAGTCGAGCCAGACATGGACGCCATCCGGGCCGCCGACCGCGCTCGGCAGGATGTCCCGCGCCAGGGTCTGTCGCGCGCGGGTCTCGGCGCGGACGGCGGCCAGCAGGCGTTCAGCCGTCCCCTCGCGGATCCAGGCGGTGGCGACGGCGGTGGTGAGCGGCGAGGCCATCAGGGACATGGCGCGCAGGGCCGTCGCGAGCCGTAGGGCCTGATCTGCGCTGGGCGCGGCGACGAAGGCGGTGCGCAGGCCGGGCGACAGGGCCTTGGCCGTGGTCGCCACGTGCCAGACGTTCCGCGGCGTGAGGGCGGCGATGGCGGGCGGCGGGACCTGCGGCAAGCGGCCATAGGCGTCGTCCTCGATGATCGGAACCTGGGCTGACTGGGCGACGCGCGCCACGTCGCCGCGACGCTGCGGGCCCATGGTGGTGGCGACCGGATTCTGCAGGGTGGGGATCAGGTAGATCGCCTTGGGGCGATGCTCGGCGCAGAGGCGGTCCAACTCCGCGGGCAGGACGCCCTCGTCGTCGGTCGGGCAGGCGATCAGGCGCAGGCCTAGATGGGCGGCCAGCGACAGGGCGCCGGGATAGGTCAGGGGCTCGACGATCAGGGCGTCGCCGGGGCGCATCAGGGTGGTGAACAACGCCGCCAGCGCGGTCTGAGCGCCGGGCGAGACCAGGATGGCCTCGGGCGAGACCTCGCCCAGGGTCGGGGCCAGCCAGGCGGCGCCCGCCGCGCGCTGGGCCAGGGACCCGGCCCCGGGGTGATAGGCCATCAGGGCGGCGGGATCGGTGCGATCGAGCACCGCGCGGCTGGTCTCCTTCAGCAGCCGGCCCAGCGACAGGTCCAGCGGTGGCGGCGGCAGGTTCATGGAGAGGTCGATCAGGCCGGCCTCATCCTCGCTGGCCCGGCCGCGCACGAAGGTGCCGCGCCCCACGGCGCCCTCGACCATGCCCCGGGCGCGGGCGGCGGCGTAGGCGCGGGTGACGGTGGTGAAGTCGACGCCGAGCTGGACCGCCACCGCGCGCTGCGGCGGAAGCTGTTCGCCGGCCTGGAGGTCGCCGTCGACGATGGCCGATTCCAGGGCCTTGAGGATGGCCAGGTAGATCGGGCCGTCGTCGCGATCCACGCGGGTCAACCAGCGGGCCGTGGGCAGGGTCATGGTTGCAAATCCGAGCTGGAATGCATACATTACTATCAGATTGTATGTATCCATTCAAGGATTGTACGCATGCCCACCTATGACCCTCCGCCGCCGATCATCTCGGGCCTGCGCTGCCGTTGTCCGCGCTGCGGGCAAGGCAAGCTGTTCGCCGGGTTCCTGACCGTGGCCAAGGAATGCGACCAGTGCGGGCTGGACTTGAGCTTCGCCGATCCGGCGGACGGCCCGGCCTTTTTCGTGATGAGCGGCGTGGGGATCGTGGTGATCGGCCTGTTCGCCTGGGCCGAGGTGGCCTGGCATCCGCCGATCTGGGTCCACCTGCTGACCACCTTCCCGGCCTTGATCATCGGTTGCCTGGCGAGCCTTAGGCCGGTGAAGGCCTGGCTGGTGGCGTCGCAGTACTTCCACAAGGCCGAGGAGGCGCGCTTCTCCAGCCTGGGCGGCCATGGCGAGGGCGGTTTTGGCCTGCGTGGACGCGCCCGCGATTAATTCCGCGAAGGCGCGGAACAGACACGCGCCTGGGGAATTATTGAGGGTGCGAAGGCCTGGTCGCCCCCGACACCGCCTTCGCCTGAGCCCCGGAACTCCCCAAGAGGGCCGGGGCTCCCTCATGCCTGCGACAATCCAACACTTGGCGAACGCCGTCATATCCGCCACAAAGGCGCCATGTTTTGAAGACGTGGCGCCCAGAGGCGACAAGGTCTGCCTGTGGGGACAGGCGAGGGCGCTTCCGGCTCGGTCGGAAGCGCCCTTTTCGTATCTGGTCCGTCGCGGCTTGCGGCCATGGCGTCACTGGCAGGAGGGGCTCGCGCGCGCCGTCGACGGGAACTCCGGATCGGCTGGCCGCCTTATGCTCGCAGAACTCCCGTCCCTGGGAATTCTAGACGTGGGGAGCCCCGTCGGCCTTGTGGCCGGCGGGGCTTCTTGCTTCCGGCGTCAGTCCTAGCGCTGGGCCGCGGCGGCGTCAGCGGCGGCGTCGGCCTTTCGCTCGGCCACGGCGGCCGATTCAGCGGCGTTGTCGGCGGCGTTTGCGGCCGCGGCGCTGGTCTGGTCAGCGGCGTTGTCGACGGCGGCGGCGGTTGTGGCGGCTGCGGCCTCGGCGTTGGCGGCGGTGTCGTTCGCCGCGGAAGCGGCGGCCTCGCCAGCATGGTCGGCGGCGGCGGCGGCCTCGGTTTCGGTCTTCGGCGAACAGGCGGCGAGGACGAGGCCGGCAGCGGCGGCGAGCACGATCATTGAACGCATTGGTGTTTTCTCCTGGAAGTGTTCCGACGCCCGACGACGCCCGAGCATCAACGCACGGTGACGCCTGTTGATCCACGGCTTCGCGGTGATCGCGCCCCCCAACGCGCATGACGCAACCGATCGCCGCGATCGCCGTTGGTGCGCTGGCGGCCAAGCGGGGCCGTCAGGAGCCTTGGCTCCATTCGATCACGAGGGGGACGCGGTCTTGTTGTTGAAGCCCGGGACGACGTGCTGGCGCGCCGAGACGGCGCCGCGGGTCGCGGTGTTCATTGATGTGGAAGACTACTTCGCCGCGGTGAAGGCGGCGATCGTCAAGGCCACGCGTTCGGTCCACATCCTGGGGTGGGCCTTCCATCCGCGAACCATATTCGACTCCACAATCAACGACGCCTCGCCCGAGGACAGCGAGATCGCCATCTTCCTGCGCGCCATGGCGCAGGCGCGACCCGACCTCGACATCCGGGTGCTGTGCTGGAAGGCTGCCCTGCCGATCGCGCTCAGCCAGGAGTTCTATCCCCAGCGTGCGGCGAAGGCCTTCCGGCATTCCAGGGTCCGCTTCGTGCTGGACGGTCGGCTTCCCCCCGGCGCCAGCCATCACCAGAAGGTGGTGGTTATCGACGACGCCGTGGCCTTCTGCGGCGGCTGCGATTTCGGGCCGGATCGGTGGGACACCTGCGACCACCACGATGAGAACCCGCGACGCTCGGCGCGGCCCGGAACGCCGCCGTGTTTCGACCCGCGCCACGAGGTGATGAGCCTGGTGGACGGCGGCCCGGCCCAGGCGCTGGGCGAGCTTTTCCGAGAGCGCTGGAAACGGGCGACGGGCGAGGCCGTGCCCGCGCCCCCGAGCGGCGACCTGGGCGACCCCTGGCCCGACGGCGTGACGCCGCAGTTCCGCAACACCAGGGTTGGTCTTTCGCGCTCCGCCGCCGCCTGGGGACCGACGGAGCAAATCCGCGAGAATGAGGCGCTGTATCTGGCCTCGATCGCGGCGGCCAAGACCTGCATCTACATG
>NZ_JANOCX010000271.1:0-10350 GCF_031412415.1 Phenylobacterium sp.
GGCCAACGACGTCCGATAGTGTCCGGCAAGCGGCCATCAGAGGCCCGATGGAGGGAAGCAGCCATGGCCTACGCCCCGGACGGCCGCGCGTTCTACGACGCCGACAGCCACATCATGGAACTGCCGGATTTCCTGAAGAAGTATGCTGACCCGGGTCTGCGCGACGAAATCCCCGAGGTGAGCTACAGCGCCTCGCTCGTCACCGACGAGGAGGTGGCGGTGATCGTGGGACAGGGCGGACGCCACAGTCCCGAGCACGTGGCCGCCCAGATCGCGCTGGGCGACCGGCTGATCGAGAGCTCCAAGGAAATTCAGGCCCTCGGCGCCTTCGACAGCGGCGACCGCAGCCGGGCCCTGGACCTGCTGGGTTTCAAGAAGCAGCTGGTGTTCGCGACCCACAGCGTGGCCATGCCGTTCTCGGCCAGCTCGAAGATCACGCCCGAGCTGCGTTACGGCGCCACCCGCGCGCACAACCGGCACATGGCGGACTTCTGCAGCGACGACGCCCGCCTGCTGGGGGTGGCCATCGTGCCGCTGGACGAACCGGCCCTGGCGATCGCCGAGCTGGATGTGGCCATCGCCGCCGGCCTCAAGGCGGTCTGGATTCCGCACCGCCCGTGCGGCGAGCGTTCCCCGGGGCATGTCGACTTCGATCCGTTCTGGGCGCGGCTTGCCGAAAGCGGCACACCGTTCCTGCTGCATGTGGGGGGCGCGCCCCTGCAACAGGCCCGGGCCTGGATGAACAACGGCAAGGGTCCGACCGCCGACTGGATGGGCGGCGGGGAGAATCTGCGCAGCAAGGACATCGCCATTCTGCACCAGGGGCCCGAGACCTTCCTGTCGGTCATGATCATCGATGGCGTTTTCGAACGCTTCCCGACCCTGCGCGGCGCAAGCGTGGAGCTTGGCGCGGGTTGGGTTCCGTCTTTGCTTACTCGGATGGATTGGGTGGCCAAGAACTGGATCCGCGCCGACAAGAACCAGACGCCGTTCACCCGCAAGCCTTCGGAGCAGCTCGCCCAGCAGATGGCCTTCACGCCGTTCGTATTCGAAGATGTCGGCGCCTTGATCGACCAGTCGAGCCCAGACCTCTACCTGTTCTCCAGCGACTATCCGCATGTCGAGGGCGGCCGCGATCCGATCAAGCGGTTTGAAGGCTTCCTCGGCGATAGGAGCGAGGCCGTTCGCGACAGCTTCTACGCCGAGAACTTCCTGCGCATCTTCCCCGACGCTCGCGTCACGCCCAGGGCTCGCGCCGGCACTCTACAGTGAAGCCGGCTTGCAACATGACTGTTGCGCATTAGGTACACACCCCTCTAGGATCGGCCAGTCATGGCGGTTTCGGTCCAGGAAAACAGCGTTAGGTCGACCCCGTTCGCGAGATTCTGGCGGACGTTGCAGTCGCGCTATGTGCTAGGCGGCGGATATGCTCTAGCCGCGATCCTGACGGCCGTAGCGATCCTTCTGGCCGCCTCTCCGCCTGAAACCGGGCCCCTGGCGCCGGCCTCCAAGAACATCTTGGCCATTCTCGGCTTCAACCTCGTGCTGATCCTGGCCCTGGCGGGGCAGGTGGGGGTGAGACTGGCGGCCCTGCTGCGCGCCCGTTCGGAAGACGCCGGCGCACGGTTGCACCTCCGTTTCGTCACCCTGTTCGCCCTCGCCGCCGTGGCGCCGGCCGTCGTGGTGGCGCTGTTCTATGGCGTCCTGGTCAACCGGGGCGTCGAAAACTGGTTCTCTCAGCGGGTTCAGACCGTGATGGCGAACTCCGCCACGGTCGCGAGGTCCTATGTCGAGGACCAGCAGCGCTATGTTGGCGACCACGTGTCGCTGATGGCGGTCGATCTGAACCGCGCGGCGCCGGCGCTGCAGGCCAGCCCGGTTACCTTCAGCCACTTCCTCGCCTATCAGGCCTCCTATCACGCGTTCCCCGCCGCCTATCTGATCGACGGCCAGGGCCGGATCCTGGCCCGGGCCGAGGCGGTCGACGCTCCCAGGTTCGTCACGCCGCCGGCCTCCAGCTTCGCCGCCGCTGACGAGGGCGACATATTCGTCACGACTGACCTGACCCGGGCGCTCTACAAGCTCTCGGCCTATCCGGACGGCTATCTCTATGTGACGCGGCCGGCGCAGAAAGGGATTGTCGATCACCTGCGCGAGGCCGACCGGTCTCTGGCCGCCTATCGCGAGGCCGCAGAAAGCCGCGCCCGCATTCAGACGGTGTTCGCGTTGTCGTACATGGAAACCGCCATGCTGGTCCTGGTCGGCGCGGTCTGGCTTGGGTTGGGCGCCGCCAACGCCATATCCGCCCCTGTCGGGCGCCTGGTGCAAGCCGCCGGGCGCGTCGCCGGCGGCGACCTCAGCGCCCGCGTCGACGCCACCAACGACCCTGAGGAAATCGCCGTACTTTCCCGTGCGTTCAATAGCATGACGCATGATCTTCAAGCGCAGCAGGCCGCGCTTAAGCGGGCCGGGGACGAAGCTGAACAGCGCCGCCTGTTCATCGAAACCGTCCTGGCCGAGGTCTCCGCGGGCGTCATCGGCCTGGACGCGCAGGGACGGATCTCGGCAGCCAATCGCCAAGCTACCGCTCTGCTAGACCTGGGCGGCGGTCAGGTTCACGGCCGACGTCTGACCGAGGTGGCGCCTGAGTTCGCCATGATCGCCGAGAACGCGCTCAAGGCCGGCGAGGCCGAGGAAGAGGTCGACATCGCCCGCGACCGCGAGACCCGCCGGCTGCGGGTGCGGGCCAGCCGATCCGAAGGCGGCCTGGTGCTCACCTTCGATGACATTACCCGCTTGGTCTCGGCCCAGCGCAACGCGGCCTGGCGCGACGTGGCCCGCCGGATCGCCCACGAGATCAAGAACCCGCTGACCCCGATCCAGCTCTCCGCCGAGCGCCTGCGTCGCAAGTTCCGCGGCGGTGTCGCGCCCGAGGACCTGGAGGTCTTCGACCGCTGCACCGACACCATCGTGCGCCAGGTCGACGGAATCGGGCGGATGGTCGACGAGTTTTCCTCCTTCGCCCGCATGCCGGCGCCCAAGTTCGCCGAGCAGGACGCCGTGGAGCTGTTGCGCGCCGCGGTGTTCGCGCAGCGGGTGGCCAGCCCCGACATCGATGTCGAGATGATCGAACCCGCGCCTGCCGTCAGCTTGCTGGCCGACGGGCGGATGCTGACCCAGGCCCTGACCAACCTGCTGAAGAACGCCGCCGAGGCGGTGAGCGCGCGAATGGCGGCGACGCGCGACGCTCCCGGCCGGATCACCGCGGAACTGGTTTCCAACGAGCAGGGTGTCGAGATCGTTGTCGAGGACAACGGCGTGGGCCTGCCCGACAAGGACCGCGACCGCCTGACCGAGCCGTATGTCACGACCCGCGAAAAGGGCACGGGACTGGGCCTGGCGATCGTCAAACGCATTCTGGAAGACCACGGCGGCGAATTGCTGCTGACCGACGCCCGCGGCGGTCAGGGCGCGCGCGCGGTGCTGAAGTTCCCGACGACCGCGCGGGTGAAGAGCCCCGTGGCCCCGACCCCGGCGCAAGGCTTAGGAGTAACCTGATGGCGGCTGATGTTCTGGTTGTCGACGATGAGGCGGACATTCGCGACCTGGTGGCCGGAATCCTTTCGGACGAAGGCTACGGCGTGCGCACCGCGAACGATTCCGAGAGCGCGCTGGCCGCGCTCAAGTCGCGCAAGCCCGCGCTGCTGATCCTCGATATCTGGATGCAGGGCGGCGGCATGGACGGCCTGGAATTGCTGGACATGGTCAAGGCGCTCGATCCAGACCTGCCTGTGATCATGATCTCCGGCCACGGGAATATCGAGACCGCCGTCAGCGCCATCAAGCGCGGCGCCTATGAGTTCCTGGAGAAGCCGTTCAAGTCCGATCGTTTGCTGCTTTGCGTGGAGCGGGCGCTGGAAACCAGCGGCCTGAAGCGAGAGAATCGCCGGCTGCGCACCCAGGCGATCCAACCCGAAGGGCTGATCGGTCGGTCCGTCGTCGCCCAGCAGCTTCGCGGCCTGATCGCCAAGCTGGCCTCGGCCAACAGCCGGGTGCTGATCGCCGGTCCCCCCGGCGCGGGCAAGGAGACCGTGGCGCGGCTGATCCACGGTGCCAGCCCGCGGGCCCGCGGCGAGTTCGTGGTCATCAGCGCGGCTGGCATGACGCCCGAACGGATGGACGTGGAGCTGTTCGGGGAGGAGGGGGCCAGCGGCCGCCCCGCCAAGATCGGAGTGTTCGAGAACGCTCACGGCGGCACCCTCTACCTGGACGAAGTGGCCGACATGCCCCGCGAGACCCAGAGCCGCATCCTGCGGGTCCTGGTCGAACAGCGTTTCCGCCGGGTCGGCGGCGACAGCGACGTGCAGGTCGATGTTCGCGTGGTTTCGTCCACCTCCCGCGACCTGCGCGAAGAGATCGCCGGCGGCCGGTTCCGCGAGGATCTGTTTCACCGACTGAACGTGGTGCCGGTGACGGTGCCCGGCCTATCCGAGCGCCGCGAGGATATCCCCGAACTGGTCGACTACTTCATCCAGCGGATCTGCGACGCCAGCGGCATGGCGCGGCGGCGGTTGGCGGACGACGCGCTGGCCACCCTGCAGGTCAAGGCCTGGCCGGGGAACCTGCGCCAGCTGCGCAACAACGTCGAGCGCATGCTGATCCTGGCGTCCGGCGATCCGTCGGAGGCGATCAGCGCGGACATGCTGCCGGGTGACTCGACGCCCAGCGACCAGCCCAGCACCCTGGGCGCCGAACGCATCATCGCCCTGCCGCTGCGTGAGGCCCGAGAGGTGTTCGAGCGCGAGTACCTGAACGCCCAGATGCTGCGATTCTCGGGCAACATCTCACGCACGGCGGCCTTCATCGGCATGGAGCGCTCGGCCCTGCACCGTAAACTGAAGTCGCTGGGCCTGTCGGGCGCGCGGCCTGTCGAAGAGGAAGACGCCTGATGGGTCGCTACGCTTATGTGAACGGCAGTTTCGTCCGCCATGGCGACGCCAGCGTCCACATCGAGGATCGCGGCTATCAGCTTGGCGACGCGGTCTACGAGGTCTGGGCCCTGTTCGACGGCAAGCTGGCTGATCCGGAAGGCCATTTCGCGCGGCTGGAGCGCAGCCTGGGCGAACTGCGGATCGCCATGCCCATGACCCGGGCGGCCCTGACCATCGTCCTGCGCGAGGCCGTTCGCCGCAACCGGGTGCGCGAGGGATTGCTCTATCTGCAGGTCGGTCGCGGCGTCGCGCCGCGCAATCACGCCTTCCCGGACGGGGACGTGCCGCCCAGCGTGGTGGTCACCGTCTCCGCGGTCGATCGCGCGGCGACGGAGGCCAAGGCCGCCAAGGGCGTGGCGGTGATCACCACCCCCGAGAACCGCTGGGGCAGGTGCGACATCAAGACCGTCGGCCTGCTGCCCAACGCGCTCGCCAAGCAGGCGGCCAAGGAGCGCGGGGCGGTCGAGGCCTGGTTCGTCGACGACCTGGGCTTCGTGACCGAGGGCGCCTCGTCCAACGCCTGGATCGTGGACGCCGAGGGACGCCTGCGTACCCGCGACACAAACGCCAATATCCTGCGCGGCGTCACCCGTTTCACCCTGTTGGACGTGCTGCGGGAGGAGGGAATGGAGGTCGACGAACGGCCTTTCACCCCGGCCGAAGCCAAGGCCGCCAAGGAGGCCTTCATCACTGGGGCGGGCTCGCTGGTGCTGCCGGTGATCAAGGTCGACGACCATCCGGTGGGAGATGGCGTCGTCGGACCCATGGCGATGAAACTCCGTCGCCTCTATATCGAGCGGGCGAGGGCGACAGCCATCTAATGCAGGACGCGCGATTGCGCCCGTCATGCGGGACGGTCTAGCGTTCGACTTGTGTGTGGGGGGCGTTTTGCCCCTCGAACCAGAACAAAGGGCGACAAGCCATGTCGAACAACGAAAAGAAACAGAACCTCCAGGACACCTTCCTGAACAGCGTCCGCAAGTCGAAGACACCGCTGACCATATTCCTTGTGAACGGCGTCAAGCTGCAGGGTGTGGTGAGCTGGTTTGACAATTTCTGTGTGCTTCTGCGTCGTGATGGGCAATCCCAACTCGTCTACAAGCACGCCATTTCCACCATCATGCCGGCCCAACCCGTTCAGTTGTACGAGCCGGCGGAAGACGAGACCGATTGACCACAAAATCCGTTGATCACGAGGTCCCGCCGCAAGGCGTCCTCGTCATCCACCCCGAGCGGGATGGGCGCAACTCGTCCCGCAGCGGCGAAGCACGTCTGGAGGAGGCCATCGGTCTCTCCCTGGCGCTGGACCTCGTGACCCGCGACGCGATCATCGTGCCGCTGCGAAAACGCACACCCGCCACCCTGTTCGGGTCGGGCAAGGTGCTGGAGATCGAGAAACTGTGCGCCGATCTCGACGTCGACGTGGCGGTTGTCGATGACTCGCTGACACCGGTCCAACAGCGCAATCTGGAGAGGGCCTGGAAGGTGAAGGTCATCGACCGCACCGGCCTGATCCTCGAAATCTTCGCTCGCCGCGCGCGAACCCGCGAGGGACGGCTGCAGGTCGAACTGGCCCGGCTCTCCTATGAGAAGTCGCGGCTGGTCCGCACCTGGACCCACCTTGAACGCCAGCGCGGCGGCTTCGGGGTCATGGGCGGTCCGGGGGAAACCCAGATCGAGACGGACCGCCGGCTGATCGCCGAGAAGATCGCCAAGCTTAAGCGCGAACTGATCGAGGTGCGCCGCACCCGCAACCTGCAGCGAGGCGCGCGTCAGCGCCATCCGTATCCGTCGGTGGCGCTGGTCGGCTACACCAACGCCGGCAAGTCGACCCTGTTCAACCGCCTCACCCACGCCGATGTGGTGGCCGAGGACATGCTGTTCGCCACGCTGGATCCGACCCTGCGGATGCTGGACTTGCCCGACGGCCGGCCCGCGATCATGTCCGACACCGTGGGCTTCATCTCCGACCTTCCCCACGAACTGGTCGAGTCTTTCCGCGCCACCCTCGAGGAGGTGAAGGAAGCCGACGTCATCCTGCATGTCCGCGATATCGCCAGCTCCGAAAGCGCGGCCCAGGCCCAGGACGTTCGCACGGTGCTTGAGCGCCTGGGTGTGAAGGTCGAGGACCGGAACATCATCGAGGTGTGGAACAAGGCTGACCTCGTCGACGAAGAGCTGCGTGATGAACTGGCCGGGGACGCACGGCGGATGCACCCGCCCGCGGTCCTGCTGTCGGCGGTCACTGGTGATGGGTGCGAGGCCCTTCTGGAGACCATCGCCGCCTTGGTGGACGACGCCGCGCCCGTCGAGATCTCGACGGCGGCGGGGGAGGGCGGCGCGGCGATCGCCTGGCTCTATCGCCATGGCCGGGTGATGGGCCGCCACGATGACGACAAGGGCGGGGTGCGACTATCGGTGCGACTGTCGCCCCAGGCGCTGGGTCAGTTCGAGCAGCTCTACCCGCGGGTCAGCCTAAAGCACTAGGCGCGCGACTTCTCGGCGGCCTTCGCGGCGTCCCAGAGGGCGTCCATCTCTTCGAGATCTGACTCGGCCGGCGTTCTGCCGCGTTCGGCGAGCGCGGACTCAATGAACCTGAAGCGGCGAGCGAACTTGGCGTTGGTGGCGCGCAGAGCGTCCTCGGGTTCGATATCCAGGGTGCGGGCGATGTTGGCGACCACGAACAGGACGTCGCCCAGCTCTTGCCTCGCCTTTTCCAGATCGCCGGCGGCGATCTCGACCTCGAGTTCAGCCACCTCTTCGTGCAGCTTCTCGACCACCTTTTGGATGGTGGGCCAGACGAAACCGACACTTGCCGCGCGCTTGGAAAGCTTCGTGGCTCGGGTTAGGGCCGGCAGGCCGACCGGCACATTGTCCAGGATGCTGTCGTTCTGACCCTTGGCCGCACGCTCCTGCGCCTTGATGACCTCCCAGGCTTCCGTCTGCTCGGCGCTGCTCCGATGGCCCTCGCCGCCGAACACATGCGGGTGGCGGCGGATCATCTTGTCGGAGATGGCGGCGGCCACGTCGTCGAAATTGAACGCGCCCTGGTCCTGGGCCATTTGGCTGTGGAACACGACCTGGAACAGCAGGTCGCCCAACTCTTCCTTCAGGTCGGACAGGTCGCCGCGCTCGATGGCGTCGGCGACCTCATAGGCCTCCTCCACCGTGTAAGGCGCGATGGTGGCGAAGGTCTGCTCCAGGTCCCAGGGGCACCCGGTGCCCGGAGTCCGCAAGGCGGCCATGATCGCCCGTAGGCGCGCGATAGGCGGGAGGTCGCTCTGGGTGTCATCTGACGGCGGCATGACACTCTTCAGAGCGCGCGCCGCTGTCGGAGGCAAGACCTAACGGCGCGCGTAGACCTTGCCGCGCCCGAGTTGGAACACGAACCGGTCGATGCCGTGCTGAGCGTCGGCCCAGGTGCCGCCGATCCGGGAGTCGTGAATATCGGTTTCGTACCACGTGTAGCGAATCGGCGTGACGTCGCCATCGACCGAGATCGCCCTGCCCTCGATCGCCAGGCCGCCGGTGCCGAAGCTCTCGTAGGACAGTCCTGGACGGTCGCCGAGCTGCTTGAAGGTTGGACGGTTGGGCCGCACGTCGATCAGGGTGAGCTCGACGCGGCCGCCGGCCAGGACGCCGGTGCGATGCAGCTCCCGCTGGACATCGGCCTGAAGCTCTGAGGCCAGCCGGTCGACGTCGCGGACACCGTAGTCGTCAGCCGCCTTCTTGGCGAGCTCGGCGCCGAGCGTCACCTGGACGCTGGAAACGGTGGAAAGCGGATCGGCCAGGGCCGAACCCGCAAGGCCCAGGAGGGCGAAGGCGGCGAAGACAAGAGTGCGCATGGGGGTAGCTCCGGTGCGAAGGCGGGCGCTGCGTTCGATAAGAGATAGGCCCACGACGACCCGTGTGAAAGGAGCCTGACCAGAGTGGCCATAGTGTGGCGCAGCTTCACAGGATGATGGCTTGACGGCTTGCGGCGGACAGCCAAGTCTTACGTCGGACGGACGACTTTACCCAGAACAGGGAGGCCTCGCATGGCCCACAAATTCGAGATCTACAAAGACAAGGCCGGCGAGTTCCGTGTCCGATTCAAGTACAACAGCGAAACGATGTTCTCGACGGAAGGCTATTCGTCCAAGGCGAGCGCGAAGGCCGCCATCGAATCCATCAAGAAGAACGGCCCGGACGCGGAGATCGACGACACCACGGACTAGGCGCCGGCCGGTTCCAGGCGCGCGATGTCATCGTGCGCCTGGGCGGCGATCTCGAACGATTTCAACCGCGCGACGTGGTCGAAGACCTGGGCCGTGACCATCAATTCGTCGGCGCCCGTACGCTCGATGAAAGCCGCTAGGCCCCGCGCGACGGTCTCGCGAGACCCCACGACCGCGCAGCTCAGCGCCTGGCCCAGCATCGATCCGCCCAGCATGTCCAGCCGGCCGGCCGGATCGTCGACCGGCTGGGGCAGGGGGCCCGGCCGACCCTGACCGAGGTTGATGAAGGCCTGCTTGACCGAGGTGAAGAGACGTTGCGCCTCAGCGTCCGTCTCGGCGGCCACCACATTGACCCCCAGCATCACGTGCGGCCGATCCAGGTGCTCCGACGGCTTGAACCGGCTGCGATAGAGCGCCAGCGCCTGATCCAGATAGGCCGGGGCGAAGTGTGAGGCGAACGCGAAGGGCAGACCAAGCGCCGCGGCCAATTGCGCGCCATAGGTGCTCGATCCCAGGATCCAGAAGCCCATCTCCAGGCCCGCGCCCGGCCCGGCGCGAATGAGCTGACCCGGCTGCGCGGGCCGGAAATAGTCCATCAGTTCGATGACATCGCGCGGGAACTGGTCCACGTCGCCCATCAGGTTGCGGCGCAGGGCCCGCGCCGTGGCCTGGTCCGAACCCGGCGCGCGGCCCAGGCCCAGGTCGATGCGGCCGGGATAGAGCGACGCGAGCGTGCCGAACTGCTCGGCGATCACCAGAGGCGCGTGGTTGGGCAGCATGATCCCACCCGCGCCCACTCGTATGGTCGAGGTCGCCTCCGCCACATGGCCGATGATCACCGCCGTGGCGGCGCTGGCCACGCCCGTCATGTTGTGGTGCTCGGCCAGCCAATAGCGCCGATAGCCCCATCGCTCGGCGTGCTGCGCCAGATCCCGGGTGTTCCGGAACGACTGGGCGGCGTCGCCACCCTCGACGATAGGAGACAGGTCGAGAACGGAGAGCGTGGTCATCCGTCCCATATGGCGCCTTGTCGCGGCGGTTCCAGTGGCGTGTGACCGGGTGTGTCGGGTCAGTCGAGCTCCAGGTCGAAGGTATAGCCCAGCGCGGCGTCCTCGTTGTCATCCGCGCCCTCGGTTCCGCCG
>NZ_JANOCX010000272.1:0-10851 GCF_031412415.1 Phenylobacterium sp.
CGTCGCCGACCAGTTCGAGGCCACCCTGGTGTGGATGGACGACGAGCCGATGCTGCCCGGCCGGCCCTACCTGTTGAAGATCGGGGCCCAGACCGTCCAGGCGACGATCACCGAGCCCAAGTACCGGGTCAACGTCAACACGCTGGAGCACACGGCGGCCAAGCGGCTGGACCTCAACGAGATCGGGGTCTGCAACCTGTCGCTGGACGCCCCCATCGCCTTCGACGCCTATGCCGACAACCACGACCTGGGCGGTTTCATCCTGATCGACAGGATGTCCAACCGGACCGTCGGCGCGGGCATGCTGCATTTCGCCCTGCGCCGAAGCCAGAATATCCACTGGCAGGCCTTGGACGTCGACAAGGCCTCGCGCGCGACCCTGAAAGGCCAGCGGGGCCGCGTGGTCTGGCTCACGGGCCTCTCGGGTTCGGGCAAGTCGACCATCGCCAACCTCGTCGAGAAGCGCCTTCACGCCAACGGCCGCCACACCTACCTGCTGGACGGCGACAATGTCCGCCACGGCTTGAACAAGGACCTGGGCTTCACCGACGAGGATCGGGTCGAGAACATCCGCCGCGTCGCCGAGGTCTCCAAGCTGATGGTCGACGCGGGCCTGATCGTGCTGGTCAGCTTCATCTCGCCGTTCCGCGCCGAGCGACGCATGGCCCGCGAACTCCAGGCGGAAGGGGACTTCGTCGAGGTCTATGTGAACACGCCGCTGGAGGTCGCCGAGCAGCGCGACGTAAAGGGCCTCTACAAGAAGGCCCGCGCGGGCGAGCTCAAGAATTTCACCGGCATCGACAGCCCCTATGAGGCGCCGGAGACCCCCGAGATCGTCGTCGACACCACCGCCATGTCCCCCACGGAGGCTGCCGAACGGATCGTCGCCTGGCTGGAAGGCGAGCTCGACTACTCGATCTAGAGCTTCAGGCTAGGGCTTCGGGAAGTGCGGCATGAAATAGGCCGCCTCAGCCGTCGCGCGGGCGAACGACGGCCGTGCGTTCAGCCGCGCCAAATAGCCGGCGGTGTTGGGAAAGGCGTCGCCTAGCGGCTCCACCAGATCGGCGTAGAACAGGGCCGGAGCCGCCGCGCAGTCGGCCAGGGTGAA
The DNA here is from genome assembly GCF_031412415.1 of Phenylobacterium sp. Lineage (GTDB taxonomy): Bacteria > Pseudomonadota > Alphaproteobacteria > Caulobacterales > Caulobacteraceae > Phenylobacterium. The sequence goes on from NZ_JANOCX010000272.1 coordinate 1,109, forward strand.
CGCGTCGCCCATGGCCCAGGTCTTGCCGGCCATGTCCTGCTCGATCCATTCATAGGCTGTCTGCAGGGCGGCGTGCGCCGCCGCCACGCCCGTCGGGTCCTTCGCGTCAGCCGGTCGCAGCCGGTCGCTGACGATCCGCTGCATCGGGTCCTGCACATGCAGATCGTAGAACCGGTCGCGCAGTCGCGCGCGCCACGCCAGGTCGGGATTGGGGGGAAGGAAGCGCACCGCGCCCGGATAGTGCGCATCCAGGTACTCGATGATGATCGTCGCCTCCGGGACAGCAACCCCCCGCGCCTCATCCCGCAGCACCGGCATCTTGCCCATCGGCCAGATCGCTCGGAACGCGTTCCGCGAGGTCTCATCGCCGAGGTTCACCTCGCGAAATTCGAAGGGCGTCTCGTTCTCGTAGAGCGCGACAATCGCCTTCTGGCAGTACGAGGAGAAGGCGTGGCCGTACAGCAGCAGGGACATGACGGGCTCAGCGAGTTGGGGACTCAGAATTCCAGCACGATCTTACCGAAGTGCTCGCCGCCGGCCATGGCCGCGAAGGCCGCGCCAGCCTCAGTCCAGGGGAACACCTTGTCGACGACGGGGCCGATGCCATGCAGCTCCAGCGCTCGGCACATGGCTTCGAACATCTCGCGCGATCCCACCGACAGCCCCTGCAGCCGCGCCGAATTCCCGATCAGAACGGCGGGGTTGATGTCGCCCGCCCCGGCCACCACGCCGATGATGGCGATGTGACCGCCGATCCGCACGGCGCGCAGGCTCTGCTGGATCGTGCCGCCGCCGCCGACCTCCATGATGAAGTCCGCGCCGTCGGGGGCGATCTCGCGCACCGCCCGGCCCCAGTCCGGAGTGGTCTTGTAGTTGATCAGGTGGTCGGCCCCGAGCGTCTTGGCCCGCGCGAGCTTCTCATCGGACGAGGAGGTGATGATGGTCCGGTAGCCAGCGGCCTTCGCGAATTGGAGGCCGAAGATCGACACACCGCCTGTGCCCTGAAGCACCACGGTGTCGCCAGGTTCCAGGCGCGCATCCTCGAACAGGCCGCGCCAGGCGGTCAGCGCCGCGCAGGGCAGGGTCGCCACCTGCTGGTCTGTCAGGTAGTCGGGGACCTTCGACACGCCTTCCTGGCTGAAGACCGCCAGTTCGCGCCCCGCGCCAGGGATCGGAAATCCGAGGGCTGACGACAGCTTGGCCAGGGTCGGCCGGCCGGCGTTCCAGTTCTGGAAGAACAGGGTCGCCACGCGGTCGCCGACAGCCACGCGCGTCACGCCCGGCCCGATCGCCTCGACCACGCCGCAGCCGTCCGAAAACGGCGTGATCAGGTCCTCGGTGGTCGCCGAAGCGCGGCCGTACATGCCGTTGATCATCAGGAGGTCGCGATAGTTCAGCGAGACCGCCTTCATCCGCACCAGGACCTCGCCGTGGCTGGGCGACGGATCGGGAGCCTCCACGACCTTCAGGCTGCCCGCGCCCCACGGTGCGGCGGCTTGCAGAGCCCTCATGACGTTCCTCCAGATGTGTTCGCTTCGGCCATAGTCGCGGCTTCGGACAAGCCCGCAAGGCTGTCGTCGCGTAAGCTCAGAGGTCTAGCCGGCGGACGCCGTAGAGACGCAGCGCCCCGATCAGGCCCAGGGCCGACATCAAAGCCATCGCGAGGTAGCCCTTCGCCCCGACCACGTCGAACAGCCAACCCGAGCCGATGGTCGCGGCGCCCATCAGCATCCCCCCGGAAAGCGCCGAGTTGATGGTCTGGGCGGCCGAGGCGTTGGCTGGGGTCGACAGCCGCTCCACGATCTGGAGCGAGGCCAGGAAGGTCGCGGCATAGGTGAAGGTGTGCAGGGCCTGCAAGGGGAACACCAGCCAGAGCGGCGGCGAGAACGCCAGGATGGTCCAGCGGACCAGGGCCGCCACGCCGCCCATCACGAGCAGGTTGCGCGGCCCCATGCGCCGCCGCCAGGGTTCCATGAACCAGAGAAAGGCGACCTCGACGGCCACGGCCACGCCCCACAGGACCCCAACGGTGCTCTCCGGGACGCCCTGCTGCTTCCAGGCCAGGGTCGAGAAGGAATAGTAGAAAGCGTGCGCCGACTGGATCAGGCCCACCGACACGACCGCCAGCATGAAATTGCCATCGCGCAGCAGGTCCTTCAGTCCTGCCAGCCGATCCGAAAGACGGCTCGCATCACCGCCTTCGCGCACCCGGTCGGGCGGCAGCAGGCTTCGCGCCGCGAAGGCGGCCAGTAGGGCGGCCGCCGTGATCCAGACCAACACCAGTTCGGGTGAGTACCGCACCAGCAGCGCCCCGACGCCGACATTGGCGACGATGAACGCGGCCGACCCGATGCCCCGCGGCCAGCCATAGTTGAAGCCGTCCAGCCGCGCCCGGGTGAACACGATGACGTCGGTCAGGGGCACGATGGTGGCGAAGACGCTGTAGGCGACGAACCAGACGCCGAACCACCAGGCGAAGCCGAAGGGCGCGGCCAGCAGCCCGTAGGCGACCGTGGACGCCAACGCCATCAGGATCAGCGGCGTGCGGCGCAGCTTGAAACTGTCGGCCCACATGGCGATGGCTGGGGCGGTCACCGCCCGCGCCAGCATGGGCGCCGACAGGATCAGCCCGATCTCGGCGCCCGACAGCCCGCGACTGGCGAACCAGACCGGGATGTAGGGGGAACTCGCTCCCGTACCGACGAACAGGGCGGCGTAGAACAGGCCAAGGCGCACCGGTGGTGTCATCTGAAGCGTCAGCTACTGCGAGTCGCCTGCGTTATTCTTGCGACATCTCGCAAGACTCGCGTCCGAGACCTTCCGCAACGGCCTCGACGCGTGCTAGCGCCAAGCTGCGATGTCCGAACCCTCCAGAGCCGCGCGAGTCTCCGAGCTCCTCGAGCAGGTGGGAAAGCGTTCGGGGCGCAAGATCAAGGTCGCCCACGTGGTGGAGACCTTCGGCGACCGGGCTTTTGGCGCCCTGATGTTCGTCTTCGCCGCCCCGCTGGTCCTTCCCATGCCGCCCGGCGTTTCGGCCCTGCTGGGCGCCCCGCTCATGTTCATCACCGCCCAGTGGATGCTGGGCCGCCGCACGCTCTGGCTGCCCAACGCCCTGCTCGAGCGCGAAATGAGCATGACGGATTTCCGGGCGCTGTCGGTGAAGCTGAAGCCCTATCTGGAGCGGATCGAACGCAGCCTGCGGCCCCGCCTGACCTTCATGTATAATCCCATCGGCGACCGCCTCGTCGGGCTGCTCTGCTTCGTGCTGTCGCTGATCGTCTTCCTGCCGATACCGTTCGGCAACATGCTGCCGTCCTTCGCCATCGCCGCCTTCGCCATCGGCGGCGCCGAGCGCGACGGCCTGGCGGCGATCGTCGGTTGGATCTTCGCGGTCATCTCGATCGCGGTGTTGTGGATTTTCTCGAAGGCGATCCTGGCCGCGGTGATCGCCTTCTTCACAACCCTGGTCGGCATGTTCTGAGCGGGCGTGGCGACGGCGGTCGCGACGCCCTATGTGGCCTGCACAACCCTCGCCACTGGAGCACGCCTTGTCCCTGTCCCTCTACGACATCTCGATCCCGGTCTACCTGAACACCCTGCGCAATCTCGCGGCGATGATGGAAAAGGCCGAGGCGCACGCCGCCGACAATGGCGTCGTGCTCACCGCCTTCACCGAGGCGCGGCTGACCGACGACATGCACCCCTTCCCCCGCCAGATCCACATGGCCAGCGACGCGGCGAAGGGTGGCGCGGCCCGTCTCGCGGGGATCGAGCCCCCCAGCTTCCCGGACGTCGAGACGACCTTCCCTGAGCTGAAGGAGCGGATCGCCAAGACCATCGCCTTCCTGGAGAGCATCAAGCGTGAGCAGGTCGACGGCGGCGAGAACCGCACCATCGAGCTTCCCCTGCCCGGCCGCACCATGACCTTCACCGCGCCGGACTTCCTGTTCCGTTTCTCGCTGCCGAACTTCTACTTCCACGTGGTGACCGCCTACGGCCTGCTGCGCGCCAATGGCGCCCCGCTCGGAAAGATGGACTACCTGGCCGGCGCCCAGCCGGTCTGATCGCCGCCGCTCGCGCCTCGGCATGGTTGCCGAGGCGCGAGGTCGGGGGAAGGTCGACGGCGCTCCAGAATTGCAGAGCGAAGGGAGACCGCGATGGACCGCGCCAACAGCCTCGACCGAGCCCTGCGCGACCGCGCCGCCGCCGTGATCCCGGGCGGCATGTACGGGCACCAGGCCACCGGCCTCCTGCCCGACGACTATCCGCAGTTCTTCGCCAAGGCGGAGGGCGCCCATATTTGGGACGTCGACGGCAACCGCTATCTGGACCTCATGTGCGCCTATGGGCCGAACCTGTTCGGCTACGCCAATCCGGAGGTCGACGCGGCCTATGTCCGCCAGCTCGGTCTGGGCGACACCCTCACCGGCCCCACCGAGCTGATGGTCCGCCTGGCGGAGGAGATGACCGCCATGGTCACCCACGCCGCCTGGGCCATGTTCTGCAAGAACGGCACCGACGCCACCTCCATGGCGCTGGTCACTGCTCGCGCCCACACGCGGCGCAAGACCATCATCCGCGCGCGCGGCGCCTATCACGGCGCGGCGCCCTGGTGCACGCCGCGGCCGACCGGCACCATCGACACCGACAAGGCCCATCAGGTCTTCTGCGATTACAACGACGTCGCCAGCCTGGAGGCTGCGGTGGCGGAAGCCGGCGACGATCTCGCCGCCATCTTCGCCGCGCCGTTCAAGCACGACGCCTTCATCGACCAGGCCGCCCCAGACCCCGCCTACGCCCGTCGCGCTCGAGAACTGTGCGACCAGACCGGCGCCCTGCTGATCGTCGACGACGTCCGCGCCGGTCTGCGCATGACGCGGGACTGCTCCTGGTCCCTGCTGGGGATCGAGCCGGACCTCTCGACCTGGGGCAAGTGCATCGCCAACGGCCATCCGATCTCCGCCCTGCTGGGCTCGGAAAAGGCCCGCAAGGCAGCGGCCTCGATCTACGTCACAGGCTCGTTCTGGTTCCAGGCCGCGCCGATGGCCGCGGCGCTCGAGACCCTGCGCCTGGTCCGCGACACCGACTATCTGGAGCGGATCGAGACCCTCGGTGACCGTCTCGCCAAGGGCCTGACAGAACGCGCTTCAGCGGCCGGCTTTGGCCTGCGCTGCTCGGGGCCGACCCAGATGCCGCTCTACCTGTTCGACGACGATCCTGACCTTCGAAAGGGCTTCTTCTTCGTCAGCCAGATGCTGGCGCGGGGAGTCTACATGCACCCCTGGCACAACATGTTCCTGTGCTCGGCGATGACAGAGGCCGACATCGACCAGGCCCTGGACGCCGCAGACGGCGCCTTCGCCGCGCTGAAGCGCGACGCGCCAGGCCTGGCGCCCGTCGAGAAGCTCGCCTTCCTTTCCGCCGCCTCGAGGTAATTCCAGATGCCGATCAACGACTATTCGGAACACGACGGCCTGGCGCTGGCCGGCCTGGTGGCCAAGGGCGAAGTCACCCCGCTGGAACTGGTGGACGCCGCCATCGAGCGGATCGAGCGCCATAACCCGACCCTGAACGCTGTGGTCTACAAGGCCTATGACGAGGCGCGCGAGCGGGCGAAAGGCCCTCTCCCCGACGGCGCGTTCAAGGGCGTGCCGTTCCTGATCAAGGACCTGGGCATGCCGGTGGCCGGCTGGCCCCGCAGCTATGGCAGCAAGTTCGCCGCCAGCGTGGTGGACACGCAGGACGGCGGCCTGACCGCCCGCTATCGTGAGGCCGGCGTGGTGCCGCTGGGCAAGACCAATACGCCTGAATACGGCATCACCGGGACGACCGAGGGGGCCCACCTTGGCGCCTGCCGCAATCCCTGGAACCCCAACCACATCTCCGGCGGGTCGTCGGGCGGGGCGGCCTCGGCGGTGGCGGCGGGGATCGTGCCCCTGGCCCACGCCAGCGACGGCCTGGGTTCGATCCGTATTCCCGCGGCCTGCTGCGGCCTCGTCGGCTTGAAAGTCACCCGCGACCGCAATCCCAACGGCCAAGACGACACCGCCTACGCCATGGGCTTCACCGTCGACCATGTTGTGACCCGGACGGTCCGCGACAGCGCCGCCATGCTGGACGCCACCGGCAAGCCGCGCGCCGACTCCCCCTTCGCCGCCCCGCCCAAGGAGCGCCCCTATCTCGAGGAGATCGAGCGCAGCCCCGGCAAGCTTCGCATCGCCTGGTCCTCCGAGACGCCCTCCGGACGGCCGATCGAGCCGGAGATCCAGGCCGCCCTGGAACGCACCGCCGACCTGCTGAAGCGCCTCGGCCACGAGGTTGTCGAGAAGGGCATGGGCCTCGACTACCGCGCCCTCTATGCCGCGCGAGGCCCGGTCTCTGGCGCCAATTTCGCCGCCGACATGGCCCAGCTGATCGAGCAGATCGGCCGCGAGCCTGAGCCCGACGAGCTAGAGCCCCTCACCTGGGCCTCGCTGAAGGGCGGCCGTAAGGTCACGGGCGAACAGGCCTGGAAGGGCTGGCAGGACCTGCGCGTGCTGAACCGCAAGACCCTGGCCTTCTTCGAGGACTGGGACGTCTATCTGTGCCCCGTGCTGGGAACCCCGGTGCCCGAGGTCGGCTACATCGATCCGGTCAACCTGGAGCCTCGCGAGGTGAACCGTCGCCAGGGCGGCGTCTTCCCCTACACCCCGCCGTTCAACTTCTCGGGCCAGCCGTCGATGTCCCTGCCGCTGGAGATGTCGGCAAACGGCCTGCCCATCGGCATGATGTTCACCTCGCGCTTCGCCGACGAGGCCACCCTCTTCCGCCTCGCCGCCCAACTGGAGAAGGAAGCCCCCTGGAAGGATCGTCGCCCGGCGGTCTGGGGATAGGGACTTTGCGCATCTGGATGACGCTCGCCGCGTTGGGCGGCCTGCTGGCGGTCGGCTTCGGCGCGTTCGGCGCGCACGGTGTGACCGATCCCAAGGCGCGGGAGTGGCTGCAGACCGGAGCGACCTACGCCTTCGTCCACTGCCTGGCGGTGTTCGCAGGCTCGCGGGTCAGTGCGCGATTGGCGCCGCCCCTGTTCCTCGGGGGCATGCTGTTGTTCTCGGGCTCGCTGTTCGCCATGGCGCTGGGCGCGCCGCGCATCCTGGGCGCCGTGACGCCCATCGGCGGTGTGCTGTTCATGGCCGGCTGGCTGGCGCTCACGTTCGGCGCCTGGAAGGCTCAGGACTGAGCGGTCTTCCGCAGGGGCAGCGCGTGTAGCGCCGCAGCCGAGCCCGCCAGGGCGATCAGCATCACGATGGCCATGGGCCGAGGGGTGCCGTCGTGCAGGACGCCGGCCAGGCCGGCGGCCAAGGCTCCGAGGCCGAACGAGGCGCCGCCCATCAGCGCCGAGATCGATCCCGCCCGACGCGGATCGACGCTCAGCGCGCCGGCCATGGTGTTGCCCTGCATGAAGCCATAGCTGGCCAGCAGGATGAACAGCAGCGGCAGCACGCTCCACCGCTCCCCGACGCCGGTGACCGCCGCTACGGTCAGGGCCACGGCGGCCAGGGTCGAGATCACCGCCGCTCGGCCCAGGATCTCATCGGGCGTGTTCCGCCGCAGGAGGTAGCGGTTGACCTGGCTGGCCCCGATGATCCCCACCGCGTTGGCGCCGAACACCCAGCCGAAGGCTGAAGGGGTGATGCCGAAAGTTCCGATCAGCAGTTCCGGCGAGGTTGAGATGTAGGTGAACAGGGTCGCCCCGTTCAGGCCGCCCGCCAGGGCGTAACCCACCAGTCTGGGCTGTCGGAACAAGGCGGCATAGGCCTGGAACGGGTTCTCAGACGCCGCCTGGGCCGCCGTCTCAGCCGAGCGCGACTCCTGCAACCGAAACATCGCAGCCGCCCCGCAGGCCAGGCCGAACATCGCCAGCACCCAGAAGTTCCACCGCCAGCCGCCGAGCGTCAGTAGGACCCCGCCCAGCAGAGGCGCCAATACCGGGGCCAGGCCCATGATCAGGGTCAGCAGCGAGAGCATCCGCGCCGTCTCGGTGTGGTTGAACTTGTCGCGAACCACGGCGCGCGCCACCACCCCGCCCGCGCAGCCGCCCAGGCCCTGAACGAAGCGCGAGGCCAGCAGCATCTCCGGCGACGTCGCCAGCGCGCAGGCCACCGAGGCGGCGATGAAGATGCTCACCCCCACCAGGATCGGCGGTCGCCGGCCGAACCGGTCGGAGGCCGGGCCATAAAGGAACTGGCCGATCGCCATGCCGGCGATGAAGGCCGCCACCGTCGCCTGGGTCTGTCCCGCGCTCGCGCCCAGCGACTGGCCGATGGCCGGCAGGCTGGGCAGGTACATGTCGATGGACATGGGCGCGAAGGCGGTCAGCGCGCCCAGCAGGATGACCAGTCCCCACGGCGTGCGGTCGTCGGCAGGGCGTTGGACGGGGTCGCTCATGCTGTTCTTCTAGCGCGCTTCGCGAGGCCGCCAAGCCGCGCTTGCCTTCCGCTCAAGGAACCCTGCCAGTCTGCCCGCAACACTGCTCACGGAGCCGCCTCGATGTCCGCCCTCGCCCGCCAGATGCCCCCCGTCCAGTACGCCGCCGTCAATGGCGTCGACATGGCCTATTATGAGGTCGGCCCGCGCGGCCAGGGCGTGCCCATCGTGTTCTGCCACGGCTTTCCGGAGCTGGCCTTCTCCTGGCGCCATCAACTCAAGGCCTGCGAGGCCGCCGGCCGCTGGGCCATCGCGCCGGACCAGCGCGGCTATGGCCTTACCTCCGCGCCGGAGGCGGTGACCGACTACGACATGGAGCACCTGACCGCCGACCTCGTCGGCCTGCTGGATCACCTGGGCGTCGAGAAGGCCGTGTTCGTGGGCCATGACTGGGGCGGCATCGTCGTGTGGGCCATGCCGCTTATGCATCCAGACCGGGTCGCCGGGATCGTCGGACTCAACACGCCCTTCATGCGTCGCCCGCCCATGGACCCTATCGCCGGCATGCGGATGATGTTCGGCGAAGACATGTACATCGTCTGGTTTCAGAAGCCGGGGGTGGCCGACGCGGCCCTGGGCGCCGATGTCGACAAGACCATGCGCTTCTTCATGCGAACCCCCGCCGCCATGGCCGCCGCCCTCGCCGAGGGCGCCGTAGCGGGCCTGACCCTGGGCGGCGAGGCCACCGCCGAAACCCCGACCTTCGCCTTCGGCGACGCGCTCAAGGCCTGGGACAAGTCCGACACCGCCAACCAGCTGCTGAACGCCGACGAGTTGGCGGCCTTCGTGGAGACCTTCCAGTCCACCGGTTTCACCGGCGGCATCAACTGGTACCGCAACTTCACCCGCAACTGGGAGAAGTCGGCCAGCTTCCCCACGCGGATCGACGGTGTCCCCTGCCTGATGATCATGGCCGAGAAGGACGTTGTCCTCTCCCCCGCCATGGCCGACGGGATGGAGGAGGTGATCGGCGACCTCGAGAAGGTGCTGGTCAAGGATTCCGGCCATTGGACGCAGCAGGAAAAGCCTGAAGAGGTCAATCGCCTCATCCTGGGCTGGATGGACAAGCGCTTCCCGACGTAAACAGGGAGCATGGAACGCACCACGCCCTCACCCGTCGTCTCGTCCTCCGCGCACCGGCGGGGTCTTTTCCGGGACAATGAGCCCTATGCCCAGGGCTGGCTGGCCACCGGCGGCCCGCATGAGATCTTCTACGAGGAGTGCGGAACCCCGGACGGCAAGCCTTGCGTCATCCTGCACGGCGGTCCGGGCGGGGC
>NZ_JANOCX010000273.1:0-3339 GCF_031412415.1 Phenylobacterium sp.
CCATGGACCAGCCGAAGCACGACGTACAACGCAAGACCGTCAGCCCCATCGTCTCGCCGGCCAATCTGCATGTGCTGGAGCCGCTGATCCGCAGCCGCATCCAGAAGACCCTGGATGAACTCCCCATCGGCGAGCCCTTCGACTGGGTGGACCGGGTCTCCATCGAGCTGACCACCCAGATGCTGGCCACCCTGTTCGATTTCCCCTGGGAAGATCGCCGCATGCTGACCCGCTGGTCGGACGTGGCGACTGCCGGCGCCGAGTCCGGCCTGTTCAGCTCCACCGATCCCGAGATCGCCGAGGCGGAACGGAAGATGGAGCTGTTCGGCTGCGTCGACTATTTCACCCGGCTTTGGAACGAGCGGATCAACGCCCCGCCCAAGGGCGACCTGATCTCCATGCTGGCCCATGGCGAGGCCACCAAGAACATGGATCGTATGGAGTATCTCGGGAACCTGATCCTGCTGATCGTCGGCGGTAATGACACCACCCGCAACTCGATGACCGGCTCCGTGCTGGCGCTGAACCAGAACCCCGACCAGTACCGCAAGCTGCGCGACAACCCCGGCCTGATCCCTTCGATGGTCTCAGAGACAATCCGCTGGCAGACGCCGCTGGCCCACATGCGGCGCACCGCGACGCAGGACTTCGAACTGGGCGGCAAGACCATCAAGAAGGGCGACAAGGTCATCATGTGGTACGCCTCGGGCAACCGGGACGAAGAGGTGATCGAGAACCCCAACGCCTACATCATCGACCGCGAGCGGCCCCGCAACCACCTCTCCTTCGGCTTCGGCATCCACCGCTGCGTTGGCAATCGCCTGGCCGAACTGCAGCTCCGCATCCTCTGGGAAGAGATCCTGCCCCGCTTCCCCGAGATCAAGGTGGTCAGCGAACCCCGCCGCGTGCCCTCGGCCTTCGTGAAGGGCTACGAGCACATGGAAGTCGTGATCCCCAGTCGGAACTAGCTTAGCTCAAGGCGCGCGCCGGCCTCGACAGCCGGCGCGTCGCAGGCGATAGATAACTCATGATCCAGTCGACACACCGTCGCCTCGTACGCCCCTGACCTGATCAGGCGAGACGCCGCGTCCCTGCGCGGCCCATTGGACGTCTTCACCGACGTCGGCGACCCAGGCAGAAACCGATCATGACCACCCCTGAACTCGACTGGACCACGCGGTTCTCCGCGCGCATGTCCCGCGTCCGCGCCAATGAAATCCGCGAGTTGCTCAAGCTGTTGGACCAGCCGGACATCCTGTCCTTCGCCGGTGGCATTCCCGCGCCCGCCCTGTTCCCCGCCGCCGCCATCAAGACCGCCTACGACGAGATCCTGGCCGATCCCGACCAGTCGGCCCAGGCGCTGCAATACTCGGTCAGCGAGGGCTACCTGCCGCTTCGCGCCTGGATCGCCGAGCGCATGGCCCTGTCAGGCGTCGCCTGCGACGCCCACAACATCCTGATCACCGCCGGATCGCAGCAGGCTCTGGATCTGCTGGGCAAGCTGTTCCTCAGCCCCGGCGACACGGTCGTCGTCGCCCGGCCCACCTATCTGGGGGCGCTGCAGGCCTTCAACGCCTACGAGCCAGCCTATCTCGACCTGCCCGACGGCGCCCTCGACAACGGCGACTCGGCGGACTTGATCACCGCTCGCTCGCCGCGCCCGCCGCTCGGCTACTTCGTCCCCGACTTCGCCAACCCCACCGGCGAGAGCCTGGCGCGCGCTCAGCGCGACGCGCTCATCGACCTGGCCTACGCCACCGAGATGACGCTCATCGAGGACGCCGCCTATCGGGAGCTGCGCTTCGAGGGCGAGATCCTGCCGACCCTGCTGTCGCTCGATATCGAACGCTGCGGCTCCATCGACGCCGCCCGCACCCTGTTTTGCGGCACCTTCTCCAAGACCATTTCGCCCGCCCTGCGCATTGGCTGGGTCTGCGGCCCGCGCGCTGTGATCGACAAGCTGGTCCTGCTCAAGCAGGGCTGCGATCTGCACGTCTCGACCGTCAACCAGATGGCCCTCCACCGAACCGTGGCGGTCGGCTACGAGCAGCACCTATCAACCCTGCGCAACGCCTATGGCGTCCGCGCCCAGGCGATCGGCCAGGCGCTGGCCCGCCACATGCCGCCGGGCGTAACCTGGTCACAGCCCCAGGGCGGCATGTTCGTTTGGGTTTGGTTGCCCGAAGGCCTGGATGGCAAGGTCCTGCTTGAGCGTTCGCTGATCGAGGAGAAGGTGGCCTTCGTCCCAGGCGAACCGTTCTTCGCCGAGGTTCCGGCCGCTAACGCCATCCGCCTCAGCTACTCCCTCCCCACCGAGGCGCAGATCGAGGACGGCGTGGCGCGCCTGGCGGGCCTTATCCGGCGGATGACCTAGGACTGCCCGCGCCGAACAGCTGTCGCGCTAGCGCCTGCAAGGCTGGGCGGAAGCGCAGGAACACGCGGTAGAGGCGCTCCATCAGCCACAGGGCTGGACGCCATCGCGCCAGCCGACCCAGCGGCGACAGGGCCGGGATCAGACGCCACATCGCCGCGAACGCTGCGGCGCCGGACAGCAGCTCACCGCCGGGCGCCTGAGCGTGAAAGCGCGACAGCATCGCGCCACGGTCGAGCGGGCAGGCTTCACCGATCGACAGGTCGACGAAGGTGATGGCCTCGTCACGGTCTAGCTGTCGCAACAGCGCGACCTCTCGCTGGCAAAGCGGACAGTCGCCGTCGTACCAGACCGTCAGGGCGGTTGTCCGGGGCTGCTGCGCCATCAGGCCTGCTTCGCCATCCGCAGGAACTCATCGCGAGTGCGCGGGTCGTCACGGATAACGCCCAGCAGTCGGCTGGTGGTCAGCATGGACCCCGGCGTGTTCACCCCCCGCAGAGTCATGCAGCTGTGCTCGGCCTCGATCACCACGGCCGCGCCCAGGGGATTCAGCACCTCTTGGATCGCCTCGGCCACGTCGGCCGTCAGCTTTTCCTGGATCTGCAGGCGCCGGGCATAGCCCTGGACCACCCTGGCCAGCTTCGAAATCCCCACCACCCGGTTTCGCGGCAGATAGCCCACATGAGCCCGTCCGATCACCGGCAGCATGTGATGCTCGCAGAAGCTCACCACCCGGATGTTGGTCAGCACGATCAGATCGTCGTAGCCGCCGACCTCCTCGAAGGTGCGTTCCAGATACCGGCGCGGGTCTTCGGCGTAGCCGCCGAAAAGCTCGCTGTAGGAACGGGCCACCCGCGCGGGCGTGTCGGCCAGGCCCTCGCGGTCGGGATCGTCGCCGGCCCAGGCGATCAGCAGCCGAACCGCGGCCTCGGCCTCGGCCTGGCTGGGCTTGGCGATCTTCGCCATCC
>NZ_JANOCX010000274.1:0-4851 GCF_031412415.1 Phenylobacterium sp.
CCTCGGGGCCTGGCTCCCGGGCCAGGTAGCGAGCTTCAGCTTCTATTGGGGCTCGATCGACACCTACAACACCATTGAACTTCTCGACAAAGGCGGCCTCGTCTACTTCAGCCAGAGCGGCGCCACGATCCCCCCCGCGAATGGTGACACGAGCGATCCGTTCACCAACCGCCGCGTGAACTTCACCCTGACCGGCGCCGATCGCAATCTCGGCGGTGTCCGTCTGACCTCGACCAACAAGGCGTTCGAAGTCGACGACTTCGCCTTCCAGTCGGCGGTGCCGGAACCGGCCACCTGGGCGATGATGATCATCGGCTTCGGGGCGGTCGGGACGATGCTGCGCGGCTCGCGCCGTCGCACGGCCCTCGGCCTGGCCTAGGGCCCGAAGGACGGTCGGCCCCCACAGGGCCGACCGTCCTGTTTCAGAGCCGCGGTCTCAGCGAGACCGCGGCTTTGTCACGTCTGGCAGGCCGGGCAGAAGAAGGTTGACCGACCCGCCCGGACCTCTCGGGCGATGACGCCCTTGCAGCCGTGGTTGAGGCAGGGCTGACCTTCACGATCGTAGGCGCGGAAGCGGTGCTGGAAGTAGCCCAAGGCCCCGTCGGCGGCGGCATAGTCGCGCAAGGTGGAGCCGCCCGCCGCGATCGCCTCGTTCAGCACGTCGCGGATGATGTCCACCAGGGCTCCCAGCCTGGCGCGCTTGATCCCGCCCGCCGGCTTGAACGGCGAGATCCGCGCGCGGTTTAGCGCCTCGCAGACATAGATGTTGCCCAGGCCGGCCACGATCCGCTGATCCAGCAGCAAGGTCTTGGGACCCTGCTTGCGGCCGGCGAAGGCCTTCGCCAAAAGGCCGGCGTCGAAGGCCGGTGACAGAGGCTCCGGCCCCAGCCCCGCGAACCACGGATGCTGCTCGCGCGTGGGGGTGTCGAGCAGGGCCATGTAGCCGAAGCGCCGGGGGTCGTAATAGGTGACCCGGCCGCCGCCTTCCGTGTCCAGCACCACATGGGCGTGCTTGGGATCGGGGTCGGCGGCGTAGTGGAACTCGCCCGGCCGCACGGTCCCCTCGGGACGGGCGATCTCGAAACGGCCGCTCATCCCTAGATGCATCACCAGGGTCTCGCCGCGATCCAGTTCGGCCATGAGGTATTTGGCGCGCCGCTCCAGGCGCAGGATCACGGCGCCGGTCAGCCGTTGGACGAAGCCTTCGGGGAACGGAAACCGCAGGTCGGCGCGGCGGGCCTCCACCCGGGCCAGCCGGGCGCCCTCGAGAACCGGCTGCAGGCCGCGGCGGACGGTCTCGACCTCGGGAAGTTCGGGCATGGAACGTGGAGTGGCATGGCGTCGCGCGCGCGACAAGGCTAAGACGCCTCCATGACCGGACCCGCCGCCACCTTCGGATTCCGCGACGTCGATCCCGCCGAGAAGCCCCGCCTGGTGCGCGGCGTCTTCGACCGCGTCGCCAGCCGCTACGACCTGATGAACGACCTGATGAGCGGGGGCGTCCACCGGTTGTGGAAGGACGCCGTCGCCGCGCGGTTGAACCCGCAGCCGGGCGAGACCATCGTCGACTGCGCGGGCGGCACCGGCGACATGGCCCGCCGCTTCGCCAGGATGGCCCGCCGCGCCCAGGAACGTCGGGGCGGGGCCGACGCCAGCGTGATCGTGGTCGACTACAACGCCGAGATGATCGCCGCCGGCCGCGAGCGCGGCGGGGAGCCCGAGATCGTCTGGGCCGTGGGCGACGCCCAGCGCCTGCCGCTGCCCGACGCCAGCGCCAACGCCTATGTGATCTCGTTCGGCATCCGCAATGTCACCGACATCTCCGCGGCCCTGGTCGAGGCGCGTCGCGTACTGAAGCCGGGCGGCCGCTTCCTGTGCCTGGAGTTCTCGCAGCCGGCCACGGAGGTGCTGCGCAAGGCCTACGACGCCTACTCCTTCAAGGTCATCCCGCAGATCGGCGAGTGGGTGGCCAAGGATCGCGACAGCTATCAATACCTTGTCGAGAGCATCCGCCGGTTCCCCGACCAGAAGGCCTTCGTGGGTCTGATCGAAAAGGCGGGTTTCAGCCGCGCGGGCTACACCAACTTCACCGGCGGGGTCGCGGCCCTGCACCACGGCTGGGCGATCTAGGCGGTGGGCGGGCTGGCGGCGTTCGGGCGGCTCGCGGCCGCGGGCTGGATGCTGGCGCGCAACGACGCCCTGCTGCCGCGGGAGCTGGGCAGCCTCTATCCGCCCGCCGTTGGGACGCTCTCCAAGGCGCTGCGGCTGCTGGCTGGCCGCCAGGCGCGCGAAGGTCGTCCGGGGGAGAGGTTGGCGCGGTCGCTGGAGCGGCTGGGTCCGGTGGCCATCAAGCTAGGCCAGCTCCTCTCCACCCGGGCCGACATCTTCGGGATCGAGTTCGCTCAAGACCTGTCGCGGCTGAAGGACGCCCTCGAGCCGTTCCCGACCGAACTGGCGCGTCTCGAGGTCGAGAGAGCCCTGGGCCGTCCGGTGGAGGCCCTGTTCGCAAGCTTCGGCGACCCGGTCGCCGCCGCGTCGCTCGCCCAGGCGCATGACGCCGTCCTAATCGACGGGCGCCGCGTGGCGGTGAAGGTGCTGCGGCCCGGCATCGAGCGTCGTGTCGCGGAGGACGCCGAGGTGTTGGGCCTGGCGGCGCGGTTGGCCGAGCGCTGGTCGGTCCCGGCGCGGCGGCTGGAGCCCCGGGGGCTCGCCGCCACCGTGATCCGGGCCACCGAGCTGGAGCTCGACCTGAGGCTGGAGGCGGCTGGAGGCGACGAGCTGAAAGAGGTCATGGCCGAGGACGGCTACATGACCGCGCCCAAGGTCGTCTGGGATGGCGTCGGCAAGCGGGTCCTGACCCAGGAGTGGGCGTCCGGCGCGCCGCTGTCCGATCCAGCCGCCCTGGACCTGGTCGGCCTCGACCGACCGGCCCTGGCCCAGAAGCTGATCCGCGCCTTCCTGGCCCAGGCCCTCGACCACGGGGTGTTTCACGCCGACCTGCACGAGGGGAACCTGTTTGTCGCCGCGCCCGCCGAACTGACGGCGGTGGACTTCGGGATCATCGGTCGGCTGGGGGCGGCCGAGCGCCGCTACCTGGCCGAGATCCTGTGGGGTTTCCTGCAGCGGGACTACGCGAAGATCGCCCAGACCCACTTCGACGCGGGCTATGTGCCCCGCACCCATTCCGTCGCCGCCTTCGCCCAGGCCCTGCGCGCGGTGGGGGAACAGGTGTTCGGCCGCAACGCCAGCGACGTCTCCATGAGCCGGGTCCTGACCCAGCTGTTCGAGATCACCGCGCTGTTCGATATGCGTCTACAGCCCCAACTCGTCCTGCTGCAGAAGACCATGATGACCGTCGAGGGCGTCGCCCGCCGCATCGACCCCGAACACGACATCTGGGCCGCCGCCGATCCCGTGGTGCGCCGCTGGATGCTGCGCGAGCTATCTCCCACCGCCCGCGCCAAACGCTACGGCGACGAGGCGGTCGCCGCCCTGCGCAACCTCGCTCGCCTGATCGAAGCCCCGCCCCCACCCCAGCCCATCGCCGTGGCGGTGGCCGAGGAGCGCGGCGGGTCGCCCCTCTTATGGTTCGCCGTCGGCGCGGCGGTGTCGGGGCTGGTCTTCCTGGTCGCCGCCTGGCTGTTCTAGCTCCCGGGTTCGATCTTCATCCGCGCGAACCACTCGTCCGCCGACAGCTCCTCCACCCCGTCCGGGCCGAACAGGGCCATGCGGTTGTTGCGGAAGACGGTGGTCTTGCCGATGGTCGGCATGTCGGCGACCTCCACCCGCGAGCGCTCGCCGACGGTAAGATAGATCAGGTCGACCTCGCCGGTGTTGACGAGGTGGTGGACCACCCCGTCCGTGGGGAATCCTATGAAGTCGCCGGGGCCGATGTCCTGGGCGACGCCGTCCAGCACCACCTGGCCTGTCCCCGACATCACCAGCACCATTTCCTCCTCGACCGAGTGGGCATGAGGAATGAAGCTCTCTTTGCCCGGCGGGATGCGGACAAGGTTCGCGCCGAGACGCGTAAGCCCGCTGATGTCACCCACCCGGATCATGCGCATCTCGGAGGCTGGATTGAACGGGTGGCGTCCCCGGAAGGCGCGACTCCAGTCGAGGTCGGTCTGGCGGACGAGATGTTTCGCCATCAGCTGTCGCCGCCGTCACGGTCCTTGCGGTCGGAGCGGGCCGTTTGGCGTTTTCCTTCCCGCGCCTTCTGTTCGTCCCAGTAGGCGCCGCCCTCGTCCGGTTTGAACATGGTGCGTGGCGCGCCGTTGTCGGTGACCA
This sequence comes from Phenylobacterium sp., assembly GCF_031412415.1. Lineage (GTDB taxonomy): Bacteria > Pseudomonadota > Alphaproteobacteria > Caulobacterales > Caulobacteraceae > Phenylobacterium. The sequence goes on from NZ_JANOCX010000274.1 coordinate 4,291, forward strand.
CCGCGAAGACGTTGCTCTTCGGATCGTAGAGCAGGGTGTCGCCATTGGAGCGGGTCAGGCGCTGGGTCCCGGCCGGCGGGTCCTCCACGAAGGCGTGGGCCTTGCGGACGAAGTCGTCCAGGTTGCTGGCGCCGAAGGCCTCGCCGTTGCGCTCGAAGCTGCGCTGGGCGTTCTCTTCGGCCGTGCCCTTGCGGCTAGCGGACCAGATCGGTTTGCCGTCGATCCGGCGCACCGGTTCATCATCCCGCTGGGCGCGGTCCGTCCGGGGCTGCGAGCCCCCCGTGGACGCGAGAGCCTGCGGCCTCGCCTCGTCCTTCTGGGCCACCGCCGACGGCCGCTCGCAAGCGGCCAGAAGCACCAGGGCCAGGCCCGCGCTCAACGCAATCTTGTATCCCGCCATATCAATCCCTCCAGAATGCACGGCCAAGCTGTGGGAACAAATTAAGAACAGAAACTCAGGTTTGTCCAGAGGCCCTGTTTGGCCTATGACCGGGGACCTGTTGCTTGGGGCGTCAAACCTTGTCGGACCAACGGATTCTGCTGATCGTGGGGGGCGGGATC
>NZ_JANOCX010000275.1:0-8863 GCF_031412415.1 Phenylobacterium sp.
CCGGATGCCCCGCTGGTTCGAGGCGGTGTTCAACACCCCCTCCCACCATCGCGTCCACCATGCCCGCAACCCGCGCTATCTGGACCGCAACTACGCCGGCATCCTGATCGTCTGGGACAAGCTCTTCGGCACCTTCCAGCCCGAGCTCGACGAGGAGAAGTGCCGCTACGGCATCGTCCGCAACCTGGGCGATTTCAACATCTTGCGGGCCGCCTTTCACGAATGGGCCGGCATCTTCAGAGACCTAGCCCGCGATCCGCGCCACGCCCTCGGCTACCTCTTCGGCCCCCCCGGCTGGAGCCCCGACGGCAGCCGCCAGACCAGCGCCATGCTCAAGGCGGAATGGGAAGCCGGCAGGGCCGACGAGACCCCCGCCGAATAGCGCCCTGGTGGACTGATCCGCCATGGCTCAAACACCTGCAGTTGCGATCTTTCGGGTTTTCCACAGCGACCAGACCACGCCCGAGGTCAGAATTACGAAGGTGATCGATAGCGACAGGGCAGCGGGAAACTTCTCCCAACCCAAGGCGTCGGCAATGAAGATCTTGCCGCCGATGAACACCAGCAACACCGCCAGGGCCTGTTTCAGATAGGCGAAGCGATGCAAGACCGCGGCCAGCGCGAAGTAGAGGGCGCGGAGACCGAGGATCGCCATGATGTTGGACGTGTAGACGATATAGGGGTCAGTGGTGATGGCGAAGATCGCCGGCACCGAGTCGACGGCGAACACCAGGTCGGCCAGTTCAACCAGCACCAGGGCCAGGAACAGGGGTGTCGCCAGACGGGCGGCCTTGCCGGTGCGGGGGTCGACCCCCTGGACGAAGAAGCGGTCGCCCTCAAGCCGGTCGCTGACGGGCAGGACGCGACGCAGAAGCTTCAGCGCCCGATTGTTTTCCAGGTTGATTGGCTTGTCGCCCGCCATCAGCATCTTCACGCCGGTCAGGATCAGGAAGGCGGCGAACAGGTACAGCACCCAGCCAAACTGGCTCACAAGCGCCGCGCCGACGCCGATCATGATGGCGCGCAGCACGATCACGCCCAGCACACCCCAGAACAGCACACGATGTTGCAGGGCCGGGGGGATAGCGAAGAAGCCGAAGATCAGCGCGATCACGAAGACATTGTCGATCGCCAGGCTTTTCTCGATCACGAACCCGGTCAGATATTCGACCCCGGCCGTCGCCCCCAGTTGCATGGCCACTAGCCCGCCAAAGCCAAGGCCCAGGCTGATATAGACACACGACATCACCAAGCTTTCGCGGACGCCGATCTCGCGTGTTTTGCGATGCAGGACGCCCAGGTCGAACGCGAGCAGGGCGGCGACCGCCAGCATGAAGCCCGCCCACATCCAGAGCGGTTTGCCGATCACCGGCAGGGTCAGAAAGTCCATGATTTTGTCTCACGTCCAGGGAGCCCGCCTCGACACGGCGTTCGGAGCCGGTCGGGGCAGGCGTATTCTAGGAAAACGGGATGGTGTGGAGGCGCGCTCAGACCCGGATGTCGAGCGTGGTGCGGTTCAACGGCCGCGACGCCGGCGCCCACTCCAGGGGATCTGGCGCCGGCACGGGCTTGGCGGTGGGTTGACTGGCGTGGGAGGCCGCCTGAACCAGCTTCTGCTGAGCCAGCCGCAGCGAAACCCAAGTGGTTGCGGGGGTATGACCGCCGACCCTCATCGTGGCCCCCGGGCAGTGATCAGCTCGAACTGGATCGGGTCCAGCCCCAGCAACTTGCAGATCCGCAGCAGGGCGTCGCGCTCTTCGGCGTCGAACCCGCCATCCGCCACCGCTACGGCGCAGGCCGAGTTCACGACAACCCGGGCGGCGTCGTCGCGTCCGCGCAGTCGGCGGACCGTTGTTTCGGCCTCGATCCGGGCGGCTTCCGGATCCTGTTCAAAGCGTCGCTCGTGCGCGTCAAACGCCTCCAGCGCATCCTCGACGCCAAAGATGGCGAACACCGCCAGACCTCGCATCCTTTCCAGCATTCGCGCCCGCTCCTCGGTGGTGGCCCAGCCATCGGCATGGGACACCAGGGCGCAGGCGGCGATCAGAGCGTCCAGATGCTCCAGTTGTGCCGGTGTCCAGGCGTCGGTGATCCGCGAACGCGCGGCGTGTACAGGATTCAAAGACATCGATTGCTCTCCTCTGTTGTGAGGGCGCGCCCGATGTCGGGCTTGCTGGGCTCTGGGGGAACAATCCTCTGGACCCGGCATCGAGCGCACCCGATGCGGTCCGACATCACGATCGCGCCGTTTGGCGTCGCGTTTCGTCAGAGGGGCCCGGCCCGCTCACGACAGATCGGACTCAAAACACGCGGGCGCAAGGCCATGGTCGATTAATCTTCGAGATGGTCTAGATGAGATATCGAAATGATCGTTAGATGCCTGCGGGCTTGGGCAAGGGCTCTAGCCTCTGACGATCCAGGGCGGAGAGGATGTAGTCCGCCAGCCGCTCGGCGGCGGGCAGGGCGCCGCCCCGCGCCTTGATCAGGGCGATCTCGGTGTCCTGGAGCTGGGGTAGATCCTCGGTCAGGATCGTCAGGTCATCCGGCGCCATTTCGCGCGGCAGGACGCTGACGCCAAGCCCACCCCGCAGGGCAGCCAGCTGGCCGGCCAGGGAGGGGCTGGTATAGGTGGCGCGCCAGCTGCGGCCACTGGCTTCCAGCGCGGCGACGGCGCGTTTGCGGTAGACGCAGGGCGAAGGCGCGGCGACCAGCGGCAAGGGTCCGTCGCGACGGACGACATCGGAATCCAGACCCACCCACACCAGGGGCTCCCGCCAGACCCTGACGCCCAGATCGGGCCCCAGCGGCTCGCGCTTGATCAGGGCGATATCCAGGGCGCCCTCGCGAAGCCGGTCAAGGAGGTTGAGCGTCAGATCGCAGGTGACCGACAGGGCCACCTTGGGGTGGCTTCGGGCGAAGGCGCCCAGCACCGAAGGCAGATGTAGGGTCGCGAAATCTTCCGGCGCGCCCAGTCGCACCTCGCCCTCGACATCGTCAGCCGCCAGACCCGCGAGGATGTCGTCGTTCAAACGCAACAGGCGACGGGCCTGGGGCAGAAACGCCTCTCCGTGCTCGGTCAAGACGACGTGGCGGGGATCACGCGACAGCAGCGACTGGCGAAGTTGCGCCTCCAGGCGGCGCACCTGCAGGCTGATCGCCGACTGCGACCTCCCCAGTCGACCGCCGGCGCGTGTGAAGCTTTTCTGCTCACACACCACCAGGAAGGTGCGCACGAGATCCAGGTCCAGGTTGGTCAGGCGAGGCATGGCGACTCCATGATGATAATTTGTGATCACGAAGATCACTTAAATCAACAATGGAAATCGATCGCTATCCCTTAGAGCGACCGCGCGCCGGTCGGGCGCGCCCGGTTGGAGCGTTTCGTGGATATCATCACTCAGACGCTGTCTGCGGCGGGAACCAACCTTCTGCAGCCGGCAGTGCTGTTTTTCGCCTTGGGCGTTCTGGCCGCCCTGGCGCGCTCCGATCTGGCCTTGCCCCGCGAAGCGGCTAAGACCCTCGCCTTGGTCTTGATGCTCTGCATCGGCTTCAAGGGCGGCGTGGAGGCGCGGGCGCACGGCCTGGACGGCGACTTCCTCAAGGCTGCGGGCCTGGGCCTGGCCCTGAGCGCCGTCATGCCCCTGCCAGCCTATTTCCTGCTGCGCGGGGCTGGGCTGAACGCGGTGACGGCTGCCGCCACCGCCGCCCACTACGGGTCGGTCTCCGTGGTGACCTTTGCGGCCGGACAAAGCTACCTGACCTCGATTGACCAGGCGCCGGGCGGCTACATGTCGGCGGTCTTGGCTCTGATGGAGACACCGGCCCTGCTGACCGCCATCGCGATTGCCGTGTTCAGCGATCGCAAGGGGGGCGACCGGCCTCCTATCGGGCGGCTTACCCATGAGGTCCTGCTCAATGCCGCCAGCGTCATCCTGGTTGGAAGCTTTCTGATCGGCCTGCTGACCGGTCCTTCCGGCGGCGCGAAACTCGCGGTGTTCTCCGGGCCGGTGTACCAGGGCGTCCTGTGTCTGTTCCTGCTGGACCTCGGCGCCAAGGCCGGCCGGCGCCTGGCCGACGCCCGGGGCCTGGATAGCCGGGTCCTGGCCATGGGCCTGGTTCTGCCGCTCCTGGGCGGGGCTGTCGGCCTGGCCGTCGGGCGCCTGGCCGGACTGGGGGCCGGCGACTTGGCCGCCCTGGCGGTGCTCGCCGGCTCGGCCTCCTATATCGCCGCGCCGGCTGCGATGGGTCTGGCCCTGCCCAAGGCGGACGCGGGAATCTATCTGACCCTGTCGCTGGGCGTGACCTTTCCGTTCAATCTGGCCCTGGGCATACCGCTCTATGGCCTGACGGCACGTTGGCTCGCCGGGTGAGGCAGGTTCCTGCCTTGCCCCACAGGCGGTTGCAACGGCGCTGACGGCTCGCGGGATTTGGGTTGGCGCGGTGGCTGTCTTTGCAAGCTTTCAGGTCGCGAAATCAGCGATCTAGATCGACTTGTCCGTGAGGGGCCGTTCTCGAATGTCGTGCTTCTGGAGCTACCCCAAGGTCCGGTGCTGACGCCCACCAAGCCTCTAGGCGTCTGGGCGCCTCAGCTTCTCGGCGAATGAATCTTGCTGGGGACGGGTCCTCCAAGATGAACGCGGTGACGCAGGAATTCAGGATGCGCCGCGATCGCCCCCACGCTACATCCGGCAAAGCTGCAGGGAGTCGGGTTTGAAGACGTTTGGTTTGGCGTTTGTGCTGATGGCGGCCATCGTCGTGTCGGCCTGCACTGACCGGGCCGATGCGCAGTCGGCGCAGGCGCCAGCCGCCCCACCCGAAGGCTCACCCTATGTGCTGAAAGGCACCCAGGTCTGGACCGTGCCAGATCCCACTTCTGGGCGTGACTACGAGGTCTTCGTCAGCCTGCCTGCGAGCTACGAGAACAATCCCCAGCGTCGCTATCCGGTGCTCTATGTGACCGATGCCGACTACGCCTTCCCAATCATTCGCCAGATCGCCCGCCGGGTGAACCTGGAAGGCCCGGTCCTGGAAGAATTCATCCTGGTCGGCCTTTCCTATTCGCGTGGCGACAGCGGCGTGGTCAGCCGCAACCGTGACTATACGCCCACGCCGAATGGTCCGCGGACCGCCTCGACGTATCTCCATGGTCAAGGCGCCGCCTATCAGACCTACATAAAGACCCAGGCGGTTCCCTTCATTGAAGGCCGGTTTCGCGCCGATCCGGTCCGCCGCGTCCTGCTGGGTCACTCATATGGGGGTCTGCTGGGCGCGCAGATCCTGTTCACTGAGCCAAGGCTGTTCCAGGCCTATGTGCTCGGCAGCCCGTCCTTCTGGTTCGACAAGCGCTACATCATGACGTTGGAGGCGGACTACGCCCGCAGGCGCCGCGACCTGCCGGCCAACGTCTACATGTACATCGGCGCCTACGAGGTTCCCGGTTCCAGCCCGCGCAACACGACGGATACCGACATGGTCGGCGACGTCCTCACGATGGAGCGGACGCTGAAATCCCGCGGCTATCCCAGCCTCAACATTCAATCGGCCGTGCTGGAGGACGAAGATCACCTGACCGTCGCCCCGGTTGGCTTCACCCGCGCACTGATGGCCGTCCTGCCAGCGCAGCGCTAGTACACGCCTCCAGCAACGCTACCGGTGGGCAGTGCTCAGTGGCGCGTGTTGGCCATCAGCGGTTCTCTGAGACCGCAGCCATCCAGTGACGACGATTTTGCCGATCACCTCGGGTGGCAGTTCGTGGCCGACGCCAGGCAGGACCAGAAGGCGCGCCCCAGGGATACCGTGGAAGAGCGCGTGACCGTTTTCCACGGGCAGGATGCTGTCTTCCTCCCCATGGACGACCAGCGTCGGCTGCTTGATCTCGCGGAATCGGCCAGTCCAATCGTCACGGAGTTGCACCATTCCGTGGTTGAAGGCGCTGGCGAGGTTCGGCGATCGCGTCATGACAGCATCGACCCGCGCGCCGGCCGCCACGGCGTCGAAGGGCCGACCCGATCCGGCGCAGAGCTGCTCCACCTTGAGGAGAAACGCTCTGACCCGGGGGCCATCGGACCAATCCATGCCGGCAAGCTTGGAGAAGTGATCGAGGAAGGCCGGCACGATGTGAGGCAAGGGCTCGCCGTCCCAGCCGAGCGGCTCCGACCCAATCAAGGTCAGGGTCATGACACGCGAAGGAGACGACAGCGCCGCGATCTGGGCGATCAGGCCGCCAAGCGACATGCCGACGAGGTGCGCCTGGCCGACGCCATAGGCATCCATGACAGCCAGGAGATCGCCGGTCATGTCCTCCACCGCGTAGGTTGGTGGGCCCGGCGGATAGGTTGAAGAGAGGCCGGTGTCTCGATTGTCGTAGCGAACGACGAAGAACCCCTGTGCAGCGAGTTCAAGGCACAGCTCGTCGGGCCAGCCCAGCATTGAGGCCGTGGAGCCCATGAGGAGCAGGATGGCGGGATGTGACGCTGTTCCGAAGCTCTGTGCGGCCAGCGTCACGCCGCCGACGTCGATAGACTTATCTCCAGTACGCATTGAATTGGACCTACGCGGCGCGACCCTTCCGCGACCACTTGGCCGCCGGAGGGAACATTATATAACCTACGCGAAGGTTATATTCAATTTCTGGCCTGGGGCAAGTCAGGGAAAAGGCGGCGACAGGCGCGGCTTACGACCTCGAGCACATAGGCGGCCAAGTCGGGATGCGTGGAGGCGACCCACTGCATTGTGGCCCCTGCGATCAAGGCGTGAACCGTCTGCGCGATCTCTTGCCGATCGGGGCGGTCTGGAATCCGCGCCATGATGGCCTGCTGGACCAGTTCGTACCGCACGTTGGCCAGGGCGCGCAGGTCATGCTCGCGGGCTTCCATCGCCGCGATGGCGGCGCGGACGGAGAACCCGTCGCCAGGCCCCATGCTACCGATGATCTCGTCGAGGAATCGCCAAAGGCCACGGCTCCCGGTCTCGACGGCCAGGCTTTCCAGATACTGGCGTGTGGCGACCACCTCGTGCTCCGCGATGCGGCGCAGGATGGCTGAGCGGTCGCCGAAGCGCTGAATTACAGTCGCGCGAGACAGGCCCACCTTCTTCGCGATGTCGCTCAAGGTGAACTCGGCCATGCCTCGCTCGGCCAGGACCGCGATGGCTGCGTCCATCACCTCGGTGTCGCTTACGCTCTTAGGCCTTGGCACTTGATCTCCAGAGCACTGTTGCCGTCAGGTCCGAATGACGGCGATTGGCGGGTCGGCCCCTAGGAACGTCATCACGCTTCGGGTTGTAACGAGGAATTGGCGTCCGCGCTCGGTCTTCACGTCCCCGCCCGGGGTTGTCCCTCGGTTCAGCTAGCCACCCTTCTTACCCCTTCGGAACCCTGCGAGTTAGCAAGGCTCCGTCGCCCACCCGGGCGGGCGACGGATAACCATGATCGGGCGCTAAGTGTCAGATCCCACCTAGGTCGCGCCGGCCAGGTGCTGCGCGAGCTTGTCGAGGGTCTGGTACCCATATTCCACCGCGCCGAAGCCGAGGCCGGCGTCGCGCTGCGCCTTGGTCGGGTGCAGCTGGCGCATGGTCAGCACGCACTTGCCGTCGCTCTGCTCCTCGAAGGTGATGGTCGTGTGGAAGCGCGCGGGATCGTCGTCGATGTCCGTGCCGTGCTCCATCTCCAACAGCCTTGGCGCGTCGATGCGCAGGAACACCATGCGGTTCTCCCAGCGGGTCCCGTCCGGGCCGGTGTAGATGAACCGCCAGCGGCCGCCCTCGCGGATGTCGATCTCCAAGGTCTCGGTCGTGAAGCCCTTCGGCCCGAACCAGCTCCTGATCTGGTCCGGATCGGTGAAGGCCTCGAACACGCGGGCGCGGGGCGCGTCGAGCACGCGGCACAGCACCAACTCGCGCTCCAGCGCCCAGGTCTTGAGGGGGTCATGGCTCATTGTCGTCTCCTTTCGAGAGGGTCGGTCGTGGGGTTTCCGCGAGAAAGCGCTCCAGCCGATCGAGCCGCGCGTCCCAGGCCGCGCGGGTGTGATCGAACCAGCGCGCCGTCTCGGCCAGGCGTTCGGCGTTCAGGCGGCAGGGGCGCTTCTGGCCGTCACGGCCGCGCGCGATCAGCCCGGCGCGCTCCAGCACCTTCAGGTGCTGCGACACCGCCGGCAGGCTCATGGCGAAGGGCCGGGCGATCTCCTGCACGGTCAGGTCGCCCTCGCTGGCCAGCCGGCCGAGGATCGCCAGCCGGGTGGGATCGCCGAGGGCCGCGAAGCTGTCGCTAAGTGATTGAACAGACTGCATGTTCGTGGCTCGCACTATATTTAAGCATTCACTTAAATATATGGGCAGGCGGCCTCCGTCAATGGCCGCGCGCCTTAGTCGCGCGCCTCCAGTTCCGCCAGCCAGGCCAGGATCGACGGCGCGGCGGCCAGCATCGAGGCGTCGTGCCCCACCGGCCCCACATCCACGGCACGCACGTCCGCGCCGCGCGCCGCCATCGCCTTGGCCGCGCTCAACGCCTCCTGAGGGACCACGTCCTTGTCCTGCGAGCCGTAGTACAGCCGAACCGGCGCGCGCGGCGTCACGTCCGTCAGGCTGTTGGCGGCGAAGGTGTCCAGGTACCAGTGCGCCCCGCCGCGGTCGTAGGCCTCCAGGAATGCGGTGTTGAAGATCGTCCGGGGATCGGCGGGCAGGGCGCTCAGAATTTCCTTCGGCCTGGCCCCGGCGAACAGCCGCTCGACCAGCGCCGCGTGTTCCGGCGTCAGGACGCTGTCCAGCCGATGGCCGTAATAGGCCGCCTGCCCCCAGGCCGCATAGGCCAGGTACAGGGTGTGCGACGCCGCCCCGCCCTTCAGCGCGGCCGGCAGCGACACATGGC
>NZ_JANOCX010000276.1:0-3338 GCF_031412415.1 Phenylobacterium sp.
GTGGCGCCGACGACAGCGACGTTGAACAGCTTCTGGCCGGCGGGGCGGGCGGGGGCTTCAAGGGTCGACAGCATGAGTCTCGTCTCCAGTGGGGCCGGAGGAGCGGGAGCCTGTCTGAAGAGAATTCGGCGACCCCGTCCTGGCGGCGGGGTCCTTTAGGGTGCTACGCGGCGTGCACGCGTTGAACCCCAGGCCCCGCGGGCATGGTGGTTTTAATCGCGATTTTGATCATCGAACGACGCATGCTGGCGAAATAGTTCAAAGCGGCGCCGCTTGTAAACCGTTCGTGCGCGCACAAATCCTTTTCGTGGCTCATGCGTTGTCGTAACGCCACGCCGCTGAGGGGCTGAATGCCGCAAGGTCCGACCGACCGCCAGGAACCGATCTCCGAAATCCTGCGCGAGTTCGGCGCGCGGGAAAGCCTGTCCGTGGGCGAGATCGTCGATCGCTTCGGGCATCGGGCGTTCGGCGCCCTGATGTTCGTTTTCGCCATCCCTAACCTGCTGCCCCTGCCGCCGGGATCCTCGACTCTGCTGGGCGCGCCGCTTCTGCTGCTCTCGCCGCAGGTCGCCCTGGGCATCGCTACGCTTTGGCTGCCCAAGGCGGTGGACGACCGACGGATCGCCGGCGCGGACCTGGCAAAGGTCTTCGACCGCCTGCTGCCATCGGTCGAGCGCATCGAGAAGGTATCGCGTCCTCGCCTCACGTTCCTGTTCGGCCCCGTGGGCGACCGGGTGATCGGCGTGATCTGCTCGCTGTTGTCGTTCGTGCTGATCCTGCCCATCCCGCTTGGCAACCTGCTGCCGGCGCTCACCATCGGGGTGCTGGGGTTTGCGCTGTTCCAGAGGGACGGTCTTTTCGCCCTGGTCGGCTACGGCCTTGCGGCGGTGAGCGGGGCGGTCCTGTTCGTGGCCGCCGACCTGGTGATCGACGGTGTTCGACATCTCGTGAACTGGTTCGGAGCCGCTTGACACCAATCGCGCGGCGGCGCGTTGATAGGTGATGCAAGTCTTGGTTTCCGGCAAGCATGTCGCCGTCGGGGAGGCCCTGCGTGAGCGGGTCACCGACGAAATCACCGGCTCTATCGGCAAGTATTTCGACCGTGGCGGAAACGCCGACGTCGTGGTCAGCCGAGAGGGTCATTCCTTCCGAGTCGACTGCGCGGTGAAACTGGCTTCGGGCCAGGCGCTGCAAAGCCATGGCCTGGGCGGTGACGCCCATGGGGCCTTCGACACCGCGCTCTCCAAGATGGAGACTCGCATCCGTCGCTATAAGCGGCGGTTGAAGAGTCATTCGGCGGCGGCCACGGCGCGCCAGGCCGAGACGGCGTCCTATTTCGTGATCCGAGCGCCTGAGGGCGAGGAGGACGTGGATTGGGACGAAGAGGGCGAAACGCCGCAGTCCAGCCACACCCCACCGACCGGAATGGTCATCGCCGAAACGGAACGGCCCGTTCGCGAGATGACGGTTTCGCGCGCGGTGATGGAGTTGGACTTGACGGAGTCGCAGACAATCGTGTTTAGGAACGCCGCTCACGGGGGCTTGTCCGTGGTGTACCGCCGGCCTGACGGGAATATCGGCTGGATCGACCCAGAACGCACAAAATCCGTGAATGGGAACGCGCTGAACGGAACCGGAGCTTAGGCTCCGGGTTTCCGGCGTTCCCCAGCCTGATGGTGCGGCCGGGGCCATTTGTTGGGCGTCACACGTTATGCAGATTGGCGAAATCCTGGACCGCGCCGCGATCGCGGCGCGGGCGGCCGCGCCCAACAAGCGCAAGGTCCTCGCCCTGGTGGCCGAGGTCGCCGCGCGCAACTTCGGCATCGACGCCGGAGTGATCCTTGACGCCCTGGCCGAGCGAGAACTGGCGGGCTCGACAGGGGTCGGATACGGCGTCGCCGCGCCTCATGCGCGTCTGGACGGCCTGACCCGCATGCGCGGCGTGTTCATTCGCCTGGACCAGCCGGTGGACTTCGACGCCGTGGACGATCAACCGGTGGATCTGATTTTCGCCCTGTTCGCCCCGCCCAGCGCCTCGACAGAGCACTTGCGGGCGCTCGCCCGCGTCTCGCGCCTGCTGCGTCAGGGCGAGCTGCGCGATCATCTGCGCAAGGCGCGGACCGCCGACGCGATCCACGCGCTGCTGGTGCAGGAACGGCCGTCCGCGGCGGCCTAGGCGCCGCGAAATATCCCTAGTGAACCGACACGGGCGCCAGCTCGTGAGCCAGGGCGGCCGCCATGGCCGATTCCTTGTCGGTCAACACCGCCAAGCGCTCACCGTCGGCCCGGTGGACCGCGTAGAGGGTCTGGTCAGGATGTAGATCGAAGCCCTGGATCTGGGCGGTCGGCGTCGAAGCGATGATCTCCGAGGCCTTGATCGGCCGGACATAGACGAGATCGGGACCGCCAAGGGCGGCGAAAGCTTCGGTCGTAAGATTCGGCGTCATCATGACCACCTCCGTGAAACGCAACGCATCCGACGGTCGCAAGTTCAGCCGACCCCCTTAACTGGCTTGAATTATCCGCCCGTGCGGATGGGAATCCGCTGAACCAGACGTTCAGGTTCGGGTCGGATCAGGTCGATATGCAGCAGGCCGTGCTCCAGCAGCGCGCCCTCAACCGTCATTCCGTCGGCCAGGACGAAGCTGCGGACGAAGCCCCGCGCCGCGATGCCGCGGTGCAGATAGGCTTCCTCCCCCGCGCTTTCGCGCTTACCGGCGATGGTGAGCTGCCGATCCTCCACCGTCACGTGGAGCTGGTCGGGGGTGAACCCGGCCACGGCCAGCGTGATGCGCAAGGCCCCGTCGCCGCGATCCTCCACATTGTAGGGCGGATAGCTCTCGGCGGCGGCCTTGGCCACGCGCTCGATCAGGCTACGGGTATGGTCGAAGCCCAGCAGGAAGGGGCTGTCGAAGACGATCGGCCGGTTCATTCCAGAGTCCTCGCTCCAAGCGACTCCCCGGAACCTCGCCCGCGAGCGGCGCGAAGTCCCGGTTGGACTCTATTTGGTGAGGCGCGGGGTGAGTTTCAACGGGGCCATAAAGGCGAAGGCCCGCAGCTTTCACTGCGGGCCTCCATGGTGGAGCTAAGCGGAGTCGAACCGCTGACCTCTTGAATGCCATTCAAGCGCTCTACCAACTGAGCTATAGCCCCGAGGTCTTCAGGTCCCGGTCGGCCGGGAGGCGCGGAACCTAGTCAAACGGCCCCGCGCGATCAAGCCCGCCGAGCGGGCTTTTTGGTCGCGCCGCGGTTCCCGGTTTCTAGCGGTCGTCGTCGCCCTCGTCGGGAAGGCCCTCGATCTCGGACTCGTCGAACTCGTCCTCGTCCTCGTCCTCGAG
>NZ_JANOCX010000277.1:0-16581 GCF_031412415.1 Phenylobacterium sp.
ATCAAGCTCAAGGAAGGCGTTGAGATGATCATGCCCGGCGACAACGCCGAGCTGGACGTCGAGCTGATCACCCCGATCGCCATGGACCAGGGCCTGCGCTTCGCCATCCGCGAAGGCGGCCGCACCGTCGGCGCCGGCGTCGTGGCCAAGATCGTCGAATAGACGATCCACCCAGATCAAAGATCAGGCCGCCCAGGGAAACCCGGGCGGCCTTTTCTTTTGGGCGCGGGGCGCCCAATCCCCACCCCGGCCATCAGCAGCGAGGGAGTGGGCGAGCCTGTGTTCCCCTCATCCGCATGGAGTCCATCTTGACTCGACTCCCCGCCTCGGGCCGCTTGCGGCAAAGGAGACGGGGCATGATCGGGGCGTTGCGGAACTGGACGACGGGCCTGGCCCTGGCGCTCACCTGCGGAACGGCCCAGGCCGCTCCGGACCTTTCGGCCATGACGGCGGGCGAGCTCATCGCCTTCACCAAGGCCATGCCCAAGGGCGGCGAGCTGCACAATCACATTAGCGCGGCGGTCTTCCCCGAGACCTTGCTCCAGTGGGCTGTCGAGGATGGATTTTGCGTCGACCTCAAAGCCCTGGCCGTCCGCCTGGCCTGTCCCGCGACGGCCGATTACAAGTCCGCCGCGGCGGCCGTGACCGATCCCGAGACGCGGGTCGCCCTGATCGACAGCTTCAGCACTCGCCATCCGGGCTTCCGCGACCGGTCGGGCCATGACCAGTTCTTTGGGTCGTTCAGCCGCTTCGGCGCGGCCAGCAGCAAGCGTTCTGGCGATGTCTTGGCCGCCGTGATGGAGAGCCTGGCGGCGCAGAACACCTTCTATATTGAGGCCATGACCACGCCCCAGGGCGCGGGCGCCTATGCGTTGGGCCTGCGGGTCGGCTGGAAGGGCGGCGATCTCGCGGCGCAGCAGGCGGCCAACGCGGCGGGCGGGCTCGACAGGCTGGTCGCCGCGGCCATCGCCGAGACCGACGCCAGCGAGGGCCGTGCCCGTGAGATCCTGAAGTGCGGCACGCCGCAGGCGGCCAAGGGCTGCCAGGTCACGGTCCGCTTTCTGATGCAGACGATCCGTGTCCTGCCGCCGGAAGTCACGTTCGCCCAGCTCCAGTTGGGCGTGGCCCTGGTGGCCGCCGACAGGCGCTGGGTCGGGCTGCAGATGGTGGCGCCCGAGGACGATCCGGCCTCGCTCACCCACTATCGGCTGCACATGAAGATGGTCGAGGCGCTGACCGGGCGGGGCGTGAAGACGCCGGTGGCTCTGCACGCCGGGGAGCTCACCTTAAAGTACGCCACCCCGGAAGATCTGCGCTTCCATATCGCCGAGGCGGTGCGGATCGCCGGCGCCCGGCGGATAGGTCACGGAATCGACCTGCCCCATGAGGATGGCGCCGAGGTCCTGGCCGCGGAGATGGCGGCCAAGGGCGTGCTGGTGGAGGTCAACCTGACCTCCAACCACATCATCCTCGAGCTGTCGGGCGAACAGCATCCCTATCGGTGGCTTCGCCAGCGCGGCGTGCCGGTCAGTCTCTCCACCTACGACGCCGGGATCCTGCGCATCGACCTGTCCGGGGAGTACGCCCGCGCCGTGCAGGAACAGGGGGCCAGTTACGACGACCTGAAGCGCTCGGCGCGCAATGCTCTGGCCTTCTCGTTCCTGACGGGGGAGGGGCTTTGGAGCGACCCGAACCTATACCGCCGCCCCGCCAAGGCCTGCGCGGGTCAGATCGGGGCGGAGGTCCCGCGTCCCGGTCCCTGCGCCGACCTGGTGGCCGGAAGCGACAAGGCCCGCGAGCAGTGGCGCCACGAACGGGCGCTGAAGCTCTTCGAAACCCCGCCAAGATGACGTCCAGGTCATGACCTCGAATTAAGCTGACCCCGGGGGTCGCGCCGCCTACCGTCCTTGTGGGTTGTTCAACACAAGACGGAGGGGACCGATGCGTCTTCAGGCACTTATCGCGGGTCTCGGCCTGACCCTGGCGGCCGGCGCGGCTTATGCGGCAGAGGTCGAGATCAAGGATGCGGTGGCCCGCGTCACCGTGATCCCCGAGGCCCGCAGCGACATCAAGGTGGAGATCCTGTCCACCAACCCCAACCTGCCGCTCGAAATCCGCACCACGGGCGGCAAGACGATCATCGACGGCGATCTCGACCGCTCGATCCGCAACTGCGACACCGACAACGGCAAGATCACCGTTCAGGTCGGCCGCAAAACCTACCGCTTCGAGGACATGCCTCAGGTGGTCATCCGCACGCCGAAGGACGTCGATATCGAGGCGGGCGGCGCTGTGTTTGGCGCCGTGGGCAAGTCGGCCAGCCTCGAACTGTCCAACGCCGGATGCGGCGACTGGACGGTGGCCAATGTCGAGGGCCGCCTGAAGCTCATCCAGGCCGGATCAGGCGACACCAAGGTCGGCTCAGCGGGGCAGGCGAGCCTGCGTGTCGCGGGGTCGGGCGATATCAAGACACAGGCCATTCGCGGCGCCTTGGAAATTGATATCGCGGGCTCAGGCGACATCTGGAGCGCCTCGGTCTCCGGCCCGCTGGACGTCAAGGTCGCGGGCTCCGGCGACGTGAAAGTGGCCGGCGGCCAGGCCAGCGCCATGACGGTCTCGGTCGCAGGGTCGGGCGGCGTCGACTTTGATGGCGTGGCGCTCAGCCTCAAGGCGCGGATCGCGGGGTCCGGCGACGTCCACGTCCGCGAAGTCAAAGGCGACGTCTCCAAGGCGATCGTCGGCTCCGGCGCCGTCAATGTCGGTTAGCCGTTCAGTGGTCGCCCTGGCCGCGCTGCTCGTCGCGGCGGTCCAGGGCGGGCCGGCGCAGGCCGCGGCGCGGCTTGAGCCGGTCTGGACCCTGGCAGGTCTGGAATCGCCCGAGAGCGTGGCGCTCAGCGCCGACGGGACCTTCTTCTATGTGGCCAACGTGGCGGGGGAGGGCGACGCCAGGGATGGCCGGGGTTTCATCTCCCGTGTCTCGCGCGACGGCAAGATGCTCCAAAAGGAATGGGCGAGCGGCCTCCACGCCCCCAAGGGCGCCGTCCTCGCCCATGACCGGCTCTACGTGACCGATATCGACCGCCTGGTGGCGATCGATCTCGCCACCGGTGCGGCGATCGAGACCCACGCGGCGCCAGGCGCCAAGTTCCTGAACGACACGGCGCTCGCGCCGGACGGGACCCTGCTGTTCTCCGATTCCGCCAACGCCCGGATCTACGCCAAGGCGGGGAAGGGCGACGTGGTCATCTGGGCGGAGGCGCCGGAGCTCCGGGCCGTGAACGGCCTGTCGCCCGAGAAGGACCGCCTCGTCGTCACCACCATGGCCGGCAAGTTCCTGGCCATGGACTACAAGACCAAGGCGATCACGGTGCTGGCTGAGGGCATTGGCGACGGCGACGGTGTGGCCCGCCTGGACGACGGCCGCTACCTGGTCAGCGAATGGCCAGGGCGAATGTTCGAGGTCGGGCGGGGCGGGGCGATCAGCGTGATCCTCGACACCAAGGCTGCGCAGGGCTTCATGAACGACTTCATTCGGGTCGGCGACCAACTGATCGTGCCGAACTGGATGCCCGGCTCTCTCACTGCCTACCGGATCATTCAGTAGGGTCGGCGAGCGCGGTCGGAGGACTTCGCAGCCCTTGACGACACCGAGTCGCGCACGTATAGACGCGCCTCCTGTTGGACCGGCTGTGTGCTTCGAAGTGATTTGAAGCACAGACGCGGTTCGCGGAACGACCCGGGAGCCAGTCGCAAGCTGGGGTTTCGGGGCAAGGCCCTCGCGAAGGTTCGCGCGGGTCTATTTCGTTTTTGCGGACTTACGCGTACGTGCGCCTCTCGCGAGGCGTTCGGGTTGGTCTTTGAAATGGTCAAAGTCACGCGGACGGGCCGCCGTCTGTAGGGGAAACTGAAGAGCGATATGGATCGTCAGAACATCCGCATCCGGCTCAAGGCCTTCGATCACCGCGTGCTGGACCATTCCACACGCGAGATCGTCAATACGGCCAAGCGCACCGGCGCGACCGTCCGCGGGCCTATCCCGCTGCCGACGCACATCAACAAATTCACCGTCAACCGCTCGCCGCACATCGACAAGAAGTCGCGCGAGCAGTTCGAAATCCGCACGCATAAGCGCGTGCTCGATATCGTCGACCCCACCCCGCAGACCGTGGACGCGCTCATGAAGCTCGACCTGTCCGCCGGCGTGGACGTCGAGATCAAGCTTTAAGGGGTCCTACCGATGCGTACCGGTGTGATCGCCAAGAAACTGGGCATGGCGCGCTTCTTCGATGAAGCGGGAACCCATGTGCCGGTGACCGTCCTCAGCCTCGAAGGCTGTTCGGTCACCGCTCAGCGGACCCAGGATAAAGACGGCTATGTCGCGCTCCAGCTCGGGGCCGGCGCCAAGAAGCCGAAGAACACCTCCAAGGCCATGCGCGGCCACTTCGCCAAGGGTGAAGTCGAGCCGAAGCACGAACTCGCCGAGTTCCGCGTGACCGAGGACAACCTGATCGACGTGGGCGCCGAGCTCACCGCCGACCACTTCCTCGCCGGCCAGAAGGTCGACGTCACGGGAACCACGGTCGGTAAGGGTTTCCAGGGCGCCATGAAGCGCTGGAACTTCGGCGGCATGCGGGCCACCCACGGGGTGTCCGTCTCCCACCGGGCCCACGGCTCGACCGGTCAGCGCCAGGATCCTGGCAAGACCTTCAAGGGCAAGAAGATGGCCGGCCACCTCGGCCAGGAAACCGTCACCACCCTGAACGTCACTGTCTGGCGCGTCGACACCGAGCGCGGCCTGATCCTCATCAAGGGCGCCGTACCCGGTACGGAAGGCTCCTACGTGAAGATCCGCGACGCGGTGAAGTCGGCCCGTCCGGCGGACGTCCCGTTCCCGGGCGCGTTCCGCAAGGCCGGTCAAGCCGCGGCGGCTCCGGTCGCCGAGACTCCGGCTGTTGAAGAGGCTCCGGCCGAAGCTGGGGGCGAAGACCAATAATGAAACTCGACGTCATCAAGCTCGACGGCTCGAAGGGTGGTTCGATCGAACTGTCCGACGCCGTCTTCGGCATCGAAGAAATCCGTGGGGACATCCTGCAGCGGGTCGTGACCTGGCAGCTCGCCAAGCGTCGCGCCGGCACCCACAAGATTCAGGTCCGTAACGAGGTCTCTCGCACGGGCAAGAAGATGTACAAGCAGAAGGGCACCGGCGGCGCCCGTCACGGTTCGCGCCGTGCGGCCCAGTTCGTCGGCGGCGCCAAGGCCCACGGTCCCGTGGTCCGCAGCCACGCATTCGACCTGACCAAGAAGTTCCGGGCTCTTGGCCTTCGCCACGCGCTCAGCTCCAAGGTGAAGTCGGGCTCGCTGGTCATCGTCGACAGCGTGACCCTCTCCGATCCGAAGACCGCCGGCCTCCGCGCCACGCTGTCCAAGATGGGTCTGAAGAACGCGCTGGTCATCGCCGGCGCCGAAGTGGACGCGAACTTCAAGCTCGCCGCCCGCAACATTCCCAACGTGGACGTGCTGCCGAACGCCGGCCTGAACGTCTATGACGTGCTGCGTCGCCACACCCTCGTCCTCACCAAGGACGCGGTCGAAGCGATCAACGCGCGCTATGCCGAGAAGGAAGCCGCGTAATGGCCGACCCAGTCGCCCGCCACTACGACGCGATCCTGTCGCCGGTGATCACGGAAAAGGCCACCCTGCTGTCCGAGCAGAATAAGGTGGTGTTCCGGGTCGCCCTGGACGCGTCCAAGGACGAAATCGCCGCGGCCGTCGAGGCGCTGTTCAAAGTCAATGTCACCAAGGTCAACACCCTGGTCGTCAAGGGCAAGACCAAGCGTTTCCGTGGCCGTCCCGGTCGTCGTAACGACGTCAAGAAAGCTGTCGTGACCCTGGCCGAAGGCCAGTCCATCGACATCACCACGGGGCTCTAGTCAAATGGCCTTGAAGCAATTCAATCCGACCTCTCCCGGCCGTCGCGGCCTGGTCCTGGTCGACCGGTCCGAGCTCCACAAGGGCAAGCCGGAAAAGTCGCTCGTCCAAGGTCTGACCAAGTCGGGCGGTCGTGGCGGCGGTGGCCGTATCGCGGTCCGCTTCCGCGGCGGCGGCGCGAAGCGCCTCTATCGCGTGGTCGACTTCAAGCGTCGCAAGTTCGACGTGCCGGCGACCGTCCAGCGTCTCGAGTACGACCCGAACCGCACCGCCTTCATCGCGCTGATCAAGTACGACGATGGTGAGCTGGCCTACATCCTGGCCCCGCAGCGCCTGAAGGCCGGCGACGTGGTGATCGCGGCTGAAAAGGCCGACGTGAAGCCGGGCAACGCCATGCCGCTGCGCGGCATGCCGATCGGCACGATCATCCACAATGTCGAGCTGAAGCCCCTCAAGGGCGGGCAGATCGCCCGTTCCGCCGGCGCCTACGCTCAGCTGGTCGGCCGCGACAGCGGTTATGCTCAGATCCGCCTGAACTCGGGCGAGCTGCGCATGGTGCAGGATACCTGCATGGCCACCATCGGCGCCGTCTCGAACCAGGATCATATGAACCAAGTTCTCGGCAAGGCCGGCCGCGTCCGCCACATGGGCTTCCGCCCGCACGTCCGCGGCGTCGTCATGAACCCGGTCGACCACCCGCACGGCGGCGGTGAAGGCCGCACCTCCGGCGGTCGCCACCCGGTGACCCCGTGGGGCAAGCCGACCAAGGGCGCCAAGACCCGTTCTAACAAGGCGACGGATAAGTACATCATCCGTTCGCGCCACGCTCGGAAGGCTCGCTAAGCCATGACCCGTTCCGTCTGGAAAGGTCCGTTCGTCGACGGATACCTGCTCAAGAAGGCCGAAACCGCCCAAGGTTCCGGCCGCAAGGATGTGATCAAGACCTGGTCGCGTCGCTCCACCATCATGCCGCAGTTCGTCGGCCTGACCTTCGGCGTGCACAACGGCCAAAAGCATGTGCCCGTCCTGGTCAGTGAAGACATGGTCGGCATGAAGCTCGGTGAATTCGCCCCCACCCGGTACTTCCCGGGCCACGCGGCCGACAAGAAGGCCAAGAGGAAGTAGCCATGGCTAAGCAAGCAAAAGCGCGCCGGCTCACCGGCGTCGAGGCGATGGCCAAGGTGACGACTCTCCGCACCAGCCCCCGCAAGTTGAACCTGGTCGCTCAGTCGATCCGCGGCCTCAAGGTGCAGCGGGCCCTGAACGAGCTCGAGTTCAGCCACAAGCGCATCGCGCGCGACGTGCGCAAGGCGCTCTATTCGGCGATCTCGAACGCTGAGAACAACCACAACCTCGACATCGACAACCTTGTCGTGTCCGAGGCCTTCGTGGGTAAGAACCTGGTTATGAAGCGCTTCGCCGCCCGCGCTCGCGGTCGTGCTTCCCGCATCGAAAAGCCGTTCAGCGAGATCACCATCGTGGTCCGCGAATTGGGTGAGGCCGCCTGATGGGTCAAAAAGTAAATCCGGTCGGGCTTCGCCTCGGCATCAATCGCACCTGGGACAGCCGTTGGTTCGCCGACGGCCCGGACTACGGTCGGATGCTCCACGAAGACCTGAAGATCCGTAAGAACCTGAAGAAGCGCCTGTATCAGGCCAGCGTCTCGCGCATCATCATCGAGCGTCCGCACAAGAAGTGCCGGATCACGATCTATGCGGCCCGCCCCGGTGTCATCATCGGCAAGAAGGGCGCGGACATCGAGAAGCTGCGCAAGGACATCGCGGCGATGACTCAGGGTGAAGTTCACCTGAACATCATCGAGATCCGCAAGCCCGAGACCGACGCTCAACTGGTGGCTGAGAACATCGCCCAGCAGCTCGAGCGTCGCGTGGCTTTCCGCCGCGCCATGAAGCGTGCGCTGCAAAGCGGCATGCGTCTGGGCGCCAAGGGCATGCGCATCGAAGTCTCGGGTCGCCTCGGCGGCGCGGAAATCGCCCGCGCTGAATCGTATCACGAGGGCCGGGTGCCGCGTCACACGCTGCGCGCCGACATCGACTACGGCGTCACCGAAGCCAAGACGACCTACGGCATCATCGGCGTGAAGGTGTGGGTCTTCAAAGGCGAAGTTCTCGACCACGATCCGATGGCGCTGGACAAGCGCCTGGCCACCGAATCCGGCCCGGCCGGCGAAGGCGGCGGTCGTGACCGTTCGGGCGACCGTCCCGATCGCGGTCGTCGTGACCGCCGCGAGCAAGCTGGAGCCTAGGGTAGAGCCATGCTGTCTCCGAAAAAGACCAAGTACCGCAAGCAGTTCAAGGGCAAGATCCACGGAACGGCGAAGGGTGGCTTCTCGCTGACCTTCGGTTCCTATGGCCTCAAGTCCGTTGAGCCGGAACGCATCACCGCGCGTCAGATCGAAGCCGCTCGTCGGGCGATCACTCGCCAGATGAAGCGCCAAGGCCGCGTGTGGATCCGGATCTTCCCGGACGTGCCGGTCACCGATAAGCCGGCGGAAGTGCGGATGGGTAAGGGCAAGGGCGCGGTCGAGTACTGGGCCGCGCGCGTTCACCCCGGCCGTATCATGTTTGAAATCGACGGCGTGCCGGACGATGTGGCCCGTGAAGCCCTGCGCCTCGGCGCGGCGAAGCTTCCGGTGAAGACCCGCATCGTCACCCGGATCGACGCCCCTGTGGCGGAGGCCGCGTGATGAAGATCGACGACATCCGGGGCATGACGCCCGACCAACTCAGCGAGAACCTGCTGAGCCTGAAGAAAGAGCAGTTCAACCTGCGCTTCCAGGCGGCGACGGGCCAGGTTGAGAAGACCCACCGCGTCGACCAGGTCCGCAAGGACATCGCGCGGATCAAGACCGTCCTGCGCTCCAAGCAGACCGCGGCCTAAGGAGACAACGAACATGCCCAAGCGAATTCTCGAAGGCGTCGTCGTCTCCGACAAGGGTGACAAGACGATCGTGGTGAAGGTCGAGCGGACCTTCCTGCATCCGGTGCTGAAGAAGACCGTTCGTCGGTCGAAGAAGTACCACGCCCATGACGAGGCCAACGCCTACAAGGCCGGCGAGGTCGCCCGCATCATCGAATGCGCGCCCAAGTCGAAAACCAAAACCTGGGAAGCGCTGCCTAAGGGCGCCTCCCAAGCCGCGTCGTAAGGAAGGTCTGATCCTATGATCCAGATGCAGACTAACCTCGAAGTCGCCGACAATTCCGGCGCGCGTCGTGTGATGTGCATCAAGGTGCTCGGCGGCGCTGGCCGTCGTTACGCCGGCGTGGGCGACAAGATCGTCGTCTCCGTCAAGGAAGCCATTCCGCGCGGTCGCGTGAAGAAGGGCGACGTGCTGCAGGCGATCGTCGTGCGCACGTCCTCGGCGATCAAGCGCAAGGACGGCTCGGTGATCCGTTTCGACAAGAACGCCGCCGTCATCGTGAACAAGCAGAGCGAGCCGATCGGCACGCGGATCTTCGGCCCGGTTCCCCGTGAACTGCGCGCCAAGAACCACATGAAGATCATCTCGCTCGCTCCTGAGGTGCTGTGATGGCCGCGAAGATCAAGAAGGGGGACCGCGTCGTGGTCCTCGCCGGCAAGGACAAGGGCCGCCAAGGCAATGTCCTGAAGGTTCTGCCCAAGGACGAGCGCGTCGTCGTGGAAGGCCTGAACATGGTTCAGCGTCACACCCGTCCGACGCAATCCGACCCGCAGGGCGGCATCAAGAACAAGGAAGCCGCGCTGCACGTCTCGAACGTCGCCATCGTGGACTCCAAGGGCAAGCCGACCCGTGTCGGTTTCCGGGTCGAAGGCGACAAGAAGGTCCGCGTCGCCAAGACGACCGGTGAGGTGATCAATGGCTGAGCAACCTTATGAGCCGCGGCTGAAGTCCGAATATCGCACGCGCATCCGCGCGGTGATGAAGGAGCAGTTCGGCTATACCAACGAAATGCAGATCCCCAAGTTGGACAAGATCGTCCTGAACATGGGGATCGGCGAAGCGGTGTCTGACTCCAAGAAGATCAACGCCGCCATCGCCGACCTGACGAAGATCGCCGGCCAGAAGCCGGTGACCACCAAGGCGCGCAACTCCATCGCCGGCTTCAAGCTGCGCGAAGGCATGGTGATCGGCGCCAAGGTGACGCTTCGCAAGGACCGCATGTACGAGTTCCTCGACCGTCTCATCACCATCGCGCTGCCGCGGGTGCGGGACTTCCGGGGCCTCAAGCCGACTTCGTTCGACGGTCGCGGCAACTACGCCATGGGTCTGAAGGAGCACATCGTGTTCCCGGAGATCAACTACGACCAGATCGACCAAATGTGGGGCATGGACATCATTGTCGCCACGACTGCGAAGACCGATGACGAAGCTCGCTTGCTTCTGAAGGAATTCCAGTTCCCGTTCGTTCAAGCTCAAGCGTAAGCGGCGGGAAGGAAAGAGAAAATGGCCAAGAAAAGCGCCGTCAACCGCAATGAGATGGTCCGCAAGCTGGTGAAGCAATTCGCCGCCAAGCGGGAAGCCCTCAAGGCGATCGCCAACAACGAGTCCCTGCCGCTCGAAGAACGCTTCGAAGCCCGGCTGAAGCTCGCCGAGCTGCCGCGCAACTCGTCCAAGACCCGCATCCGTAACCGGTGCGAAGTCACGGGTCGCCCGCGCGCCTACTACCGCAAACTGCGGATGAGCCGGATCGCCCTGCGCGACCTGGGTTCCATGGGCCAGATTCCTGGCCTCGTTAAGTCGAGCTGGTGAGGAGGGTCCAATGGTGAACGACCCCGTTGGCGATATGATCGCCCGCATCAAGAACGCCGCGACCCGCGGCCGTTCGAAGGTTTCCACGCCGGCCTCGAAGATGCGCGCGCGCGTCCTCGATGTGCTCGCCGAGGAAGGCTACATCCGCGGCTATCAGATGGTCGAGAAGCCGGGCGCTTTCCCGGAATTCGAGATCGAGCTGAAGTACTTCGACGGACAGCCGGTGATCGTTGAGATCCGCCGCGTGTCGAAGCCGGGCCGTCGGGTCTATTCGTCGATCAAGGACCTGAAGCCGATCAAGAACGGCCTCGGGATCTCGATCCTGTCGACGCCGAAGGGCGTCATGTCGGACACGGCCGCGCGTGACGCGAACGTGGGCGGCGAAGTCCTTTGCCGGGTCTACTGATATGTCGCGTATCGGAAAGAAGGCGGTCGCCGTACCCTCTGGGGTGACGGTCACCATCGACGGTCAGACGGTGACGGTGAAGGGGCCCAAGGGCCAACTCTCCTGGACCGTGGCCGAAGAGATCGAAATCAAGCAGGAAGGCGCCGAGCTTCTCCTGACCAAGCGGGTCGACACCACGCGGGCGCAAGCCATGTGGGGCCTTTCGCGCACCCTGATCGCCAACATGGTGCAGGGTGTGACGGACGGTTTCGAGCGCACGCTGGAACTGGTCGGCGTCGGCTATCGCGCGGCGATGAAGGGCAATGCGCTCTCCATGCAGCTGGGCTTCAGCCACGACGTGGACGTGCCGCCGCCTGAAGGCGTCACCTTCGCCACGCCGAAGCAGACCGAGATCAAGATCTCGGGCATCGACAAGCAGGTCGTGGGCGAAATCGCCTCGCAAATCCGTCGTCTGCGTCCGCCGGAGCCCTACAAGGGCAAGGGTGTCCGCTACGCCGGCGAGAAGGTTCGCCGCAAGGAAGGCAAGAAGAAGTAGGCCATGGCTCTTAAACCCCGTGACACCGCCAAGCGGCGCGCCGAGCGCAACCGCATCCGTCTGCGGTCCGTGGCGAACGGCCGGCCGCGTCTGTCGGTCTTCCGCTCGTCCAAGAATATCTACGCCCAGGTCATCGATGATGAGCGCGGCGTGACCCTGGCCGCCGCCTCCACCCTCGAAGAGGGCGAGAAGACGGCCAAGGGCTCGGACAAGGACGCCGCCGCCCGCGTCGGCGCCCTCGTGGCCCAACGCGCCATCGAAAAGGGCGTCAAGGACGTCGTCTTCGATCGTGGCGGCTACATCTATCACGGCCGGGTGAAAGCGCTGGCCGACGCCGCGCGCGAAGCCGGCTTGAACTTCTAGGGGTACCCAGATGGCTCGTGGAAACTCACAAGGCGGCGAAGGCGGTCAACGCCGGGACCGCAACCGGGGCGCTCCGCAGGAAGAGCGCGCCGACAGCGACATCGTCGAAAAGCTGGTGCACATCAACCGCGTCGCCGCCACCGTGAAGGGCGGCCGCCGCTTCTCGTTCGCCGCCTTGAGGGTGGTGGGCGATCAGAAGGGCCGCGTCGGCTTCGGCCATGGCAAGGCGCGTGAAGTGCCGGAAGCCATCCGCAAGGCGACCGAGGAAGCCAAGAAGACCATGATCCGCGTGCCGCTCCGCGAGAGCCGCACCCTGCACCACGACGGCAATGGCCGTTGGGGCGCCGGCAAGGTCATGGTTCGCGCCGCGCCTCCCGGCACCGGCGTCATCGCCGGCGGTCCGATGCGTGCTGTTCTCGAAACCCTGGGCATCCAGGACGTCGTGGGCAAGTCGGTCGGTTCGTCGAACCCCTACAACATGGTGCGCGCGACCTTCGAGGCGCTGAAGGCTCAGTCTTCGCCTCGCCAGGTCGCCGCCAAGCGCGGCAAGAAGGTCGCTGACGTCCTTGGCCGCCGCGCCGACGGCGCCTCGGCCGTCGCCGCCGCCGACGGAGAGTAAGTCATGGCTAAGGTGACCGTTCGTCAGACGGCGAGCCCCATTCGCCGCAAGCAGGACCAGCGCGCGACCCTCGCGGGCCTGGGCCTCAACAAGATCGGCCGCGTGTCGGTCCTGGAGGACACCCCGTCGGTTCGCGGGATGATCGCCAAGGTCCAGCACATGGTGGAAGTGGTCGAAGGCTAAGGTCTTTCGACTGGACGATTAGGAGAGGCGGCGCCAAAAGCGTCGCCTCTTCGGCCGTTTCGGCGGCCGCTCAACATCAGCCGAGTCCGGGCAAGCGCCTGGGCGACAGATCTCCAAGGAGAGGCGTCACATGACCAAGCTCAACGAACTTTCGCCCGCGCCCGGTTCGACCAAGAACCGCATGCGCGTCGGCCGTGGCCCGGGTTCGGGCAAGGGCAAGACCGCCGGCCGCGGCGTCAAGGGCCAGAAGGCCCGCTCCGGCGTCGCCATCGCCGGCTTCGAAGGCGGCCAGATGCCGCTGCACATGCGCATGCCCAAGCGCGGCTTCAACAACCCCTTCGCCAAGCAGTTCGCCGAAGTGAACCTGTGGCGTCTCGAGCAGGCGATCGCCGCCGGCAAGCTCGACGCCAAGAAGGCCATCGACGCCGACGTGCTAATCGCCGCGGGCGTGGTGCGTCGCAAGAAGGACGGCCTGCGCCTGCTGGGCAAGGGTGAGATCACCACCAAGATCGACATCACGGTCTATTCCGCGTCCGCCGCCGCCAAGGCCGCGGTCGAGAAGGCTGGCGGCAAGGTCACCCTGACCGCGCCCGTCGTTGCTGAAGCCGCCGAATAACGCCGTCCGTCCCCGCCTGGCGGGGACATGACTCTGGCCATCCGGTCGCCCAAGCGGGGGACCGGATGACAGCGCAGGACGGACACCCTATGTACGACCGGTCCTGAACGTCTGGGGAACTACATGGCTTCGGCCGCCGAACAGCTCGCAGCAAACATGAACTTCGGCGCCTTCCAGAAGGCGACCGAACTTCACCAGCGCATCTGGTTCACCTTGGGGGCGCTGATCGCCTACCGGCTGGGGACCTATATCCCGATCCCCGGCATCGATCCGGTCGCCTTCGCCCAGGCCTTCACCGGCCAGAGCCAGGGCATCCTGGGCATGTTCAACATGTTCTCCGGGGGCGCCGTCGAACGGATGGCGATCTTCTCGCTGAACGTGATGCCCTACATCTCGGCTTCGATCATCGTTCAGCTCCTGCAGACGGTCTATCCGCCGTGGGAGAAGCTGAAGAAGGAAGGCGGGGAGGCGGGGCGCAAGCAGCTCAACCAGTACACGCGCTACCTGACCGTGGTCCTGGCCCTGTTCCAGTCCTTCGCCATCGCCACGGGGCTGCAATCCAGCCCTGGCCTGGTGCTGAATCCCGGCGTCTTCTTCCTGGTCTCGACGGTCGTGACGCTCACCGGCGGCACCCTGCTGCTGATGTGGATGGGCGAGCAGATCACCGCGCGCGGCGTCGGCAACGGCGTCTCGCTGATCATCTTCGCTGGCATCGTGGCGGTCCTGCCGCGCGGCGTGTGGCAGATGTTCTCCATGACGCGGACCGGCTCGCTGTCGGGCTTCGCCATGCTGGCGATCATCGTCCTGGCCATCGCCGTGGTCTTCGCCATCGTGTTCATGGAACGCTCGCAGCGCCGCCTGCTGGTCCAATATCCGAAGCGCCAGCAGGGCAACCGCATGTTCGGCGGCGACACCTCGTTCCTGCCGCTGAAGATCAACACCGCCGGCGTCATCCCGCCGATCTTCGCCTCGTCCCTGCTGCTGCTGCCGACCACGGCGCTCAGCTTCCTGACGACCGCTGAGCTGCCGGCCTGGGGGCAATGGCTGCCCTCGGCGGTCGGCGCGCTGCAGCACGGCCAGCCGGCGTTCATGGTGCTGTACGGCGCCCTGATCGTGTTCTTCTGCTTCTTCTACACCTCGGTCGTCTTCAATCCCGACGACACCGCCGAGAACCTCCGCAAGTATGGCGGCTTCCTGCCGGGCATCCGGCCAGGCAAGCGCACCGCCGAGTATCTGGACTATGTGCTCACCCGGTTGACGGTCATCGGGGCGGCCTACATCACCCTGGTCTGCCTGCTGCCGGAAGCCTTGATCGGCTTCTACAAGGCGCCGTTCTATCTGGGCGGCACGTCGCTGCTGATCGTGGTGAGCGTCACCATGGACACCGTGACCCAGATCCAGTCGCATCTCCTGGCCCACCAGTACGAAGGCCTGATCAAGAAGTCGAAGCTGCGCGGGGGCCGCGGAGCTCGATAGGAGAGCGCTTGCTATTAGGCCGGCCCGAATGGGAACGACCGGCGGGGAGGGGAATATTTAAGCGATGAATTTGATCTTGTTCGGCCCGCCGGCGGCGGGGAAGGGCACCCAGGCCAAGCGCCTGGTGGATAGCCGAAAGATGGTTCAGCTCTCCACTGGAGACATGCTGCGCGCCGCGATCGCCTCGGGCACCGAGCTCGGCCAGCGGGTGGCCGGCGTCATGGAGCGCGGCGAGCTGGTCACCGACGAGATCGTCGTCGCCCTGATCGAGGAGCGCCTGCCGGAAGCCGAGGCCGCCGGCGGCGCGATCTTCGACGGATTTCCCCGTACCTTGGCCCAGGCCAAGGCCCTGGACGTCATGCTGGAGCAGCGCGGCGCCCGAATCGACCTAGTGGTCCGCCTCAAGGTCGATGACGAACAACTTCTGGAGCGGGTGGCCGGCCGATTCGCCGAGTCCGGCCGTCCCGACGACAATCCCGAGAGCTTCAAGGTGAGGCTCGCGGCCTACAACGACCAGACCGCTCCGCTGCTGCCCTACTACCAAAACCACGGGAAACTCGTGGAAGTGGACGGCATGGGTTCGATCGAAGACGTATCTGCCGGCATCGACAAGGCCCTAGACGCCCCGCGCCAGTAGACATTAGCCCTCGTGATCGCGTGGAGCCTGAAAAGGTTCAAATTCTCGCGATTGCGCCATTGACGGAAACGCAACGTTCCCTATAACGGTGCGCTTCCGCGAAAGGGCGCGAAAGACGTGCCGGCCTTCCCACTTGGGATTCTGGGCCGGGGCGCCGTTCGCGCTTCTCTGCGTGACCAGGAGAATCTACGCGTGGCCCGTATCGCTGGCGTCAACATTCCGACTAACAAGCGCGTCGTTATCGCGCTGCAGTACATCCATGGCATCGGCCAGGCGAAAGCCGCCGAGATCGTCAGCAAGGTTGGCATCGAGGACGCGCGCCGCGTCAATCAGCTCACCGATGCGGAAGTCCTGCAAATCCGCGAGACCATCGACCGCGACTATATGGTCGAGGGCGATCTGCGTCGCGACACCGCGGTCAACATCAAGCGTTTGATGGACCTGGCCTGCTATCGCGGCCTGCGTCACCGCAAGGGTCTGCCGGTCCGCGGCCAACGCACTCACACCAATGCTCGCACCCGCAAGGGCCCGGCCAAGCCGATCGCCGGCAAGAAGAAGTAAGAGAGCTTAGTCGATGGCCAAGGAACCGACGCGCGTCAAACGTCGCGAGCGCAAGAACATCACCTCGGGCGTCGCCCACGTGAACGCCTCGTTCAACAACACGATGATCACCATCACCGACGCGCAGGGGAACACCATCTCGTGGTCGTCCGCGGGCATGATGGGGTTCAAGGGCTCCCGGAAGTCGACGCCTTACGCCGCCCAGATGGCGGCCGAGGACGCCGGCAAGAAGGCGGCTGAACACGGCGTCAAGACGCTGGAAGTCAACGTTTCGGGTCCGGGTTCGGGCCGTGAATCGGCGCTTCGCGCTCTGCAGTCGGTCGGCATGACGATCACCACCATCCGTGACGTGACCCCCATTCCGCACAACGGCTGCCGGCCGCCCAAGCGCCGGCGCGTCTGAGTACTAAAGTACGACACTCTCCCTGCGCCGGACCGCGATTTCGCGTCCGGCGATCCTGCGTTTCGAGGGACATCTCTACGTGATCGAAAGAAACTGGAACGAGC
>NZ_JANOCX010000278.1:0-7746 GCF_031412415.1 Phenylobacterium sp.
CAGCCTCCTTCGCCGCGTTGACGGCCGGCTTGGGCGACGAACGCGCCGATCATCGTGTTCTTGCAGCATCTCGTTCGCCCAGGCTAAGGCGATCTCGCCTGAGTGACGGTAGGCCTCACGACGGCGTTCTATCGCAACCAACTCAGGTTGGTTGCCGAGGCGCTCAAAAGCTGCGAGCGGTGCGTTTCGAGCGTTGCCTAGAACGGAGTAGAGTCATGTCTGAGCGCGAACTGCACCCTGAGACCCTGGCGCTGCATGCCGGTTGGCGCGCCGATCCTTCCACGGGCTCGGTCGCGGTGCCGATTCACCAGACAACGTCCTACCAGTTCCGCGACACCGAGCACGCCTCGGCGCTGTTCGCCCTGCAGGAGTTGGGCAATATCTACACCCGGATCATGAACCCCACGACAGACGTCCTCGAGAAGCGCGTCGCGGCGATTGAGGGCGGCGTAGCGGCCCTGGGCGTGGCATCCGGGCAGGCGGCGTCGGCCATGGCCTTGCAGAACCTCTGCCGCGCCGGGGACAATGTCGTCAGTTCGACGGCGCTCTATGGCGGGACTTGGAACCTGTTCGCCAACACGCTGCGCGATCAGGGGATCGAGGTCCGGTTCGTCGATCCCGCGGAGCCGGAGAACTTCAGCCGCGCTACCGATGCCCGCACGCGCGCCTACTATGCCGAGACCTTGCCGAACCCAAGGCTGGAGGTCTTCCCGATCGCCGAGGTCGCAGCCATCGGGCGTGCGCTGGGTGTGCCCCTGATCATGGACAACACAGCCGCGCCCCTACTGTGCAGGCCCTTCGCGCACGGCGCGGCGATCGTGGTCTATTCGGCGACCAAGTATCTCGGCGGACACGGGACCTCGATCGGCGGCCTTATCGTCGACAGTGGCAGTTTCGATTGGGAGGCCGCTGGCGACCGCCAGCCGTCCCTCAACGGACCAGACGCCTCGTACCATGGTGCGGTGTGGACGCAGGCTGTGAAGCCGCTCGGTCCCATCGCATATATCCTGCGGGCCCGTACGGTCATGCTGCGCGACCTCGGCGCTGCAATCTCGCCGTTCAACTCTTTCCAGATCCTTCAAGGGATCGAGACGCTGCCGCTGCGCATGTCGCGCCATTGCGAGAACGCCGAGAAAGTCGCCGCTTGGTTAGCGAGCCGCCCTGGCGTGACACGCGTGATCCATCCCAGCCAGCAGGAAGGCGAAGCTCGCGTCAGGGCAGACCGGTATCTAAGCGGCGGCCGAGGGGGGCTGGTTGGCTTCGAGCTGGCCGGCGGCGTCACCGCGGGCCGCAAGTTCATTGACGGGCTGAAGCTTCTCTATCACGTGGCCAACATCGGCGACGCGCGGAGCTTGGCCATTCATCCCGCCTCGACCACACACTCCCAGCTCGACGTCGAAGCGCAGGTCGCCACCGGCGTGTCGCCTGGTTATGTGCGGCTGTCCGTCGGTTTGGAGCACATCGACGACATCATCGCCGATCTCGAGCAGGCGCTCGCCGCGACTTAAGTCGGGCTGCGGGCCGCCAGGCTTCACCGGCGCTCAGCGTCGCGGGCCTCGACAACAGTCGACCAGAATCGAACGCACTGCGCCCGCGCGCTTCTCAGAAGGTCCGCTTCCCGCACGGCGGCGAACGTCTGCAATTGGCGCGAAGCCATTGTAGTGGGAAACTACTTGAGAACCCCAGGTTAAGGGCGAGGACAAAGAACGAGATAAGGCCCGTTGTAATAACGCCCATCGTCAGGGCGAAGACGGAGGTCGAAAGGGTCAACCCGACCTCTGACTCGGTGACCCGCAACGAAGGCGACTCCTGCGTGTCGCTGCGGACACTGCTTCGTTCGGTGCTGGACGAGCTTTGGCGCATGGCTGAAGTTCGCAGAGAAATCGGCCACGATGTGAGCATGGGCCCTCTCGCGGATGTCCCTCCGTCAGCACGCCTATGAGGTCCCGAGATAGTCCTTCTTGCCGACCTCGACGCCGTTGTGCCGCAGGATCGCGTAGGCGGTCGTCAGGTGGAAGTAGAAGTTCGGCATCGCCTGATCGAGCAGGTAAGATTGTCCCATCACGATGCTGCTCTGGCCGCGCCGAACCAGGGTGATTTCACGATCCTCAGATCCATCGATCCGGTCAGGGGCAAACGTACCCACATAGGCGGCTGTCTTCTCCACCCGGGCGATCAAGCCGGCGAAGGTTTCCTCGTCGTCCGCCCACGCTGGCGGCTCCTCGCCGGCCAACCGCGCGATCGCCCCCTTGGCGAAGTCGGTGCAGATCTGGACCTGCCGGATGAGGGGGAACATGTCCGGATAAAGCCTGGCCTGCAGCAGCGCCGCAGGATCGAAGCTCTTTGCCTCAGCATGGGCGGCAGCCTTGGCCAGCACCGTGTTCAACCCCTTGAGCGCCCGAATGAAGATCGGCGCTGAGGCCTGGTGCAGCGATAGCGGCATGGTGACTCCTTGAGCGTCCCAGCGACACCCGAAGCGGTCCTATAACCAATGTCACTGGTTGTCGCGGCCTGAGCCGAACTCCGCAGCCTTCTCAAGTGGACGTAGGACTCACCGGCATCCCGAGGCCGAAAAATTCCGCTGGCTTCGAAGGGGCAGGTGCAGCCTCAAGCCTCAAGCGCCCCATAGGCCCCTGACCGCGATCGAGGCAGGACGTCTACTTCAACGACACGGCGCCAAACCGCTGCCGGTAGTCGCCTGGCGTTGCGTTCAAGCGTCTCAGGAAAGCGCGGTGCAAGGCGTCTAGGCTACCGAATCCGGACCGTTCCGCCACCCGGGCCAATGGCCATTCGGAGGTCTCGAGCAGGGCCTTGGCGCGATCAACCCTGGCCATTTCGACAAATGCGGCGGGCGTCGTACCGACGTCCTTCTGGAACACACGAGAAAACGTCCGCTCGGTCATGCCGACTCTCGCCGCTAGGGCTGGCAGGGTGTGGTCCCCTGATGGGTCCGCGCTGATTTCGGCGATCAACACCCTCAGCCTTGGCGTGGCCGTCGCCTGGACGTTGAGGCTGGCGCTGTACTGCGTCTGGCCACCCGGGCGTCGCATGAAAAGCACGAGGTTGCGCGCCACCGCTAGCGCGACGCTGGCGCCGCAGTCGGCTTCCACGAGCGACAGACAGAGATCGATGCCGGCCGTCACCCCGGCCGAGGTGTAGAACGGCGGGTCGGCTACGAAGATCGCGTCAGGTTCCAGGCGCACCTGCGGCCGAAATGTCCGCATCTCGTCGCACATCTCCCAGTGGGTGGTGGCCCGGCGACCGTCCAGCAGCCCCGATTCCGCGAGGACGAAAGCGCCCGAGCAAACGCTGCCGATGCGGCGCGTCGAGCCTCTTCGAAGCCGCAGCCACTCGAGGATCCCGGTCGGTCGCATGGCTTGCAGGCCCGACTCGCTACCGCCTCCTATCAGGATCGTATCGAGGTTCTCCGGAAGGTCGGCGAACGGCAGGGAGCCCGCCAACCTCAACCCCGAGTTCGTCGTGATTTCACCGCCGTTGGGGGACGCGAGAAATACGTCGTACCGAATTGGGGCGCCGTAGTTGTTGGCCATGGAGAACACTTCCAACGGCCCGGCGAGGTCGAGGGATTGGACGCCGTCGTAACCGATCAAGGCGACTTTCCGGGAAGCGTCGGCTGACGAGAACATGGCGTAAAGTGCGATAACTATGACATTTGCGCCAGCTAAATCAGGAGATAGGCCTAAGTCTTCGTTGAAACCCAAAACCCCGGAGACCTCTCAATGCCGAACAATTGCCCCTGCGAACCCTGCGCCTGCGACCCGTGCGCCTGCGCGACCGACGCCTGCGCCTGCGGTCCCGATTGCAAGTGCGGTGAAAGCTGCGCCTGCAACGCCTCAACGCGCGCGATCCAGGCAGCCTGAACCGCCAGCCGTCCGAGGCTGCCGATGAGCCTCGGACCGAGCTGCACAGGACTGCGGGATAGCCACTATGCGGCGGCCCGCTCGCCGCTCGCTGGGTGAAACTCGAGCTGAAGCAAGGCGCAGCCATGACATCGCCCAGAACCCTGCCGCCCCCAACTCCGGGGTGCGGCAGAGACGGGCCAAGGGGATAGATGGCGTCCGAGGCTGACGCCAGGAGGACGACATGGAATATCTCATAGGGCCGCTACTGGCGCTTGCGATCGGCGCCTTCGCCACCGCTGCTGGGTTCGACCGCGAACGCGCGTTCTACCCTGTCGTCATGATCGTGATCGCCAGCTACTACGTCCTCTTCGCGATCCTGAGCGGCTCGCTGAGCGCACTCGCCCTCGAGATATGGGTCCTGTGCGGGTTCGGCGCTGTCGCTGTCGCAGGGTTCAAGCGTAACCTCTGGCTGGTGGTCGCCGCTCTGCTGGGACACGCAGCGTTCGACTTGATCCACCCAGACCTGTTCGCGAGCACCGGGGCTCCGCGCTGGTGGCCAATGTTCTGCCTGACCTTCGACGTGACGGCGGCGTTCTGTCTGGCGGCGCGCCTTATGCCTGCCAACCGCCCCGCCGTGGAGGCGGAACTGCAAGCCGCCAAGGCATGCGAAGATCGTGGCTGTTCCCGTGAGGCGTTCCATCATCTTGAGCGGGCCCATGTGCTTGGCCAGACGTCCACCCTTGAGCATGTCCGCGTACACATGCGCATGCTGCGCTGGAGCCTTCGCTGGCGGGATCTGCGTGAAGCCCGTGGCCAGGTCCTGCGGATTGTCGGAGCCGCCAGCAAGACGGCCTTCGGCCTCGTGCCCGTGGGCAATACCGGCGGCGCCAATGTCAGTCCGTTCCGGTCGCTGCCAGTACCGCGGGACTTAGCCGCGCTAGGGCTGTCGACCCCTCGACTTGGGCTGCGGGCTCTGCTGGCGGCGGCGTTGCTCGCCGGGGCCACCTTCGGCGCAGGCGGGTCGGCCGCTGCGCCAAGGGACGTAAGGACCGCTGAGGTTGATGGGAGAACCGTTTCCTACCGGGTCCTTGGACAGGGCAGACCCGCGCTCGTCCTGATATCGGGCCTGGGCGACGGCATGGCGACCTTCGATCACGTCGCCATCGAGCTGGCAAAGACGGCGACGGTCATTGTCTATGATCGGGCCGGATACGGCGGCAGTCAGGCGGCGGCAACCCCGCGAGACGCGGCGACCGTGGACCGGGAACTCAGCGGCTTGCTCAAGGCCTCAGGGGTGGCGGCGCCATACGTGATCGGCGGCCACTCCATCGGTGGCCTTTACGCGGAGTTTTTCGCAGCCAATCACCAGAGCGATGTAGCAGGTTTGATCCTGGTGGATTCGAGGCCGGCCGACTTCACCGCACGCTGTGAGGCGGCGAAACTCAAGATGTGCGTCGTGCCACCCTCCATGGTCAGATTCCTGCCGAAGGCCGCGCAGGCCGAGCTCGGCGGCCTCGACGGGACGATCTCCCAAGTTGCCCGCATCAAACCTCGAGCGGGGATGCCGGTCCTCGTGATGTCGCGCTCAATCGGGCGCCGCGCCGCGCCGCTAGACGCCCTTTGGGCTACAGCGCAGGAGGATCTCGCCGGTCGATATGCGGGGGCCCGGCATATGACCGCGCCGGCCGGCGGCCACTACATCCATCGCGACGAGCGCGGTTGGTTTGTCAGCAACGTATTGGCGTTCTTGGCCTCGATACCTTGATCGCGAACCATGGACGGATGTCCGAGGGCGAGACGCCGAACGATCGAGAGCCTCAAATGTCCACCATCCGACAACGACTCGACGTCGGCTGTTGGCCCATCTCAGCCTTTCAGCGGAGTCCAGGCGTCGTCGACGCCAGCTCTGGCCCGCAATTCACGTCCGGCGTCGGTAAGGGCGACGATAACCTGGCGTTCGTTTGCGGGGTTGCGGGCGCGCTGGACCAAGGCGGCGCTCTCGAGCCGCTTGAGCAACGGCGTGAGGGTGCTGGACTCCAGACCCAGCTGATCGCCCAGCCGCCCAACGGTCTGGCGGTCCTCGCGCCACAGGACGTTCAGCAGCAGGTACCGCGGGTATTCCCACGGATGCAAATCATGGCAGGTTTGTCTGACCTATAGTTTTGACCGACATCAGACGGACATCCGTTGGACCCCAACTTGGCCCCCATGGCGAAAGCTGCTTCGGCGGCCTTCGATTTACACCAATCTTTTCAAGGAGAAAGATGGTGGGTGCAGTAGGATTCGAACCTACGACCCGCTGATTAAGAGTCAGCTGCTCTACCAACTGAGCTATGCACCCGATCGTCGTTCGGATCCTTTCGGAGCCCGGCGGCGAGGGCGCGGAACATACGCGAAGCGCGGCCGAAAGCAAGGCGTGGGGACGGGGGAAATTTCATGGCCAGGCGAGACCTCACCGGAGCGGTGAATTTCCGTTATCTGGAAGACTTTGCGCGCGGCGACGAGGCCATGATCGACGAGGTCCTGGCCCTGTTCCGGGAACAGGCGGCCATGTGGTCGGGGATGCTGGATCCGGCCTCCGAGGGCTGGCGCGACGCCGTCCACACCATCAAGGGCGCGGCGCGGGGCGTCGGGGCCTTCGATCTGGGGGACGTCTGCGCGGCGGCCGAGGAATCGGGACCCACGGGGCTGGACGCCGTGCGCGACGCCTTGGACCTGGCCCTGACCGACATCGCCGCCTACGCCCACGAGCGGGCTATTCAGTCGTTGCGCACGCCGCGCAGCTGATCCCAGACGCCGAACTCATAGGCGATGCAGCGGTCGATCAGCAGTCGCCAGACCGGTTCGGCTATGCCTTCCGACAGGCCCGCGGCGCGGGCGTTGGCCTTCACCTTGGTCACCACATCCTCGATGCGGGCGGTGTCCAGCACGGTGGCGCGGTCGGTCTTGATGCGGGCGGCGGCGTCCATGTAGCGCTGACGCTCAGCCAGCAGCAGGACCAGGGTGCGGTCCAAGGCGTCCACGCCCTTGCGGACGTCAGCCATGGTCTCGCAGTCGGCGGGGAGGGGCCGGTCTTCAACGACTAGGTTCATGAGGCTCTAGGACTAAATCCCCGCGCCGTTGTCCAGGGCTCTCAGCGCGGCTTCGTGAACCTCGGCCTCGGCGGCGATCCAGGTGATGAAGGCCTTGACCTGCGGCAGCCGGCCCTTGCCTTCGGATGGACCACGTAATAGGCGAAATCCACCGCCGTCGCGATGTCCAGCGGGGTGATGAGCCGGCCGGCGTCGAGGTCGGCCTGGGCCAGGGTGCGCTTGGCCAACGCCACGCCGCGGCCGTTGATCGCGGCCTCGATCACCATGCTGGACTGGTTGAAGCGCGGACCGCGCGCGCCGTCGATGCTGCGCAGGCCTCTGGCGGCCAGCCACATGGTCCAGTCGGGGCAGGAATCGTCGGGCTCGGGCGAACCGTCGTGCAGCAGGATGTGGTTGGCGAGGTCGGCCGGCGTGTTCAGCGGCTGGGTCTCGGCCAGGCCGGGGCTGAGAACGGGAATCACCGTCTCGCCGATCAGCCGGCGGACTTCGAGGCCCGGATAGCGCCCGGCGCCGTAGCGGATGGCGATGTCCACCTCGCCGGCGGTGAGGTCGACGAGTTCCAGGCCCGCCGACAGCCAGACGTCGACCTGGGGATGCAACTCCTCGAACCGTCCCAGGCGCGGCACCAGCCACTTGGCGGCGAAGGACGGCGCGGCGGTGAGCGTCAGCCGTCGACCGTCCACGGCCGCGGTCAGCATGGAGGCGGCCTCGGCCAGGCGGTCGAAGGCCTCGCGCAGGGCGGGCAGGGCGGTCTGGGCGGCGTCGGTCAGCAGCAGGCCCTTGGGGGTACG
>NZ_JANOCX010000279.1:0-6268 GCF_031412415.1 Phenylobacterium sp.
CGACAATCTTCTCAGGTCAACGTCGGTCAAAGGGGCAATTTTCGCCCCATCATGTGGCAGAATAGCCGCCAAGGAGGCAGATTCTTGTTCGACTGCCTACAACGCCGCCTCGATCGCCCCGGTGATCTCGCCGTCCAGCGGCTCGGTGCGCGGGCCGAAGGCGGCGATCAGCTTGCCGTCCTTGCCGACCAGCAGCTTGTGGAAGTTCCACACCGGCACGGCCGGCTCGCCTAACTCGGCCTCCGCCCACTTGTAGAACGGGTGGGCCTCGTCGCCCTTCACGTCGGTCTTCGAGGTCAGGGGGAAATCGACGGAGACGTTGGTCGCGCAGAACTCGGCGATCTCGGCGTCGGTGCCCGGCTCCTGACCCGCGAACTGGTTGCTGGGCACGCCCAGGACCACCAGACCCTTGTCCTTGTAATCGGAGTAGAGCTTCTCCAGCCCCTCGTACTGGGGGGTCAGGCCGCACTTCGACGCCGTGTTCACCACCAGGACGACCTTGTCCTTGAAGGTCGTCATCGGCAGCGCGGCGCCGTCGATGGCGTTGAACGAGAAGTCATAGGCGTCGGCCATGGCGCAGCTCTCCGTGAGGTTTGCGCCAGCCTAGCGCCCTTACCCCGCGTCCTCCAACGCCTGTTCGACCGCCAGCGCCAGATCCAGCGCCCGAGCCGCCTCCTCCGCCGTCACGATGGGCCGAGGCGCCTCGCCGCGCACCGCCGCCAGGAAGCCCGCGACGCTGGTGGCCAG
Organism: Phenylobacterium sp.; assembly: GCF_031412415.1. Taxonomy (GTDB): domain Bacteria; phylum Pseudomonadota; class Alphaproteobacteria; order Caulobacterales; family Caulobacteraceae; genus Phenylobacterium. The sequence continues at coordinate 748 of NZ_JANOCX010000279.1, forward strand.
GGTGTCCTTCACCGCGGGCGTGTCGGCATAGTCGGGATTGAGCGCGAAACCCGTGGTGTTGCGGAAGGCCCGGGTGACGAAGTCGATCTCCACCTCGCCCGACGGATAGACCAGCCTCATGGTCCGCTTGCGCTCCTGCTCCATGCGCGAGGAGTCGAAGATCGCGGTGAAGCCGTCGTCGAAGCTGACCTCGGCGCGGGCGCGGTCCCAGCCGCCGGAGAAGTCGATCCTGCCCTCGCCTTCCACCGCAACCGGCTTGGCCGCCGACAGCGACAGGGCCAGGTCCAGGTCATGGATCATCAGGTCCAGCACCACCGAGACGTCCAGGCTGCGCTCCGAGGGGGTGCCGTGGCGCACGGACTCCAGCATCAGCGGCTGCTCGGGGATGTCGAACAGCCCCATGGCCTGGAACACCACCCGCTCCTGGTGGCCGCAGGCGATCACCAGCTTCTGCTTGGCCGCCATGGCGATGATCCTGTCGGCGTCGGCCAGGCTGACGGCCAGGGGCTTTTCCACATAGATCGGCTTGCCAGCCGCCAGCGCGGCCAGCGCGCCCTCGGCGTGGGCGCTGGCGGGCGAGGCGACGGTGACCACGTCCACCGCCTCAAGGAACTCTTCCATCTTGTGGAAAGCCCGCCCGCCCAGGGGCACGGCCAGGGCCGCGGCCCGGTCGGGGTGGTGGCTATCGAACACCGCCGACAGCACCGACCCAGGCGCGCCGGCGTACTTGCGCGCGTGGTGGCCGCCGAACACGCCCGCGCCGATGACGCCGCCTCGCAGGGGTTCAGCCATGGACTCAGCTCCAAAATCGCTCGCTGCGCGCCTAACACGCCGTTGTGGGTCGACGCCACACGGCGCTTTGTCTTAAACATCCGTTTGAACGCCGCTTACGGTGTAAGGAGCCACCCCCGATGACGACCTCGCGTGAGATCCGCCTGAAGAGCCGCCCCGTCGGCCTGCCCACCGCCGACAATTTCGAGCTGGTCAGCGTCGACCTGCCCGCGCCGGGTCCCGGCGAGGTCCACGTGCGCAACACCTGGATGACCGTCGACCCCTACATGCGCGGCCGCATGAACGACGCCAAGAGCTATACCCCGCCCTTCGCGCTCGGGCAGGCCATGCAGGGCGGCGCCACCGGCGAAGTGATCGCCTCCAACGATCCGGCCTTCAAGCCGGGCGATCTGGTGCAGAGCTTCTTCGGCTGGCGCGAGGCCTTCAACGCCCCCGCCGCGGCGGTCCAGAAGCTCGACACCTTCGGCCTGCCGGTCCAGGCCTTCCTGGGCGCCGCGGGCATGCCGGGCATGACGGCCTATGCGGGCCTGCTGCGGGTGGCGTCGCTCAAGGAAGGCGACGTGGTCTTCGTCTCAGCCGCCTCCGGCGCGGTGGGCCAGGTCGTCTGCCAGATCGCCAAGCTGAGGGGCCACAAGGTGATCGGCTCGGCCGGCGGACCGGAGAAGACCGCCTTCCTGCGTGACGAACTCAAGGTCGACGTGGCCATCGACTACAAGGCCGAGCCCATCGTCGCGGCCCTGGAGCGCGCGGCCCCCGAGGGGATCGACGTCTATTTCGAGAATGTCGGCGGCGACCACCTAGTGGCGGCGCTCAACTCCGCCAACCTCAAGGCCCGCTTCGCGCTCTGCGGCATGATCTCGATGTACAACGAAGCCACGCCCCCGCCCGGACCGGCCAACATCTTCCTGGCGGTCGGCAAGCAGATCCGCATGGAGGGCTTCATCGTCTCCAGCCACTACGACATGCAGGCCGACTTCCACCGCGAGCTCGCCGACTGGCATGCGGCCGGCAAGTTCACCTGGCGAGAGACCGTCATGGAGGGGATCGAGAAGGCGCCCGACGCCTTCCTGGCGCTCTTCTCGGGCGAGAACTTCGGCAAGATGCTGGTCAAGCTCGCCTAGGTTTCCGTGGACGCGGTCGCTTCCGGCGTTGGCCCGCCGGAAGCGAGCCGCTACAAGCCGCGGGTACCCCCTCGCGGAGCTTTCCGGTGTCCCGTCTCTTCAACGCCTATGTGATCGTCGACTGGAGCGCCGCGGCCAAGCCGTCGACGGGGACGGATTCCGTCTGGATCGGTGTCATGAAGCGCGACCTGCGCTTCCGCCTGGCCTTCGAGAGCCACAACCCGGCCACGCGCGCCGAGGCCGAGAAGAAGCTGGCCGAGATCCTGGACGACCTGAAGAAACGCGGCGAACGCGCCCTGGTGGGTTTCGACTTTCCCCTGGGCTTCCCGCGCGGCCTGGCCGCCGGCCTGAACCTGCCGGGCGAGGCGCCCTGGCGCGCCGTCTGGGACCAACTCGCCAAGATGGTCACCGACAAGCCGACCAATGTGAACAACCGCTTCGGCGTGGGGTCGGAGATCAACCGGCGCCTGACTGGCGGGCCGTTCCCCTTCTGGGGCTGCCCGCCCAAGGACGCGCTCACCACCCTGCAGCCCAAGCGCACCAAGGCCCATGAGGCCGGTGACCTGCCGGAGTTCCGCCACGCCGACCTGGCGGCCAAGGGCGCCTCGTCGATCTGGAAGCTCTACTACAACGGCTCGGTCGGCGGTCAGGCGATCCTGGGCATACCGGCCGTGCGCCGCATGAAGCTGGCGCGCGGCGACGCGCTCCAAGCCTGGCCGTTCGAGACCGGCTTCAAGCCGCTGACCGAGGCGGACCTGGCCGGAGTCGAGGTGGTGGTCGCCGAGGTCTATCCGTCGCTCTACAAGGCCCAGCCCATGCCGGGCGAGATCAAGGACCAGGCCCAGGTCCGCGTGACCGCCGAGCACTTCGCTAAGCTGGACGAGGCGGGCAAGCTGGGCGCGGCCTTCGGACCGAGCAAGGCGGCGGCGGCCGATGTGGTGGCGGACGCCGAGCGCGAAGAAGGCTGGATCCTGGGCGTCGAGGCCTAGGCGATCTCGGCGGCCTTGGCCCCGGCGCCTGCCCGACGCTCCTCATAGGGCGCGCTGCGCAGGGATTGCAGCCACATGGGGATCCAGACGGCGAAGGCGCCGGCGGTGTCGGCGGCCAGGTCGCCGAGACTGACCCCGCGCCCCACCACCATCTGAGCGATCTCGATCGAACCGCCGACCAGGGCGGCGGCCAGCGCGATCTCCAACCGCCGGTTCTTGCGGAATGCCGCCATCATCAAGGCCGTCAGGCCGTAGAAGGCGATGAAATGCGCCGCCTTGTCGGCGGGCACGAAGTTTTCCTCCACGCCCTGGAAGGGGCCGACCATGCCGATGACGCATATGGCGCCGGCGGCGATCAGGAGGAACCGGGCGGCTTTCTGCGACGTCGGGACCATGGCGCAGTCCTGACAGGCCGCGGTGAAGAGTTCGTCAAAGGGGCCGGCGACTTAGGACGAAAAACCGGCTGCCCAGCAGTCCGGCCGACAGGAACGAGGCGGCGATCACCGCCCAGACGATGCCGTTGAGGCCGAGCTTCATGGGGATGGCCAGCCACCAGGCCAGCGGCATCATCACCAGCACATAGCTCATCAGGTGGGTGAAAGTCGGCAGCCAGACGTCGCCACGCGCCCGCAGCGCCTGGGCGATCACCACCTGCAGCGCATCGACCAGGAAGAACAGGCACGACAGGACCAGCGCCGTGGACGCCATGGCGATCACCAGGGGATCGGAGGTGTAGGCTTGGCTGATCAGGCCGGCGGCGGGCCAGATCACCAGCGAGATCACCGCGCCGAACGCCGCCGTCATCGCAAACCCGATCAGCCCGCTCCTCACCACGCCCGCGCGATCCCGCGCGCCATAGGCCCGGCCGACCATCACGGCCGTGCCGGTGGAGAGACCGAGCGGCACCATGAAGACCAAGGCCGCCACGTTCAGGACCACCGCCCAGGCAGCCACGGTCAGGCCGCCCATCCAGCCGGCGAAGATGTTCATCGAGGCGAAGGCGGCGACCTCGAAGAAGTTCGACGCACCGGCGCCATAGCCGATGCGCCGCTGTTCCTTTTCCGAAACGCGGTCACGCGCCGGTTTATCGAACACGCCCAGCGCGCGGCCCTCCTTCATCATCAGGATGAAGATCAGCATGGCGATGGCCAGGAAGGTCCGCGCGCCTGTGGTCGCCCAGGCCCCGCCCACCGCGCCCAGGGCCGGCAGGCCAAAATTTCCCGGCACCAACACCAAGAGCAGGCCTAGGTTCACGGCGTTGGCGATCCACATCATCACCGCCCCGGGGCCTGGACGGCCCAGGCCTTCAAGCCAGAAGCTAGCCGCCACGCTGATGGCGTAGCCCGGCAGCGAGAAGGCGAAGATCAGCATCGCCCGGGTGGCCCCGTCGGCAAGGTCGGGCTCGAGGCCGATCACGTGCAGGAAGGCCGGCCCAGCCACGATGGTGACCACCATCGAGACCATGCCGATCCAGAAGCTGTAGGCCAGGCCGCGCCGTAGAACCGCGCCGGTCAGCTCGCGCCGCCCTTCCCCGATCGCCCGGGCGGTCATCACCTGGACGCCGGTCAGCAGCCCTACCGCCATGGTGACCACGACGCTGGTCGGCGCCCAGGCCAGGGCGTGATAGCCCAGCTCGGTCGCGGAATACCGGCCCACCACGATGGCGTCGGACAGGCCCATGACCATGATGCCCAGGCGCGATAGCACCACCGGCCAGGAGAGCTTCCACAGCTCGCCGGTTTCCCTGCGGACGACATCATGTTCGCGCCCTTCCGGAAGGGTCGCGGGGGCCGGGTCGGCCATGGCAGCACCGGTTTTCAAAGAAGCGCGGAAAGTGGCGGCTGATCGCGCGGCGGGCAAGCGAAGCTTCGCCGCCGGCGCCCTTTTTCCAGGCGCCGGTGGCCTCGGGGGCACAGGCCCCGGCGAAGTCTAGATCGCCGCGCGCAGCGCCGCGTCGATCCGTTCTTCCTTGAGCTTCTCGGCCACCAGGAAGGCCAGCTCAAGCGCCTGTTCGCCGTTGAGACGAGGGTCGCAGTGGGTGTGGTAGCGGTCGGCCAGGTCACCCTCGGTAAGCGCGCGGGCGCCGCCCAGGCACTCGGTCACGTTCTGGCCGGTCATCTCCAGGTGCACGCCGCCGGGGTGAACGCCTTCGGACTTGGCGATCTCCACGAAGCTCTTCACCTCAGATAGAATCCGGTCGAAGGGCCTGGTCTTGTAGCCGTTGGCGGCGGTGAGCGTGTTGCCATGCATGGGGTCGATGGCCCAGACCACCGAGCGGCCGGAGCGCTTGGTCGCCTCCATCAGACGCGGCAGCCGATCGGCGATCTTATCGTGGCCGAAGCGGCCATAGAGGGTAAGGCGACCGGGCTCGTCCTTGGGATTGAGCGCCTCCATCAGGCGCAACAGGTCGTCGCCCTCCATGGTCGGGCCGCACTTCAGGCCAATGGGGTTCCGGATGCCGCGGAAGTACTCCACGTGAGCGCCGTCCAACTGCCGGGTGCGCTCGCCGATCCACAGCAGGTGGGCCGAGGTGTCGTACCATTCGCCAGAGGTCGAATCGATCCGGGTCATCGCCTCCTCGAAGCCCAGCAGCAGGGCCTCGTGGCTGGTGAAGAACTC
>NZ_JANOCX010000280.1:0-3734 GCF_031412415.1 Phenylobacterium sp.
CTCGCTGGGCCAGACCCCGGAGTGCGAGAGCGAGCCCACCGAGGCGCGCAAGGCGATCATCCTGGGCGGCGGTCCCAACCGGATCGGCCAGGGGATCGAGTTCGACTACTGCTGCTGCCACGCCGCCTTCGCGCTCGACGCTATCGGCGTCGAGTCGATCATGGTCAACTGCAACCCGGAGACCGTCTCGACCGACTACGACACCTCCGACCGGCTCTATTTCGAGCCCTTGACCGCCGAGGACGTGCTGGAGCTGATCGCGGTTGAACAGACCCGCGGGACCCTGCTGGGCGTCATCGTCCAGTTCGGCGGCCAGACGCCGCTGAAGCTGGCCCAGGCCCTGGAAGACGCGGGCATCCCGATCCTGGGCACCTCCCCCGACGCCATCGACCTGGCCGAGGACCGCGAGCGGTTCCAGCAGCTGCTGCACCGCCTTAAGATCGCCCAGCCGGTCAACGCCATCGCCCGTTCGCGCGACGAGGCCTTCGCCGGGGCCCACAAGGTCGGGTATCCGATCGTGATCCGCCCCTCCTACGTCCTGGGCGGGCGGGCCATGGAGATCATCCGCGACGACGAGCAGCTCGAGCGCTACGTCAACACCGCCGTGCAGGTGTCGGGCGACAGCCCCGTCCTGATCGATCAGTACCTCAGCCGCGCCACCGAGGTGGACGTCGACGCTCTTTGCGACGGCGAGAGCGTCTTCGTCTGCGGGGTGATGGAGCACATCGAAGAAGCTGGCGTGCACTCGGGCGACAGCGCCTGCTCCATGCCGCCCTTCTCGCTGAAGCCCGAGACCATCGCCGAGCTGAAGCGCCAGACCGAGGCCATGGCCTTCGCGCTCAACGTGCGCGGCCTGATGAACGTGCAGTTCGCCATCGAGGAGCCGCACTCGGACGCCCCGCGGATCTATGTGCTGGAGGTCAATCCCCGCGCCAGCCGCACCGTGCCCTTCGTCGCCAAGACCATTGGCCAGCCGATCGCCGCCATCGCCGCCAAGGTCATGGCCGGCGAAAAGCTCTCCAGCTTCAATCTGGTGGAAAAGCGCTACGACCACGTGGCCGTGAAGGAAGCCGTCTTCCCCTTCGCCCGTTTCGCCGGCGTCGACACCATCCTGGGCCCGGAAATGCGCTCGACCGGCGAGGTCATGGGCCTGGACTGGATCCGCGAGGGCGAGACCTCCAGCGCGCCGGCCTTCGCCCGCGCCTTCGCCAAGAGCCAGCTGGGCGGCGGCGTGATCCTGCCCAAGTCCGGCTGCGTGTTCGTCTCAGTGCGCGACGACGATAAGACCTGGATCAAGGAACCGGTGCGCATCCTGATCGAGCTGGGCTTCCGCATCCTGGCCACCTCCGGCACGGCCTCCTACCTGGCTGGCGAGGGCCTGGCCGTGGAGATCGTCAAGAAGGTGCTGGAAGGTCGCCCGCACATCGTCGACGCCATGAAGAACGGCGAGGTGCAACTGGTCTTCAACACCACCGAGGGCAAGCAGTCCCTGGCCGACAGCTTCGCCATCCGCCGCACCGCCCTGATGATGAAGACCCCTTACTTCACCACCGCGGCCGGCGCCCTGGCCGCCGCCCAGGCCATCGCAGCCACCGTCGAGGACACCCTGGAAGTCCGCCCTCTGCAGAGCTACGCCTGAGGCGACTGACGTCTTAGGAGGGCGATTGGCCGAGACCGTCCTGCGCGTGATCCTTGGCGATCAGCTGTCGACGCGCCTCGACGTCGTGGCCGGCGCCAGCAAGGCGCACGACGTCTTCCTGATGGCCGAGGTGATGGCCGAGGCGTCCTACGTCCGCCATCACGTCAAGAAGATCGCCTTCCTGTTCTCCGCCATGCGCCACTACGCCGCCGCCCTGCGCGCGGCCGGCTACGCGGTTCGCTATGTCGACCTGGAGGATGAGGACAATAGCCAGAGCCTGGACGGCGAGATCTTGCGCGCCGTCAACGACCTGGGTCCGGCCCGCGTCGCCATCACCGAACCGGGCGAATGGCGACTGCGCGAAGGCTTCGAGGCCTTGCGGCTTGCCCTCCCCGTCCCGCTCGACATCCTGCCGGACACTCGGTTCCTGTGCTCTCACAAGAGGTTCGCCGCCTGGGCGGACGACCGGCGCGAACTGCGGATGGAGTACTTCTACCGCGAGATGCGCCGCGACCACGACATCCTGATGCAGCCGGACGACAAGCCCGTCGGGGGTCGCTGGAACTTCGACACCGAGAACCGCAAGCCGCCCAAGGCGGGCCTCAGCTCGACCCGTCGCCTGAGTTTCAAGAAGGACGCGATCACCCGCCAGGTCTTGGACCTGGTCGCGAGACGGTTCCCGGAGGGCTACGGCCAGCTGGAGCCCTTCCATTTCGCGGTCACCCGCCGCCAGGCCCTGCGCGAGCTGGATCACTTCATCGCCGAGGTCCTGCCGGGCTTCGGCGACCATCAGGACGCCATGCTAAAGGGCCAGCCCTATCTGAGCCACTCGCTGCTGGCGGCCTATATCAACGCCGGACTGCTCTATCCGCTGGAGGTATGCCGCAAGGCCGAGGCGGCTTTTCGCGAAGGCCGCGCGCCGCTCAACGCGGTCGAGGGGTTAATCCGCCAGATCTTGGGCTGGCGAGAGTTCGTGCGCGGCGTCTACTGGCGCTTCATGCCAGGCTACCTTGAGACCAACGCCCTGGACGCTGTCGAGCCCCTGCCCTGGTTCTACTGGAGCGGCGAGACCCGGATGGCCTGCATGGGTGAGGCGCTGGCTCACACCCACGAGCACGCCTACTCCCACCACATCCAGCGCCTGATGATCACCGGCAACTTCGCCCTGCTGGCCGGTTTGGACCCGAAGGCGGTTCATGAATGGTACCTGGCCGTCTACGCCGACGCCTATGAGTGGGTCGAAGCGCCCAACACCCTGGGCATGGCGCTGCACGCGGACGGCGGGATCGTCGCTTCCAAGCCGTACGCCGCCAGCGCCAACTACATCCGCCGCATGAGCAACTTCTGCGAGGGCTGCGCCTATGACCCGACCGTCTCGGTGGGCGAGCTCGCCTGCCCGTTCAACGCGCTCTACTGGGACTTCATCGCTCGACACCGGGAACGGTTCAGTCACAACGCCCGCATGCCCTATGTCTACGCCAACTGGGATCGCATGGGCGCTGAGAAGCAGTCGGCCCTGCAGCGCCAGGCCCAGGCGCACCTCGCGGCGATGCGCGACGGCCGGTTGTAGCGCCTGGCTCCTTGCCACCGGCGCTCGAAGGCGATCCACTGGCGCCATGACCGATGACACGCGTGAACGCTCCCGCCGCACCCTCGAAGCGGCGCGGCTCCACTACGAAGCCGACCCCTCCCTGGCCCACACCGTCTGGTACGGCCGGGTGCTGGGGTTCCGGTTCCGGATCGAGGAGGCCATTGCGGTGTTCAGCGAGGGGCTGGAGCGGTTTCCGGATTCCTTCGAGTTGCTGCGCCAGCGCGGCCACCGCTACCTGTCGACCCGACGGTTCGCGGAGGGTGAGGCTGACCTGGCCCGCGCCGCGGCCCTGATCGAGGGGCGGGCGGAGTGGATCGAGCCGGACGGGCCCGGCAACGAACTACCGGTGCCGGCCACCAGCATCCAGTTCAACACCTGGTATCACCTGGCCCTTGCTCACTACCTTCAGGGCGCGTGGGACAAGGCCGAAGCGGCCTACCGGCGCTGCATCGCGTGGGTGCGGCCCGACGACTATGACGGCCTCACCGCCTGCCATGACTGGCT
>NZ_JANOCX010000281.1:0-7402 GCF_031412415.1 Phenylobacterium sp.
ACCCCCGCCGTATCGAGATCTCCCCCTGGTTTCAGCCCAACCTATTTGATGGTTAAATGGCCGCGTTATCCTCCCCCCAGCTAGGTGGACCTTCCTGCGGGGCGGGGCGCCCCCCCACGCGCCGCCCGCCCCCAACTTGAGCACCTCCCCACTGGCCGGCGCGAGCAATCGCGCCGGCCTTTTTCTAGATCGCCAATCGCCTGCTGACAGCCTGTTGGCGGCAGGCCTGACCTAGGACTTCCTCTCGCGATCCCGCGGCGGCACTGTCATGCGCCGGACATCATGGAGAGGACCTAGGATGACGCTCAAGGGAAGCTGCCACTGCGGCGCCACCCAGTTCGAAGTGACCGAGGCGCCGGCCAGCGTCACGAGTTGCAACTGCTCGTTCTGCTCCAAGCGCGGGGGCCTGTGGGCCTACTATACGCCCGACCAGTTCAAGCTGACCACGGCCCGCGACCGGGTCTCGACCTATCAGTGGGGCAGCTACACGATCCAGGCGCATTTCTGTGGGATCTGCGGCTGCAGCACCTATGGCGAGAGCCCCGACTGGGTCGACTACAAGCCCGACTTCACCAACATGAAGATCGGCGTCAACGCCAGACTGTTCAACGACTTCGATCTGACCGCCGTGCCGGTGGAGCACGTCGACGGCAAGAACAGCTGGTAGGCTAGAACGCCCCGCCGCGGCCCTGGCCCGCGACGAAGCGGGCCGCGCCGTCGCGGGACTCGCCGGTCCGTAGGGTCTCGCGGCCCAGGTCGGCCTCGGCCAGCGTCGCGGCCTCCCAGTCGAGCGACCACTGGCCGATGGCCGAGAGCCGGTCGTTGCGCAGGCAGGTCTGCGGGAAGGCCGAGATCTGATCAGCGAGCTCCAGGGCGACATCCAGCGCACCGCCGCGCGGCGCTAGCCGGTTGGCCAGGCCGATGGCGTAGGCCTCGTCGGCCTCCACGGGGCGGCCGGTGAGGATCAGGTCCATGGCGCGCGAGTGGCCGATCAGGCGCGGCAGGCGCACGGTGCCCAGGTCGATCAGCGGCACGCCAACGCGGCGGCAAAACACGCCGAACACGGCGCCCTGCGCGGCGACCCGCATGTCGCACCAGGCCGCCACCTCCAGCCCGCCGGCCACCGCGTGGCCCTCGACCGCAGCGATCACGGGCTTGCCGAGCTCCAGCCGCGTGCAGCCCATGGGACCGAAGTCGCCCTCGCGAACCACACGATTGCCCCGCCCCTCGCTGACGCCCTTGAGATCGGCGCCGGCGCAGAAGGCGCCGCCGCGCCCCTGGAGGATCGCCACGTCCAGCGCCGGATCGGCGTCGAAGCCCTTGAACGCGTCGTAGAGGGCCTGGGCCGTGGGCGCGTCCACGGCGTTGCGCCGCTCGGGTCGCTCGATGGTGACGATGGCGGTGCGACCGCGGGTCTCGACGCTGACGGTGTCCATGCTGGGTCTCCCGTTGAGATGACCCACCCTAGCGACTTGCCCGAACGTCAGCCCATGGCGAACCCCGGGATCAGGCGGCGAGGACGATCTCCAGGCCTGTGGAGCCGGCCAGGCCGACGTCGCGCATGCTGGCGCCGGTCAGGATCGCTTTGCTGAAGTCACTGCCGCGCAGGTCGGCGCCGTCGAGGATGGCGCCGGTCAGGTCGGCGCGCTGGGCGATTACGTAGCGCATCTTCGCGCCGTCCAGGTGGGCCGGCGTCAACCGACCGGGACCCAGCGGCAACGGGGCGAACACCGTGTCGCGAAGATCGGCCTTGATCATGTTGGCCCCTATAAGGCGCGCGCCGCGCAGGTCGGCGGAGTCGAGGACCGCGCCGCGCAGGTCGGCGCCCTCGAGATTCGCGCCCTGGAGCTGACTTCCGGTCAGGTCGAGGCCCACCATGATCGCGCCCTTGGCGCTCATGGCGCTGAGCCGCAGGCCGCGCAGCTTGTCGCCCAGCGGCCGGAGGTCCTCACCGTCCAACATGGCGGGACGGCCTTCCTTGCCGCCGGTCCTGCACCAGAGGTGGTTGGACAGCGCCTGATCCAACAAGGACGGCGCCTTGGCCATCGCTTCGGAGGTGGTGACGCCGATTGCGCCCATCATGTTGGTGGCGTCCGACAGCCGCGCGGCGCGGACGTCGACATCGCACAGCACGGTGTTGGAGAGGTTCGCGCCTTCCAGATTGGCGCCAGCCAGGTCGGCGCCGTCGAAAATGGCGCCGGCGAAGTTGGCGTCCTTGCAATTGGCGCGAGACAGCTTGGCGCCCTTCAGCGAGCAATCCGTGAAGTCGGCGGCGTAGGCCGAGGCCTCGTCCATCTGCGATCCGTGCAGGGTGGCGCCGGCCAGCACGGCGTTGTCGAGCTGGCCGTGGCGGCGCTCGTGCGAGAGGGACGACAGGCCCTTGCTGGGATGGGGAATGGCGATCTGGCCGATGCGGAAGTCGGCCTGGGTGAGGTCGGCGCGGCTGAGGTCAGCGCCACGCAGGCAGGCGCCGCGCAGGTCCGCGCGAGCGAGATTCGCCTGACGCAGGTCGGCCTTGCGCAGATCGCAGCCGAAGAGATTGGCCCGCTGCAGGTTGGTCTTCATCAGCTTGGCGCCGTCGAGGATCGAGGCCGAGAGGTCGGCGTCCGACAGGTCGCGCCCGGCGAGATTGGCCCCGGAGAGGTCGACGAAGCGGAGGGCGGCGCGTTTCCCGCCGGGCTTGCCGCTGACGAAACGCTCATGGCCGGCGACGATCATCTCGATCTCGCCCGCAGACAATTTCCGGCGGCCGGTCAGCCCGATGGCGCTCACGAACGATCTCCCTCGACACACAGGACGTCGGTCGTCTACGCGCTCAAGACCGACTGAACGGTTAAGCTCACTGACAGGTGCGCGGTACTGGCGCTAAATGGCGTCTTCCAGGCCTCGGGCGCCCCACTTCTGGGCGTTCGTGAACACGGTCTGCTTGACCATGGCGTTGGTGAAGTTGGCGCGACTGAGGTCGGCGTCGACCAGGATCGCGTGCCGGACGTCAGCGCGTGCGAGGTCAGCGTTCTTCAGGCTCGCCCCGGTCAGGTTGGCCGGAAGCATGCGGTCGGCGCCGATGAGCAGCGGCCCGAGCTGGGCGTCGCGAAGGTCCGCGCCGGAGACCTTGGCGTTCACCAGCCGCACGCCCCGCAGGTCGGCCCGGCGCAGATTGCAGTTGCGCAGGTCCGCGCCGTCCAGTTGCGCGCCTTGAAGTTGAACGCCTTCCATATCGAGCCCGTAGAAGGTCGCGCCCTTGGCCGATAGCGCCGTCAGGTTGAAGCCGCGAATGGACTCCAGGGCCCGCAGATCGGCGTTGTCGAAGACGCTGGGCGTGCCCTCCGCGCCCCCGGTCTCGCACCACTTGGCGTGATCGCGGATCATGGTCTTGTAGGGCAGGTCTTCCACGGACTTGCCCGAGGGTTCGTCGGTCAAGGCGCCGCGCATGTCGGCCTGGCTGACGTTCCAGGCGAAGGTCTTGGCGCCCACGAGAATGCAGTCGCGCATGTCTGCGCCCGCCAGGTCGGCACCGGAGAGGTCGGCGCCGGCCATGTTGGCGCCGGACATGTTGGCCTGCTTGAGGTTGGCCCGGACCATCTTGGCGTCTTTCAGGATCGCGTCGCTGAAGTCGGCCTTAATGGCCATGACGCCCGAAAGGCGCGAGCGCTCCAGGTTGGCGCCGGCCAGGATCGCGCCGCCCGCGTCGCCGACCCGGTTCTGGTGCTCGAGGACGCGCAGACCCTTCTCGCGATCGACCGCGGCGATGGAGCCTTCACGCAGGTCGGCCTCGAACAGGTCGGCGCCGGTGAGGTTGGCGTTGCGCAGGCAGGCGCCGCGCAGGTCGGCCCGGCGCATGGAGGCGTCGGTCAGGTTGGAGTTCTGCAGGTCGGCGCCGAACAGGTTGGCATGATCAAGCCGCACGCCCTGCATGTGGCAGTCAGACAGATTGGCGCCGGTGAAATCGGCGTCGCACAGGTTCTTGCCGCGCAAATCCAGGCCGGAGAGGTCGCGCCAGGCGAAGACGGCGCGGGCGCCGCCGGGCTTGGAGGTCCAGAGACGGTCATGCTTGGCGCAGATCGCCTCCAGCTCAGCCTGTCCGAGCTTGGGCAAATCGGGTGCGGGCGCGGTCTGAATCGACATGCGGAACTTGGGAACCGAGGGAAACTGCGGCCAATACTAGGCGCCCGCAATTAACACGCTCTTTCCGTCACTTAAGCCGGTTAGGGTGAATCGTCGCAGGTCGATATTCGACATAGAGCGCCTGGGCTTCGTCCGCGCAGAGCCCGAGTTGAACGTCGATTCCGGCCGCCGCCAGCCGCTCGGCGCCCTTGCCCGCGGCGAAGGCCGACGGGTCCTCGCAGGCGATCAGGACCCGCGCCACCCCGGCGGCGACCAATCGCTCCGAGCACGAAGGTCCGCCAGAAGACCGCGCGGCGCAGGGCTCCAGGGTGACATAGGCGGTCGCCCCGTGCGCGGCTTGTCCTGCCTGTTCAAGGGCTTGCTCCTCGGCGTGCGGGCGCCCGCCGGCTGAGGTCGCCCCCTCGCCCACGACCTGTCCCGCCCGGACGATCACGCATCCGACCGACGGGTTCGGCGAGGTCAGGCCGAGGTTCGACCGCGCCAGGTCGATGGCGCGGCGCATGTGGTCCTGGTCGGTGGCGCTCATGCCGCCTTGGGCAGGGCGGTGGCGCGGCTCTCATCAAGATAGCGGGCCGCCATCGGCTTAAGACTGGCGTCCAGGTCGATCAGCAGCGGATTGCCGGTGGGAATCTCCACGCCGATGATCCCCTCGTCGCTGAGGCCGTACAAAAGCTTGACGATGGCGCGCAGGGAGTTGCCGTGGGCGGCCACCAGCACGGTCTCGCCGGCCGCGAGATGCGGCGCGATCTCGGCGTCCCAGTACGGGCGGACGCGGTCAAGGGTGGTCTTCAGGCTCTCGGTGTCGGGCAGGGTGGCCCCGGCGTAGCGGCGGTCGCCCGCGAAATCGAACTCGCCGCCCGGCGCCAGCGGCGGCGGCGGAATGTCGTAGGAGCGGCGCCAGATCTTGACCTGATCGTCGCCGTGCTTGGCGGCGGTCTCGGTCTTGTTCAAGCCGGTCAGCCCGCCGTAGTGGCGCTCGTTCAGGCGCCAGTCCGTCGTCTGGGGCACGAACACCTGGCCCGCGCTGGTCAAGGCCAGCCACAGGGTCCGGATGGCGCGTGTGAGCACCGAGGTGAAGGCCCGGTCGATCGTCAGGCCCGCGGCCTTGATCAGCTCCCCGCCCTTGGTCGCCTGGGCCTCGCCCTCGGCGGTCAGGTCCACGTCCACCCAGCCGGTGAAGCGGTCTTCGAGGTTCCACTGGCTCTGGCCGTGGCGGAGGAGGATCAGTTTCGGCAAGCGCTTGGCTCCTTCAGCGATTGGCTGCGGGGCTAAGGGGGCGAACCGCAAGCGTCAAGGCCCGCTGGCCCCTTGTCTAAGCGCCGTCTATATGTGCGCCGATGCTTAATCGCCTCTTCTTCCCGGCGCTCGCGGCGCTCGCCCTCGGCTTGGTGGCGCTCGCCATGGCCTGGCCCCAGGGCCTGGGCGACCGGTCCTGGGGGCCGTTCGGCCACCCGCCCGTCCAGCGCACCCCGGAGATGCAGGCGGCGATGAAGCGTGAGACCGAGGCCTCGGAGCAGCGGCTGAACCAGGCTCGCTCGGCGGTCTCGGACCTGCAGACCCAGGCGATCTCGCCCACCCAATGACGGACCTGCCGATGAGCCAGTTCGACGCCGTCGCGGTGGCCCGCCGCGTGCTGAACACCGAGGCCGACGCCCTGCGGCTGCAGGCCGACGCGCTTGGCCAGGACTTCATCCGCGCCGTCGATATCCTGGGCTCGGCCAAGGGCCGGATCGTCTGCACCGGCATCGGCAAATCCGGGCATGTGGCGCGCAAGATCGCCGCCACCTTCGCCTCCACCGGACAGCCGGCCTTCTTCGTCCACGCCACCGAGGCCAGTCACGGCGACCTGGGCATGATCGGCCAGGACGATGTGATCCTGGCCCTGTCCAAGTCCGGCGAGGTCCGCGAGCTGGCCGACATCCTGGCCTACGCTACCCGCTTCCATATCCCGCTGATCGCCCTCACCGCCGCCCCTGACAGCGCGCTGGGCCGCGCTGCGAGCGTGGTGCTGCAACTGGCCGACGGAACCGAGGCGACAGCAGAGGTCAACGCCCCCACCACCTCCACCACCCTGCAGATCGCGCTCGGCGACGCGCTCGCCGTGGCCCTGCTGGAACGGCGCGGTTTCACGGCCAAGGACTTCAAGACCTTTCATCCCGGCGGCAAGCTCGGCGCGATGCTGCGCACCGTGGGCGACCTGATGCATGGCCAGGATCAGGTGCCCTTGGTCAGGCCCGAGACCCCGATGCGCGAGGCCTTGCTGGTCATGACCGGAAAGACCTGGGGCATCGTCGGCGTCCAAGGGCCGGACGGACGCCTGGTGGGCGTGATCACGGACGGGGACCTGCGCCGCCACTTCGACGACCTGGTGACGCATACCGCGGGCGAGGTGATGACCCCCGGCCCGAAGAAGACCGTGCCGCCTGGCATGCTCGCCTCCGAGGCGCTGGCCCTGATGAGCGATCCGCCGCCTTCGGTCACCGTGTTGTTCGTGGTCGAGGACGGCCGCCCGGTGGGGATCCTGCACGTCCACGACCTGCTTCGCGCCGGCGTGATGTAACGTTTCGGTCTGTCACGAGTTGTTGCGCCGCGTTCGGTAAGTCTTAAGAGCGCACAGCCATTAAACATGACGCCCGACCCATGCGATGGAGTTCCGATGCTGCCCGTCCCACGCGCCGACCTGGTTCCGAATACGATCGAGTACGAGAACACGCCGCTGGTGAAGGCCACCGGCTTTCGCGAATACGACGCGCGCTGGATGTATGGGCCGGACATCAACCTGCTGGGCATCGAGGCGCTGGGCCTGGGGCTCGGCACCTACATCCAGGAACTGGGCCAGACCAAGATCGTCGTCGGCCACGACTACCGGTCCTATTCCACCTCGATCAAGCAGGCCCTAACCCTGGGGCTAGTCTCGGCCGGCTGCGAGGTGGTCGACATCGGCCTGGCCCTGTCGCCGACCGCCTATTTCGCCCAGTTCGAGCTGGACGCCCCCTGCGTGGCCATGGTCACCGCCAGCCACAATGAGAACGGCTGGACCGGGGTGAAGATGGGCGCCGAGCGGCCGCTGACCTTCGGACCCGTCGAGATGGGCCGGTTGAAGGAGATCGTGCTGGGCGGCCAGGGCCAGTCCAGGCCCGGCGGCTCGCTTACCCACGTCCAGGATTTCGCCGAACGCTTCATCGCCGATGTCTCCAGCCGCGTGAACATCAAGCGCCCGCTGAAGGTGGTCTGCGCCTGCGGCAACGGCACGGCCGGCGCCTTCGCCGCCGAGGCC
>NZ_JANOCX010000282.1:0-5013 GCF_031412415.1 Phenylobacterium sp.
GCCAAGGCCACCGGCATCGACGCCGTCAAGCTGATGCGCCGCGCCAAGGAGCTGCACGAGACCAACCCCATGCTGGGCCACCGCGGCTGCCGGCTGGGCGTCTCCTATCCCGAGATCTACGAGATGCAGGTCCGCGCCATCTTCGAGGCCGCCTGCGAGATCGCTGAGAGTGGCAAGACGGCGCCGATCCCGGAAATCATGCATCCCCTGGTCGCCAAGGGCGAGGAGATGAAGTTCCTGCGCATCCTCACCGACAAGACCGCCCAGGCGGTGATGAAGGAGCGCGGGCGCGAGGTCGCCTATCAGGTCGGCACGATGATCGAGCTGCCCCGCGCCGCCATCCGCGCCGGGGACCTGGCCGAGAACGCCGAGTTCTTCTCCTTCGGCACCAACGACCTGACCCAGACCACCTTCGGCATCAGCCGCGATGACTCGGGCCGGTTCCTCAACGCCTATCTGGAGAAGGGCATCTTCGAAAAGGACCCCTTCGTCAGCATCGACCAGGAAGGCGTGGGCGACCTGATCCGCATCGCCGTGGAGCGTGGCCGCGCGGTGCGCCCGGACGTCAAGCTCGGCATCTGCGGCGAGCACGGCGGCGACCCGGCCTCCATCGAGTTCTGCGAAAAGGTCGGCCTCGACTATGTGAGCTGCTCGCCCTTCCGCGTGCCCATCGCTAGATTGGCGGCGGCCCAGGCGGCGGTCGGCGGAATGGAGAAGGACCGATGAACCGGGTGAGCGTCATGCCGCGCGAGCGGATCTTGGTTTCGTCGCGCGCCACCCCGGCCGGCGCGATCGGCCTGGGCGCCATGGGCAGTCTGATGCTGGGCGCCATGGCCTTCGGCGCCCTGGCGGTCGGCGCCATCGCCATCGGCACCCTGGCGATTGGCAAGGTCGGGATCGGCCGCGCCAAGATCAAGAAGCTCGAGATCGACGAACTGACCGTGCGCCGCCTCACCATCCTCGACGACGGCGAGCCCAAGCGGTTCTAGGCATGATTTCCTTCTCCCCTTGCGGGAGAAGGACGCGTGCCCCTCACGCCGCCGCCACCGCCTCGATCTCCAGCAGCCACGCCTCGTCATAGATCCCGGTGATGATCACGGTCAGCGCCGGCGTGCGCCCGGCCAACACCTCGTGGCGGATACGCATGTTCTCGTCGCGATAGAGCCGGTCCGACAGGAAGATGGTGACCTTCACCAGGTTGTCGAGACCCATCCCCGCCGCCGAGAGCTGTCGCTCCACATTGGCCCAGGCCGGGCGGCACTGGTCGCCGAAGGTCTGCGGCACGCCGCCGTCGCCGTGGGCCGGGACTTGGCCGCTGACGAACAGCCATCGCGAGGGCCCCTCCACCTCGAACGCCTGGGCGTAGGAGGTCGTCGTTGGGTCGATTGCTCGGGTTCGCACTTGCCGACATCCTCCATCAGGGCCACCAAGGAAACCCAAGCCGGGGAGGGATGTCCATGGGCGAAGACCTGGCGGCCGACATCTACCAGATCACCAGCTTCGAGCTGCTGAGGCTGGGTAAGTCGGTGATCACCGTCGGCGGTCTGGCGGCGGCCGTGGTCATCGTCATGGCCTCCCTGCTGGTGGCCCGCGTTATGGCCTCGGCCCTGCGGCGGGTGCGCGGCCGCGCCAGCCAGGCCGCGCCGTCGATCTACATCTTCGAGAAGCTTTCGACCTATGGCGTCGTGGTCTTCGGGATCATCGCGGCCTTCTCGACGCTCGGCCTGGACCTGTCGTCCCTGACCCTGTTCGCCGGCGCCCTGGGCGTGGGGCTGGGCTTCGGCATGCAGGGCATCGTCAAGGAGTTCATCTCCGGCCTGGTCCTGCTGTTCGACAAGCTGATCCGCATCGGCGACTACATCGAGCTCCAAACCGGCGAGCGCGGCGTGGTCGCCGAGATCGGCCCGCGCGCCACCCGCGTGAGAAACAACGACGACCTCGACGTCCTGATCCCCAATTCGCGGCTGATCGAGCAGCCGGTTAGCAACTGGACCCACCAGAACGGCACGCGGCGCATGCATATCCCCTTCGTGGTAGCCTACGGCGCCGACAAGGTGGGCGTCCGCGACGCGGTGCTGAAGGCCGCCCACGAGGTGCCCTTCACCCTGAAAGACACCGCCTCGCGCAAGACCCAGGTCTGGCTGGTGGGCTTCGCCCCCAGCGGCCTCAGCTTCGAGTTGGTGGTCTGGCCGGCCCTGGAGGCGGTCAAGCGGCCCAACGCCGCCCACGCCGCCTACACCTGGGCCATCGAGGACGCCCTGCGCGCCGGCGGCTTCGAGATCCCGCTACCGCAACAAGAGCTGCGCGTGCGCGCCCTGTTCGGTGAGCAGGGCCAGGCGGCCCGCCGCACGCTGGGCCTTGAAGCCGACGTCCCCGACGAAGCGCCCCCCGCGCCCGTGGCCACGGTCAACGACGCCGCCGAGGACCTGGTCCGTGGCGCCGAGCAGGACGCCAACGACCCACTGCAGGTCAAGCCCAGACCGTCCGTCGGCTAGCCCGGTTCGCCCAGCGCCTTCGTCATGTCGACGGTGTTCAGCGGAATGGTTTCGTGCGGATAGACTCGTACCTCGATCCAGCCGCGCGCGGCGTAGAACGCCCGCGATTTCATATTGGGTTCGAGGCAGCGCAGGCGCGCGGTCGTGAAGCCACGCGCGGCGATTTCACCTTCCAGTTCAGTCAACAGCGCCGTACCCGCGCCCATCCCCTGTGTCGTCGGCTCAACCCATAGGTCGCTCACCACGTCGCCTTCGGACAGTCCGACTCCGACCACCCGCGCGCCTACGCACGCGACCTGCGCGCTCATCCAATCGGCGTCGCCCGGCGTCAGCGGGTCGGCCGTCCAGAGCCCGCCATAGGTGGCCTGAAGCGAGGCCTCGACGCACGCCCTGACGGCGCTCATATCCGCCGACGCCGCCCTGCGTATGATCATGAAAACGCACCCTGGAGATCGACAGATACGACCGGCCAGTCCCGGCTGCGTCAATCCCGTACGACGCGCCGGCCTCGGCGAAAATCGAGCCGCGATGGCCCGGCGGCTTGCGCCGCCGCACTGCCGCCCCATCTCGTTCCCATGACCACAAAGCCTCTTGCGACCATCGGCTATGAAGCCGCGACCCAGGACGCCGTCATCGCCCGGCTGAAGGACGCGGGAGTCGAGACCCTGATCGACGTCCGCGCGGTGGCCGCCTCACGCCGCGCGGGCTTCTCCAAGACCCTGCTAGCCGCCAGTCTCGCGGAAGCCGGGATCGACTATGTCCACCTTCGCCAACTCGGTACGCCCAAGCCCGGTCGCGACGCCGCCCGCAAGGGCCGGATCGCCGAGATGACCGCGATCTTCGAGGATCACATGGCCGAGCCGGCCGCCCAGCTCGAACTTGCCCGCGCCAAGGCCCTGGCCGCCGAGCGCAAGGTGGCGCTGCTGTGCTTCGAGGCCGATCACCAGGGTTGCCACCGCAAGATCGTCGCCGACCTGATCAGTGCGGAATTGGGCTGCGCGGTGGAGAACCTCTGAGCGTCCTCAGGCCGGAGCCCGGCCTGGGTCGAGGCTGACCCCGTCGCCCGGCTTGCAGGCTGGCGAACCGCCAGACAGCAAAACGCCGCCGGCTGGGGGGCTCGGCGGCGCTTCTATCGTTAGGCCGTCCTAGGCTGCGGCGAGCGCTTCCTTGCGACGAACGCTGCGCAGCATCGAGCCCGCCGCGCCGAAGCCGATGATCATCATCGCCCAGGTCGCGGGTTCCGGCACGGCGCTGCCGCCAGGGCCGCCCCACAGGGTATAGTGCGAGAGGTCCTTCAGCTTCTTCGGGTCCTTCTCATCCAGACCAATGGTCGACCAGGGGCCGGACGACACGGTCGGATCGACCTTGTACAGCATGAAGTTGTTGGCCGCTTTGACCGAGATGTACGAAACTGGGGTCGGCCAGTTCCAGGTGCCCGAGGTCTCCTTGGCGCCGCCGGACGGCGTGTACTTGAACAGGAAAACCAGGCCCAACGGCGGCGCGCCGAACACGTCGGCATAGGCCGCTTCGATGTCGGCGGGGTCGTTATCGTTGCCGCTGAACAGGCACCCGGTGGTCAGCGAGCAAGGCTCGTTGATGATCTCCACGGTGCTCACGGCCCAGGCCGGGGCAGCGGTCAGCGCCGACGCGGCGAGGACCGCAGCAAATGCAAGCTTCTTCAACATCGAGAACCCCCAGATAGGCCCGACAAGTTTGAGAAAACGTGTTCGCCGAGCGTTGTGCAATCATGCTCTCTGATACGAGAATCCGAGCTTAACAACGGGATTCTCCAGGCGCGCGTAGTTGCGAGTGAGATCAACTCTCGTAAACGACCATGGCGGGTTCCACGCACCGACCTATGCGAATGCGAGACTCGACCGGTCTCTGGGAAGAGATGGGTTCCCAAGCGGATTGCCTCGCGCCCAACCTGACCGACAATTCACCTGACAAGCTTGGCCATCTCTGGCCTCCTCCGCGCCGGTAGTTGGGGGAGGGGCGCATGGCCCAGAGTTTCGATCCGGCCGCGGCGACGGCGGCCTATCTCGCGCAATTGCCGCCCGAGGCGCACGCCAAGGCCACGGCCTATACCCAGGGCGGCCACTGGCTGCTGCTGTGGGGCGCGTTGGTGGCTGTCGCGGTCGCCTGGCTGGTGCTGAGGTCCGGCGTCCTCGTGAGGCTTCGCGAGCGGGTCGAGGCGCGAAAGGACAGGCCTTGGCTTGCGGTCTTCGCCGTGGTGGCCGCCGACTCGGTGATCGAGACCCTGCTGGGCCTGCCCTGGAACATCTACGAGGACTGGTGGCGCGAGACTCAGTACGGCCTCAGCAGCCAGTCCTTGGGCGGCTGGTTGGGCGAGTTCGCCCTGCTGGGCGCCATCTCCACGGTCTTCGTCGTCCTGCTGGTGGCGGGCCTCTACGCCCTCATGCGCCGGGCGCCCAGGACCTGGTGGGCCTGGGGCGGCGGCCTGGTGGCGGTGTTCTTCACCATCGTCATGGTCCTGGCGCCGGTGTTCATCCAGCCG
>NZ_JANOCX010000283.1:0-20000 GCF_031412415.1 Phenylobacterium sp.
CGACCTCGCCTCGATCATCTACACCTCGGGCACCACCGGCCGGTCGAAGGGCGCCATGCTCAGTCACGGAAACCTGGCCGCCAATGCCCTGGCCCTGCACGAGATATGGGGCTTCACCGCCGACGACGTCCTGCTGCACGCCCTGCCGATCTTCCATGTCCACGGATTGTTCGTGGGCCTGCACTGCGCCTTCCTCTCGGGCGCGCCGATGGTCTGGCTCCCCAAATTCGACGACGGCCAGGTGCTGGCGGGGCTGGCCAAGTCCACGGTGATGATGGGCGTGCCGACCTTCTACACGCGCCTGCTGGGCAATCCGGCCTTCACCCGCGAAACCTCCCAGCACATGCGCCTGTTCATCTGCGGCTCGGCCCCGCTGCTGGAATCGACCTTCGCTGAGTTCGAGACGCGCACCGGACAGCGCATCCTGGAACGCTACGGCATGAGCGAGGCGGTGATCATCACCTCCAACCCGCTCGACGGCGAGCGCATTGCCGGCAGCGTCGGCTATCCCTTGCCCGGTGTCGACCTCCGCATCGGCGGCGGGGAGGCGACCGGCGTCATCGAGATCAAGGGACCAAGCGTGTTCACGGCCTACTGGCGGATGCCCGAGAAGACCGCCGAGGAGTTCACCGCCGACGGCTATTTCCTAACCGGTGATGTGGGGCGCCAGGATCCCGACGGCCGGGTCTGGATTTCCGGGCGGGCCAAGGACCTGATCATCTCGGGGGGCTTCAACGTCTATCCCAAGGAGATCGAACTGATCCTTGACGAGCTTCCCGGCGTCGCCGAAAGCGCCGTGATCGGTCTGCCCCATCCCGACTTCGGCGAGGCGGTGGTGGCCGTGGTCATGGGGCAGGGCGACGAGGCCGCCATCATCGCCGCCGCCCGCGAGAAGCTGGCCGCTTTCAAGGCGCCCAAGCGGGTGTTCTTCGTCGACGAGCTGCCCCGCAACGCCATGGGAAAGGTGCAGAAGAACCTGCTGCGCCAGACCTATGCCGGGACCTTCGCCTGATGCGCTTGATCGACCGCGAGGAAGTGGCCGCCCGCCTGACCTATGACGTCGCCATTCCCATTGTCCGCGAGGCGATGATCGCGCTCTCGGCCGGGACCACCCGCCAGCATCTACGATCAATCATACCCCTGGCCGAGGGCCGCATGTTCGGGATCATGCCCGGCGCCCTGGGCGAAACCGCGCCCTTCGGCGCCAAGCTGATCAGCGTCTTTCCCGACAACTTCGCCAAGGGCGTCCAGTCCCACCAGGGCGTTGTGGTCCTGTTCGACCCCGAGAGCGGCGCGCCGGTCTGCGTGGTCCATGCCGGCGAGATCACCGCCATCCGCACCGCCGCGGCCAGCGCCGTCGCGACCGACGCCCTGGCGCGCCGCGAGGCGTCCCGCCTGACCCTGTTGGGCTATGGCGAACAGGCCGCGACCCACGCCCGGGCGATTTCCAAGATCCGCACCTTGAGCGCCATCGCCGTCTGGGGCCGCGACGCCGCGCGCCGCGACGCCTTCGCCGCCAGCATCGGCGCCGAGCTGGGCGTTCCAGCCCAGGCCCATGACGAGGTCGAGCCCGCCGTCGCCCAGGCCGACATCATCTGTACCCTGACCCCATCGGCCGAACCCATCCTGAAGGGCGCGTGGGTCGCGCCAGGGACGCACCTCAACCTTGTGGGCTCCAGCTATGCCGGGCCGGTGGAGGTCGACAACGACCTGGTGGTCGCCGCCCGCTTCATCGCCGACAACCGCGAGGGCGTCCTTCACCAAGGCGCCGAGTTCCTGAGCGCCAAGGCCGCAGGCCTGATCGGCGACGACCACATCGTAGCTGAGATCGGCGAGGTCTTGTCGGGCAGGATCGTCGGCCGCCGCTCGGCCGACGAGATCACGGCCTACAAGTCCCTGGGCCACGTGGTCCAGGATCTGGCGACGGCGTGGGCGCTCTACGCGCAGCGCCGATAGACGGCCCGCCTGAAGACCCGGAACTGGTCATTCCTGCGCCTTAAGGGATGAGCGTCGCGCGAAGGCGTCTCCGCGGGTCCGACCGGACTCGATGACGGCTTCGGCGCTCGGCTACTGGGATCGGCGCCCTTGAGGGGATTGGCCATGAGGTGCTTCGTTCTCGGAGGTCTGATGCTGGCTCTTGCGGCCTGTGGCGATGCCGGCGGCCAGGCGGCGCAGGGCGACAAGCCGCAGGCCTTCCAAGGTTCTGAACAGGGCCCGCAGGCGGGACCGCAAGGCGGCGGCGCGCCGCAGTCGCCCAACGGCGGTCCGCAGCAGGCATCGGAGAACCAGGCTCAGCAGGCTCTGCAGGGGCTTTACGCAATTCGACAACAGCAATGCCAGAGCGGCAACACACTGGCATGCCAGTCCCTTGGCGAGTTCCCGGGTCACAGCCAAGAGCTCGCCCAGGCCGGGCAGGCATGCCGCTCGGGAAACCAGCAGGCCTGCGGGGCTTTCGATAGGTTGTCGCAGCGGATCGCCAAGGCATACGCCGAGAGCGCCCAAGTCATGCAGGCCGGGGAGCAGAGCGCGGCGCAGATGGACGCCTGGCGAGCGCAGATGAACGCCAACCATGCCGGCAACATGGCGCGGCTCAACGCTCAGGCCGCCGCTGGGCAGGCGGCCCACCAAGCGCGCCAGGAGAGCTATGCGGCGATGAACCGGACGTGGTCGAACAGCCAGGCGGCGGCCGAGCGCAACACCGGCCGTTTCAACGACTCCATCTACGAAGGAACGACTGTGAACGGCGGCGGCGTGCAGACCTTCGTTCCCTATGGGTCGACGGGCTACACCGACGGACAGGGCAACGTGGTCATGGGTCCAGAGGGCGGCGAAGCCCCACCCGGCTGGCAAAGGATGAATCCGACGCACGCGGCGCCACGCTAGCCGGCGGAGGCGCGCCGCCTCGAATCAAGGCGGCTAGGCCTGGGTCTTCTTTCGCGCGAACAACTCCGCGATGGTCGCGATCGCCGCGTGCGCCTCAGCGATGTCGGGTTGCTCGTTGGGGTCGTCATAGCCCCAGGCCTCGTTGGGGCCGGTGGCCTGGACCACGACGCCGTCGCGCCGTGAAAGCACCGAGACGGTCTTGTAGATGAATCCGTAATCGACCTCCGGCTGGGGGACCAGCCAGGCGATCTGGCCGCGCACGGGACGCACCGTCTCGTCCTTCCACAAGGCCCTCGCGCCATAGCCCGGACAGTTGATCACCACTTTCTGCGATAGGCGGCTGATGTCGGACGGGGTGTGGAACTCCATCACCTCCATCTTGCCGCCGGCGGTCAGGAAGTCGGTCATCAGCAGGTGGCCGTACTCCATGATGTTGAACTGCAGGGTGGGCGCGCGCTGGACATGGGGCGTGGCGAAGGGGTGATCGGCGTAGGGTACGACCTCGTTGATCGGCGTCAGGTCGCGCACCCGGCCGCCATAGTGGGCGAAGCCGACGGGATCGGCGCGGCGGCGCGCTGGGCTGCCCGGCGCATCGTCGGAGAGGACGTAGCGATCGGTCCAGGCGATCGGATCGCCCGGCAGGCCCAGATAGCCCAGGAAGGTCTTGTACGACTCCCGCGTCATCGCCTCCCACGCCGCGTCGAAACCGGCTGGCGCCTGGGCGGCTAGCGCGATGCGGGAGTCCGGCGACCAGACGCCGGTCGCCCGCGCCGAGCGGACGTGGGGCATCAGCTCCTTGGCGTAGATCGTCACCCGCGCCCCGGCTCGCTGGGCCATCAAGGCGGCGGTCAGTCCCAGAGCTCCGCAGCCGATCACGGCGATGTCGCGCTCGCCCCGCGCCAGGGCCTGCTTGACGGCGATGGTCCCCGATCCCCAGGACAGGGACCATCCGCTGCCGCCATGGCCGTAGTTGTGGACCACCAGCTTGTCGCCCAGGTGCTCGGTGTCCAGCCGCGGACCCGCCGCGCGGAACGGGCGCAGGCAGACCGTGGTGTTGAACAGCCGCTCGATCCTCGCCTTCACCGGCGCCATGGGCCGTGGCCCGGCGTAGCCGCTCAGGCCTAGCGTGGGCGCGGCGGCGGTGGCGCAGGCGCCCAGCATCTGGGCTCCGCCCAGGGCTGTCCCCAGGGCCAGCAGGCGGCGGCGGTCGAGCGGTCGGACGTTCATGCGGGAACCTCGCCTGCAACTGGGCGAGGTCTGGCCCCGCGCGTCAGCGGCTTTCGTCACCCAATTCGCGGCCGATGGCGAGCGCTTTGGCGCGGCCCGATCCGATCCCCCGCGTCACGCCTTTTTTGGTGGCATCGGTATGAAGCTGGAGGTCCGCCGGACATAGGCCTCGTAGTCAGGCCGTTTGCGGCGCATGCGCCCCTCCACGGTCGGCACACCGCTCCATTTGGTCAGCAGGAAGGTGATCAGGATCGGGCCTATGATCGAGAGCGCGCCGACCCAGCCGGTCTCGGCCGCGATCAGGTAGAGGCCCCACCACACGCAGGCGTCGCCGAAATAGTTGGGATGGCGGGTGTAGCGCCAGAGGCCCGTGTCCAGGACCTTGCCCTTGTTCTCGGCCTTGGCCTTGAAGGCCACCAGCTGAGCATCGCCGACGCTTTCGAAGAGGATGCCGACGACCGCCAGCGCGACGCCGGCGAAGGCCAACGGTCCAAGCGCCAGGGTCGGCGATATCTGACCCAGTTGCACCGGCAGGCAGACCAGGAACTGCAGCGGCGCCTGCAGCGCGAAGACCAGCAGCAGGGAAGACTTGGCGAAGCTCCAGCCGCGCTCGGCCTGCGCCTTGCCCATCATGGTCACGTAGCGACGATCCGGCCCGTCCTTGCGCCAGCGCCACAGCAGATAGAGGCCGAGCCGCAGACCCCAGGCCGTGCAGAGCAGGGTGAGCGCCAGCGCATGCGGTCCCCGCCCGCCGGTGAACAGGAAGGCGGTCCAGGCGATGACCACCATCCCCAGCGCCCACCAGCTGTCGACGAAGCTGGGATCCTTCAGCCGAACCGACAGCAGCCAGAGACCGAGGAAGCAGATGGCGACGACGGCGGCGTTGACGCCCAGGACCTGTAGGATTTCCACACTGCTTCCTCTGTGTTTGGCCTGTTCGACCACTTGTATCTTGAGTACGAGCCAAGCCCTCGGCTTGGATGCTGTCAGCGCGGCAGACTGGCGATGTATTGGGCGACTAGCGCGACGCCCTCCTCATGAACCATGGACCGGCTGAGCTCCGGCATCATGACGCCGGGCTCGGTCGACTTCATCCGGTGTAGCAGGATCGAGCCAGCCGGATCACCCGGCGCGATCGAAACCTCCAGCCCGCCCGAACCGCGCCCCGCCGCCACGGGACGTTTGCCGATGCCCCGCGCAGCCGGGCGGGTCTCCTCGACTTCCAGGAACAGGCCCGAATTGCTGGCCATGCCCTGGGCGTTGTGACAATAGGCGCAGTTGGCGTCGAGATAGGCGCTGGCCCGGCCGGCAAGCGGTTCGCTCACGTCGTCCCAGACTGCCGTCCGAGGCGCTGCGGAGGGTGTCGGCGCACCGGTCAGGATGCCCGTACGGCTCCAGTGCGCCAACTGGTTCTCGGCGCCTGCCGCATAGGCGAAGGGGCCATTGAGGTTCCGCGCCTTTGGCCCGATCGGCGACAACTCGCCAGCGACGGAATGACATTCCTTGCACTGGTTCACGTTCGGCACGGCGTAGTCGACCATCCGGGTTTCGCCCTTGGCGTCGACGAAGCTCACGTCGAGCCGGGCACCAGCGCGCTTGAGCGTGGCCACCGTCTGGGCTTCGTTCCAGACGTAGGTCGTCGCGTTCCAGCCGTTGGCCTTGCGGATCAGCAGGCGTGTCTCGATGAACCGCACCTTCTCGCCCGGTCGCCGAAAGTCGGCGGGGTAGGCGAAGGTCTTGACCAGGGTGGTTCCCACCGGGAACTCCAGCGTCCCCGTGGCGGCATAGGTCGCCGCCTTGCCGGGCGGGACGAAGACAAGGCGGAACTTCTCCGCGTAGTCGCTGAACAGCGGGGTGTTGAGGCCGTAGGGCGTCACCCCGCGATTGGGCGAGCGAGCGGCGGCGTCCACGAACAGGCCGTAGGCGTCCAGGGTCGGCTCTGGCGTCTCGGCCAGCAGCCGATCCAGGGCGACGGGCGGCGCCGGAGGCGCGGCGCCCAGCAGCAGGAGCGCGAGCAGACTGGCGGCGAGCCGTCTCAAGGGGCCAGCTTGGCCTGCTCGGCGGGCAGCACCACCGGCTTGGGTTCTTCGATCGCCACATCGCCCAGGGTCGCGCTCACCTTGGGGTTGGCCTCCATCATGGCGCCCGGCCTCGGCAGGTTGAGATTCACCACCGGACCGTCCGCCAGCCGCACCCTGACCGGCTCGCTGCCGGGATAGGTCGTCACGCCATCCCAGATCACTGGCGGCATGCTGCCGCCCAGCGCCTTGGCGAGCACCGAACCGCCAGGGAAGGCCGGCGCCCAGGCGTTGCGGCCAAGGCGATTGTTCCGAACCACGATGTCGCGGGGCAGGGGGTTGTAGGTCTTGTCGTCGAACTTCTGGCTATAGGACACCAGGATCACCGCGGCGCTGCCGTTACCGTCGATGTCGTTGTCGAACACATGGACGTTCTTGTTGGCCATCAGCATGACGCCCGTGCCCATCGGCACATTGGCGACGATGTTGCCCTTGGGCGCGAAGTTGGGCGTGTCGTTGTTGACCACCTTGTTGCGGAACAGGCGGGTGGAATGGCCGCCCATCTGCGGAAGGTTCGGCAGGTCAAACACCAGGATCCCGCCGGTGTTGTGGGTCGCGACATTGTCGAAGACATCGGCGTTCATCGAGTTCTCGATCTCGATTCCGGCCACGTTGAACTCGGCGGTCGAGTTCTTGACGATGATGTTCTTGGACTGGCCCACATAGATCCCGGCGTCCGAAGCGCCGCGCACCGTGACCTTGTCGATCAGCACATTGGTGGAGGAGACGGGATAGACCCCATAGGCGCCGTTGGTCTCCTTCGGCCCGCCGGTCCACTCGACCGTCAGGTTCAGGAAGCTGATCTGGTCGGCGCCCTTGGACTTGATGCCGTCACCCTTGGTGTCCTGCATCGTGAAGTCGCGCACGGTCACCTTGTCGGAGGTGATCAACAGGCCTTCGCCCGCGCCCTTTTGGCCCGCGAAGGACAGAACCGTGTCGCCAGGCCCCGCGCCCTTGACGGTCACGCCGTCGATGTCCAGCGACAGGCCGTCGGTGAATTCGAAGCGACCGGCGCCCAGCGCCACCACGTCGCCCGGCTTGGCGTCGAGCAGGGCGGTCTGCACCCTCTCCTGAGCATCCGCGCCCGCCGCGACAGTCAAGGTCTTGGCGTTGGCCGATCCGGCCGCGAGCACGGCGGCGAAGGTGATGGCGAGCGATCTCATGGCGTCCTCCCAGCGGGCGTCTGACGCGCCCGTGAACGACTCCAGGCTAGGTTGTCGCCGTTCAGTTGGCGAGCCCAATCCGACGTGCTCAACCCTTGAACGTCAGCCCCTTGGCCGCCAGCGCGCGCCTTAGCGTCGCCAGGGCGTTTGGGCCCATGCCGTGCAGGCCCGCGATCTCGATCTCGGTGTGTTCCGTCAGGTCTTCCAGCCGCGTCACGCCAGCGCCCGCCAACGCGCGCTGCGCGGGTCTGGCCAGTTTCGGCAGTTCGGTGGACGTCATCGCCAACCTCGTTTGCGCAGCCTGTCACAGAGCGGTGGCGCGAGGCCGCGCCGTACTCTATCTTCGAAGATATTGCATCCCGTGGCGACCAGATTTCGACCGAGGCTCATTCCATGACGACGACGACGAAGGACGGCGCCAAGCCGCCGATCGACAAGCAGGCCCTGCTCGCCAAGTACATCGCCGAGCGCGACAAGCGTCTGCGCGCCGACGGCAACGCCCAGTATCTCGAGGTCAAGGGCCGGCTCGCCCACTATCTCGAAGACCCCTACACGCCGCGCGTCGAACGCGAGCCGCTCACCGACCACGTCACCTTCGCCTTCGTCGGCGGCGGGTTCGCCGGGCTGGTCACCGGGGCGCGGCTGGTCGAGGCCGGCGTCAAGGACGTGCGCATCGTCGAGAAAGGCGGGGACTTCGGCGGCACTTGGTACTGGAACCGCTATCCGGGCGCCCAGTGCGACACCGCCTCGATGATCTACATGCCGCTGCTGGAAGAGACCGGGCACATGCCCACCGAGAAGTACGCCCACGCGCCCGAGATCCTCGAGCAGTGCCAGCGCATCGGCAAGCAATACGGTCTCTACGACAAGGCCCTGTTCCACACCGAGGTCGAGGACCTCACCTGGGACGACGCCAATTCGCGCTGGATCATCAAGACCAATCGCGGCGACGCCTTCACCGCCGACTTCATCGGCCTGGGAACGGGCCCGCTGCACGTACCCAAGCTGCCGGGCATCCCCGGCATAGAGAGCTTCAAGGGTCACTCGTTCCACACCAGCCGCTGGGACTACGACTACACCGGCGGCGATCCCAAGGGCGGCTTGATGACCAAGCTGGCCGACAAGCGCGTCGCCATCATCGGCACCGGCGCCACCTCGGTCCAGGCCGTGCCGCACCTGGCCAAGGCTTGCAAGGAGCTACTGGTCATCCAGCGCACCCCGTCCTCCATCGATGTGCGCGCCAACCAGCCGATCGATCCGGAGTGGTTCGCCTCCATCGCCACCCCCGGCTGGCAGACCCGCTGGCTCGAGAACTTCACCGCCAACCAAGCCGGCGGCAATGCCGAGGTCGATCTTGTCATGGACGGCTGGACCGACCTGTCGCGGCGCATCCGCGGCAAGATCATGCAGCTCCCTCCGGAAGACCGCGTGCCCATGAAGATGCTGGCCGCCTACGAGGACAGCGATTTCGAAAAGATGGAGGAGATCCGCGCCCGCGTGGATTCCATCGTCGCCGACCGTGAGACCGCCCAGCGCCTCAAGGCCTGGTATCGCCAGCTCTGCAAGCGCCCCTGCTTCCACGACGCCTATCTTCAGGCCTTCAATACGCCCGGCACCCGCCTGATCGACACCGACGGCAAGGGCGTCGAGGCCATCACCGAGAAGGGCCTGATCGTCGGCGGCGTCGAGTACGAGGTCGACTGTATCATCTACGCCTCGGGCTTCGAGGTGGGCACCGAGTACAAGCGTCGCGCCGGCTTCGACCTGACCGGCCGCGACGGCCTGAAGCTGTCGGAGGCCTGGGGGGAGGGGATGCGCTCCAAGCACGGCATCCACGTGCACGGCTTCCCCAACGCCTTCTTCGTTCAGCCGACCCAGGGCGCCAACCTGATCTCCAACGTGCCGCATAACCTCACCGAGTCCGGCAAGACCATCGCATTGACCGTCAAGCATGCCCTCGACCAAGGCGCCAAGCAGGTCGAGGTCACGGCGGAAGCCCAGGAGAAATGGGTCGAGCTGCTGCTCACCGGGATGGGCCGCATGCTGGGCGCCCCCGACTGCACGCCGGGCTACTACAACAACGAGGGTCAGGATCCCGGCCCCGCCGCGCGCCTGAACGTTGGCTACCCGGCCGGCGCCACGGCCTTCTTCAAGTACATCGACGCCTGGAGAACTTCTGGCCAGTTCGAGGGTCTGGCGTTTCGCTGACGGCGCGGAACCCCCCTGGCGTGAGCCCCGGGGGGGCCTAGGCCGCGCCGGCCCGCCGCATGATGCTGTGGGGGACGACGTGGGGTGTCGTGGCCAGCGGTTCGACCTTGAAGCCGAACTTCTCGTAGAAGGCGATGGCGCGAGCGTTGTAACTGATCACGTTGAGCCAGATCGGCTGGTCCGCGCCCAGCCAGGCCATTCCGGCCTGCATCAGCAGGCCCGATACGCCAGACCCGTGCTGAGCGGGGTCGACCATCAGCCAGTCGAGCTCGAGGTCGTCCGGGGCGTGCCGCGTGGCGATGACATAGCCCGCCAGCCGGTCGTGCGCGAAGGCCGCGGCGAGCCGTTGGTTCGGGCTCTCGGCCGCCTCCAGGCAACAGGCGGCGCTGATATCGACGATCCTGCGATTGGCCGCCATCTGGTCCGGCGTCATTTCGTCTCGATAGAAGGTCGCCGCCGTGGCGCGTTCGGTAAGCGCCGAGATCTCGTTCAACGAAGTCCTCGCCAAGACTTCGGCGTCGCTCAGGATCACGAAGGCTGGCCGTGTCACGGTCTCGATCACGTCGGTGTCGCCCGCGCGATCATCGGCCTTGCCCGCGACGCGCGGCGAAGGCGGCCTCGACGCAGGGCATGACCAGCCAGCCGATCCCTTCGCCCATGGCGTCGAGTTCCTTCGCGGTGCTCGACGACACATGCAGGAACTGCGCCTCGCAGATGAAGTGAACCATCAGGATCGACGGATCGATTCGCCCCGCGACGCCGTGCAGGTTGAACTCGTCGTTGAAGTTGCTCGCCTCGCGCAGGCCGCGCACGATATGCGTCGCTCCAATCCGGCGCGCATAGGCGATCAGGCTCTGGTTGGCGTACTCGCCCACCTCCAGCACGCCCTCGAACAAGCCGCCGGACGCGGACGCCACCTCGGGCCACCGCTCGGTGATCGAGCGAACCAGCAGGTCCTGGCTCTCCTGCACCCCGAACATGCGCGCCTTGCGGACATTGGTCCCGACCGCCACGTGCACGGTGTCGAAGGTCAGCAGGGCCTTGCCGATCACGTCCAGGTGCCCGCGCGTGACGGGGTCGAACGATCCCGCGTACAGGGCCTTGGTGGCGGCGGACTTGCGCATGGGTTGCCTTGGGTGATGGTCGAGGCGTCGAGAGTTCCGGAAGGTGAGCGCAAAACGCAAGCGTCGCTTTCGACCTATCCTAGTGTCCGCCTTCGACCCAGGGCAGCCCAGCCGCCACGAACGCCTCCGCCAGAGCGGCTTCCAGCTCGGCGGCTTCCCACCGCCGCATCGGGTTCAGGTGCGCCACCAGGTCCGGCATCAGCCGAACCCCGAAACGCTTGGCCGCGCCGCTCGCCTTGTACCCGGTCTTGTGCTGATCGAACCTCAGGTCGGGGTCCCGGGACGTCTGGCCGACATAGACCCCCCAGGGCTCCGCCCGCCGGGCATCGTGCAGCAGGATGACATAGACCGAGTGCCCCGCGCCGCGTGCGCCTCGTGTCGTCGCCCTGAGGCTGAGCGACGCCCGCTGGGCCTTGCCTAACCAGGCCGGTTGGAACTGCGGTCGGGTCAAATTGGCGGAAGCGTTACGACCTGCTTCGGGTGTTCGCCGCGCAGCAGGGGTTCCAGCAGCCCGGCCAAACCGAACGGGTAGATCGGCTCGTCGGTGTGACGCAGATCTTCCAGCCGCCACCAGCGCGTTTCGAGAATCTCCGCCTGCTCGTGTTCCGTCCAACCGCTTTCCTGGATCGCTTCGGACCCCGCGAAGGCGAGAATGAAGTGCTCCCTGTGGCGAACGTTCCAGCCGCCGCTGCGATGGCTGTCTTCGCCGTACCAGACGACGGGACCAAGCCGCACATCGGTGACGCCGGTCTCCTCCACGACCTCCCGAAGCGCGGTCTGCTCGAGGGTTTCACCGTCCTCGCGGCCGCCGCCCACGAGGGTCCAGCACGGGCTCGAAACGCCCGTCGGCCCGATGTTGCGATACTTGAACATGAGGACGCGAGCGCCTGGCGACACGAGGATGATCCTCACTCTGTCCGTCTCCCTCACAGGTCCATCCCTCCGCGATCACTAGGGACTCTCTCCGGACGAACCATGCGTCGCAAGCGAGCGTTCTAGCGTCGGCAATTCGGCGGCCGCAACCCTACACCACCTCGTCCACCGCCTCGATCCAGTGGCGCACCGGCGCCGCGCCGCCGTCGGCGAGGTGCATCCAGCAGCCGATATTGGCCGTGAAGATCGCCGCAGGGGACGAGGCGTTCAACGCCTTCAGTTTCGCGGTCTTGAGCTTGCCGGCCATGGTCGGCTGCAACAGCGAATAGGCCCCGGCCGAGCCGCAGCACAGGTGGTTGTCGGCCACCGGCTGGGGCGCGTAGCCCAGGCGTGCCAGCAAGGTGGCGATCCGGCCCGTGAGCTTCAGGCCATGCTGCAATGTGCAGGGCTCGTGGACCGCGATACGGGGATCGGCGGGCGCGCGGCGGGCGGTCAGGTCGCTATTGGTCAGCACCTCGATGGGATCGCGCACCAGGCCGGCCACCGCGCGGGCTTTGTCCACATAGGCCGGGTCGTCGCGCAGCACGTCGGGATAGTCGCGGATGAAGGCCGCGCAGCCGCTGGAATTGACCACGATGGCCGAGGCGCCGGCCTCGATGGCGGGCATCCAGGCGTCGATGTTGCGCCGGGCCGCGGCGCGGCCGGCCTCTGGCGCGTCCAGGTGGAAGTCCACGGCGCCACAACAGCCGGCGCGGGGGGCTTGCGTTAGCGCGATCCCAGCCTTGTCGAACACGCGCGCGGTGGCGGCGTTGAAGTGCGGCGCGGCGGCAGACTGCACGCAACCCTTGAGCAGTAGCATGTGGCGGGCGTGGTCGCCCTTGGGCCAGGCGCCGGGCGCGACGGAGGGCGGGACCTTGGCCTTCAGCACGGCGGGCAGCAGCGGCCGGGTCAGGCGGCCTAACGCCAAGGCGACGCCGAACAGGGTCGTCGACGCTGTCAGCCGGCGGATCGCCTGGCGGACCAGACGCGCGGGCCACGGCCGAGGCGCTAAGGCGCGCACCGCCTCTCGGCCAATGTCGTAGAGGCGGTGGTACTGGACGCCCGACGGGCAGGTGGTCTCGCACGACCGGCACGACAGGCAGCGGTCCAGGTGTTTGAGGGAAAGCGCGCTGACCGGCTGGCCCTCCAGGGCCTGCTTCATCAGATAGATGCGGCCGCGCGGCCCATCCAGTTCGTCACCGGTGAGCTGGTAGGTGGGGCAGGTGGCGTTGCACATGCCGCAGTGGACGCAGGCTCGCAGCGCCCGCTCCGCCACCCCGCCGGCGGCCGTCCCCGCGATGGGCCCCGTGATCACCGTGCGCATCTAAAGGCCCTCATACATGCGGCCAGGATTGAACAGACCGCTCGGATCCAGCGCCGCCTTCACTCGGCGATGCAGGGCCAGGAGCGGCGCGGGCAAGGGCTGGAACACCTGGTCGACCCCGCCCCGGAATAGGGTCGCATGGCCGCCGGCCGCGGCGGCGACATCCCAGATCGTCGTGTCGACGCTGTCGGCGGTCAGCCAGCGCTGCGCGCCGGCCCAGTCCCAGGCCAGATGACCGTCCAGATGCGGCAACCGCGCGGTCTGGGGCAGGGACAGCCGCCACAGGGCCGGGCCGTCGAAGGCCGGGTGGCTCAGGTCGCGCAGGGCTGCCCAGATTTCGTCGCTCTCGGTCTCGCCACCCAACTCGCGAGCCGTCTGCGCCACCGCCGCCTCGCCGCCCGATAGCCGCAGGTGCAGCCGCTCTCCGTCGTGGAAGGCGCCCGACAGGGGCAGGGGCCGCCGCATCAGCTCGATCAGCCACATCCGCGCGGCCTCGCTCTCCAGGTCGTACGCGCGGAAAGCCTCCGCCCGCGGCCGGGGAGTCACCCGGATCGAGACCTCCAGGATCACGCCCAGGCAGCCCAGGGCGCCGGCCATCAGCCGGAAGGTGTCGAAGCCCGCCACGTTCTTGAACACGGTCCCGCCAAAGCTCAGCACCTCGCCGCGCCCGTCCAGCACCTTCGCGCCCAGGACATAGTCGCGCAGGGCGCCGGAGAACGGCCGTCGCGAGCCCGACAGACCCGCCGCCACCGTGCCGCCCAATGTGCTGGCCTCACCAAAGATCAGGGGCTCGAAGGCGAACATCTGGTCGTTGGCGGTCAGCAGCGCCTCGATCTCGGCGAGCGGTGTTCCAGCCCGCGCGGTGATCACCAGTTCGCTGGGATCATAGGCTGTGACCCCACGATGGCCGCTCATGGCGAGGGGTTCGGCCGCGATCCGTCGGCCGTAGAAGGCCCGCGTATCACCACCGACGATGCGTAGCTTCAGGCCCTCGGACCTGGCGGCCGCGACCACGTGCGCCAGTCGCTCGGTCTGGTCGGCGTCAGAAGCGGGGGATGTCGGCAAACGGCAGCTCCCCGCCATGGATGTGCATGCCGCCGAACTCGGCGCAGCGCGCCAGGGTCGGGATCGCCTTGCCGGGGTTGAGCAGGCCCAGGGGGTCGAAGGCGGCCTTCAGCGCGAAGAAGGCCTCGATCTCGCCCGAACCGAACTGCACGCACATCTGGTTGATCTTCTCCCGACCAACGCCGTGCTCGCCGGTGATGGTGCCGCCGACCCCGACGCACAGGGTCAGGATAGCGCCGCCCAATTCCTCCGCTTTTTCAAGGTCGCCCGGCTTGTGGCTATCGTAGAGGATCAACGGATGCAGGTTGCCGTCGCCCGCGTGGAACACATTGGCCACCTGCAGGCCGCAGGCGTCCGACAGCCGGGTGATCTCGCTCAACACCTTGGGCAGGGCCCGGCGCGGGATGGGGCCGTCCATGCAGTCGTAGTCGGGCGCGATCCGCCCGACGGCCGGGAAGGCGCCCTTGCGTCCGGCCCAGAACCGCCTGCGCTCGGCCTCATCGCGGGCGGCGCGGACCTCCACGGCGCCGGCGGCCAGCAGGATGGCGGTGACCCGTTCGGACTCCTCGGCCACGTCGGCGGCCACCCCGTCCAACTCGCACAGCAGGATCGCCTCGGCGCTCTTGGGATAGCCCGCGTGGGCGAAGTCCTCAGCGGCGCGCAGGGCCAGGCCGTCCATCATCTCCAGCCCGCCCGGCGTGATCCCGGCGGCGATGATGTCGGCCACCGCCTGGGCGGCCTTCTCCACGTCGTCGAAGGCGGCCAGCAGAACGCGGGCCTCCTCCGGCAGGGGCAGCAGCTTGACGGTGACCTCGGTGACGACCCCCAGCAGGCCTTCGGACCCCGTCATCAGCGCCATCAGGTCGAAGCCCGCTGCGTCCAGGGCCTCCGAGCCCAAGGTCAGGACCTCGCCGTCGATGGTGACGACTTCCAGCCTGAGGATGTTGTGCACGGTCAGCCCGTACTTCAGGCAGTGCACCCCGCCAGCGTTCTCAGCGACATTGCCGCCGATGCTGCAGGCGATCTGGGACGAAGGGTCGGGGGCGTAGAACAGGCCCAGATGCGCCACGGCCTCGGAGATGGCGAGGTTCCGCACGCCGGGCTGGACCCGGGCGGTCCGCGCGTCGGCGTCGATCTCCAGGATCGTGCTGAACTTGGCCATGCTGAGCAGGATGCAGCCGGGGAAGGGCAGGGCGCCGCCCGACAGCCCCGTGCCGGCCCCACGCGCCACAACCGGTACGCTCAGGTCGCGGCAGGTCCGCATCACATCGGCCACCTGCGCCACGGTGGTCGGCATCACCACCGCCCCGGGCAGGGAGCGATAGGCCGCCAGCCCGTCGCTCTCATAGGGCCGCAGCGCCTCGACATCGGTCAGGATCGCTTCGGCGGGGAGCACCCCGCGCAGCGCCGCGCTCAGCCGCTGCGCCGTGAGCGCTGGGAAATCGGCGTCGAGTCGGGGATCGAAATGGTCGAGCATCGCGCCGACCTTGGGCGTGCGAGCGCTCTAGCGTCAACCGCCCGGCGCGCTACAAGGTTATCAACGATAGGGAACGGGAGAGAACGATGGATCTGGGCTTGAAGGGCAAGGCCGCCGTGGTCACGGGCGGATCGCGCGGAATCGGTCGCGCCATCGCCGACCTGCTGGCCGACGAGGGCTGCGACGTCGCCATCTGCGCGCGCAACGCAGACCAGGTGGCCGAGGCGGTCGCCGCCCTTCAGGCCAAGGGCGTCAGGGCCTGGGGCCAGTCCGTGGACATCGCCGACGGTCCGGCGCTGAAGGCCTTCGTGACCCAGGCCGGGAACGAGCTCGGCGGCATCGACATCCTGGTCTCCAACGCCAGCGCCCTGGTCCAGGGGGTCGGCGAGGACGAGTGGAAGGCGATGTTCGACATCGACATCATGGGCGCGGTGCGCAGCTTCGAGGCGGCCAAGCCGTTCCTCGAGAAGGCCGGCGAGACCAAGGGCGACGCCGCTTTCATCATCACTTCGTCGGTTTCCGCGGCCGAGGCGACCGCGGCCTCGTCCTACGGCGCCATGAAGGCCGCCCAGATTCACTACGCCAAGGGCCTGGCCCGCGAGAACGCCGCCAAGCACATCCGCGCCAATGTCATCTCGCCCGGCACCGTGTTCTTCGAGGGCGGCGTCTGGGGCAATGTGAAGGCCGGCATGCCGCAGTTCTTCGACCAGATGATCAAGCGCAATCCGACCGGCCGGATGGCGACCCCGGAAGAGGTGGCGGCCGCGGCGGTGTTCCTGGCGAGTCCGCGCTCGGCTTTCACCACCGGCATCAACATGCTGGTCGACGGCGCGATCTCATCGCGCGTGAACTACTAGGCTCAAGCTATTGGAATACGAATACTATCAGCTTCGGCTTGGGCGTGATCGAACAGCCCACAAGGCGCTGGCTGCGCGGTTGTATCAGGCGTCCGAGGTTGTGGCCGTCTTCGCGCCGCTGCTGGGCTTCGCGTCCAACGAGGCCTTGGTGCTGGCCAAGGCCGGCGCGGCCCTCGACCTCGACGCCCATACGGTCGACCGCATGACGCCGACCCTGCGTCCCACCGCAGACGTCCGGCCCGAGGACAAGGGGATCTATGTCCACAACTGGTTCACCATCGACGGCGACGCGGTGGACGAATTCGTGCGTCTGTCGGGTGAGGCCTGGCCGGCTTTCGAGGGACGGTTCGACACCAAGATCTACGGCCTGTTTCTCGCCGCCGAGACCGACGCCGACCGTGCCGACGGCGCGCGCCGCCTGCTGCTGATGACCAACTATCGCGACCTGGGCGAATGGCAGGTGTCGCGCGATCCCACCTCGGAGGCCATGCAGGTCTTCCTGCGCCGCCGTGAGCTGACGAGGGTCTCGCTGGCCCGCAGTTGCCTGGTCATGCCGCGGGACTAGCGGCGGGCCTCGAAACGCGTTGTGATGGCGTCAGGGCAGGAGACGATATCATGGTCGAGGACAACGAAGAGCAGCGGCTGCGCAGGATCGCCGAGCGTCGGGCCGACGCCAAGCTGGGCTTTCGCGCCCACCTGCTGGTCTACCTCGTGGTCAGCGCAGGTCTGGCGGCGATCAATCTCCTGACATCTTCCGACTACTACTGGTTCGTCTGGCCGATGCTGGGCTGGGGCGTCGGCGTCGTCGCTCACGGGCTCTCGGTCCATGCCTATGTCGGCGATCACCGCGAACGGATGATCGAGGAAGAGATGGCGCGCCTGCGCCGCGCCGGACCGAAGGCCTGAGGACATGATCGAGCAGACCATCGAGGTCCCCACCCAGGACGGGAGCACGACCACCTTCATCGTTCATCCGGAGCGCGACGGTCCCCACCCGGTGATCCTGTTCTACATGGACGCCCCGGCCATCCGCGAGGAGCTGCGCGACATGGCGCGGCGGTTCGCCAGCGCCGGCTATTACGTCATGCTGCCCAACCTCTATTACCGCGCGGGGGTGTTGGAGCTGGCGGCCGAGGACTGGGTCGATCCTGAGCGGAAGAAGATGTTCGGGCTGATGTACTCGCTGACCATTCCCTTGGTCATGGAGGACACCGACGCCCTGCTGGCCTATGCCGACGGCCAGCCCGCCGCCAAGGCCACGACCGTGGGCTGCGTCGGCTACTGCATGAGCGGCCAGTTCTCGATCAACGCGGCGGCTCGCCATTCGGACCGGGTCAAGGCGGCGGCCTCGATCTACGGCACCTTCCTGGTCACCGACAAGCCAGACAGCCCACACGTTTCCGCGCGCAAGGCCAAGGGCGAGCTCTACTTCGCCTGCGCCGAGAGCGACCGTTGGGCGCCGCTGGAGATGGTCCAGGCTCTCGACGCCTCTCTCAAGTCCGACGCCGTCGTGGCCGAGGTGGAGTTGTACCCCGGCGTCGAGCACGGCTTCGCCTTCCCGCAGCGCCCCGTCTACGACAAGACCGCCGCCGAACGGCATTGGGAACGGCTGAACGCCCTGTTCCGACGTCGGCTGGGCTAGGCCCTGTCCACGGGCGCGACCCAGGCGTCTTCCAGGCTTTTCAACGGGTGCGAGCCGGTGACCTGGCCCATGAACGGCGGCCAGATATTGTAGCCCAGCAGGTCCTGGAGGCGCGGCGACATCGCCTTCACGCGCTCGCGTGGGACGCCCAGGTAGAAGTTCTCCTGCGTCCGCGCCCAGGGCTCACAGTACTGGTTGGTGAAGGCCAGGCGCGGGGCGTCGCTGCGATTGGCGCCGCCGCGATGTAGCAGCGTGCCCTGGAACACGATCGCCGCGCCGGCCGGCATGGTGGCCGGGCGGAGCCTGGCGTGGGTCTCCGCGGGATCCAGGGCGCGGATCTCGGCGTCGCCCAGAACGTGGCTGCCGGTGAGGATGTCCGTCGCGCCGTTGGTCTCGGTGAACGCATCGACCGCCACGATCACCGACAGACTGATGGCCGGTCTCGGACGGGGCTGACGGTAGAAGCCGTCGTCGTAATGAAGCGCCTGGGCCTTCTCGCCAGGCTGGATGCATATCGCCTGGCTGGCGGTGAGCAGATAGCCGGGTTGCAGGAACCGGTCGAGCAGGGCCAGCAGGCGTGGCTCGGCGGTCAGGTCCTCGAACACCTTGCCGCGCGCCACCAAGGTGTAGACCCGCTCGGTGGCCAGCCCCTCGAAGTCGTTGCGGCCGTGGTGACCGCCCAGGTGTGGTGCGAGGTCGGCGCGCGCCTGGGCGAGCTGCGCGGCGTCGGCGAAGTCCTCGATCACGGTGTAGCC
Source organism: Phenylobacterium sp. (assembly GCF_031412415.1). Classification (GTDB taxonomy): domain Bacteria; phylum Pseudomonadota; class Alphaproteobacteria; order Caulobacterales; family Caulobacteraceae; genus Phenylobacterium. The sequence continues at coordinate 18,716 of NZ_JANOCX010000283.1, forward strand.
GTCGCGAGTCAGCCGCTCGACGTGCGCCTCGATGTCGAATGCCGCCATGGCGTCACCCCATCGCCGGCAGCTGCAGACCGGGCCGTTCGTTGTCCCAGATCATCGAGACGATCCGCCACCGACCGCCGGCCTCGCGATAGAGCTGGATGGAGTTGATCCCCCGCCGCTCGGGCGGGCCGTCGCCGAGGTGGTTTCTCGCCTCATAGGCGCTCCAGACCTGGGCCATGTTCCCGAACAGGTCGATCCGACGGCTGATCTCGACCTCGTAGAAGTCCGTGACGTCGAAGTATGGCGTCACGTCGGCGCGATAGGCGTCGGGACCCATGATCTTGATCCAAGGTCCGCCGTCTTCGCCGAGGCCCGTGCGCATCTGGCGGGCGTCTTCATGGAAGATGTCGGCCTGGCGCGCCCAGTCCCGCGGCCCCTTGGGGCCGGAGATCATGGCGTACATGGCGTCGACGACGGCGCCGATCGCGGCGTGATGCTGGGTGTCCATGCCGTCAGCCTAAGCCGCACGAACGCCCCCCGTCATCAGTTCCGCGAGGGGATGATCACCTTCATCGACTCATAGCCCTTCACGAAGGTCGAATAGACCCGCTTGGGCTCTTCCAGCAGGACGACCTCGGGGAAGCGCTTGAGGATCTCTTCCCAGATGATCTTCAGCTGCAGCTCGGCCAGGCGGTTGCCCACGCAGCGGTGGATGCCGAAGCCGAAGGAGATGTGGTTGCGCGGCCGTTCGCGGTCGATGATGTACTCGTTCGGACGCTCGATGGCCTCTTCGTCGCGGTTGCCCGAGACGTACCACATGACGACCTTGTCGCCCTTCTTGATGGTCTTGCCGCCGATGTCGAAGTCCTGCGTCGCGATGCGCCGCATGTGGGCGAGCGGCGTCTGCCACCGGATCGTCTCCGACACCATCGACGGGATCAGGCCGGGGTTCTCGCGCAGCTTGCGGTACTGATCGGGGTTGCGATTCAGCGCCAGGATCGAGCCCGAGATGGTGTTGCGGGTGGTGTCGTTGCCGCCGACGGTCAATAGCACGATGGTCCCGAAGTACTCGCGGGGCTCCATGTTCCGGGTGGCCTCGCCATGGGCCAGCATGGAGATCAGGTCGCCGGCCGGCGGGGCGTTGACCCGCTGGTTCCACAGGTTGGTGAAATAGGCGTGGTACTCGATGAAGATCTGCATCTTCTGTTCGAAGGTGTCGATCAGGCCCTGCCCGGGAACGGCGGTCACCACGTCGGACCAGTAGGTCAGCTTGCGGCGATCTTCCTGGGGCATGTCG
>NZ_JANOCX010000284.1:0-6749 GCF_031412415.1 Phenylobacterium sp.
TCGAGGAATGCATCAAGCTTTCCCGCGAGGACTTCACGATCCGCACCTCGATCCTGGAGGCTCGGCGCCTGAGCGGCGATGAGAAGCTGTCGGACGAACTGATCCGCCGGTTCCGCGCCGAAGTGGTCAAGGGGACCGCCGCCCAGTTCGTCGCCGCCAAGCTCCGTGAACGCGACGAGCGTCAACTGCGCGCCGGCGCCAGCCGCTATCTGGTCGAGCCCAATGTGAAGGAAGGCAAAGGCGGGCTGCGGGACCTGAACACCCTGTTCTGGATCGCCCAGTACTTGCATCCGGTCGCCCAGGTGGACGGCTTCGTGCCGCTGGACATGTTCGAGCGCCGCGAGGTGGCCGCCTTCATCCGCGCCTTCGACTTCCTCTGGGCGGTGCGCGGCCATCTGCACTTCGCCACCGGGCGGCCGGAAGAACGGCTGACCTTCGACCTGCAGCCCGAGATCGCCCGGCGTATGGGCTACGGCGACCGCGGCGACGCGCCGGCGGTGGAGCGATTCATGCGCCGCTACTTCCTGATCGCCAAGGAGGTCGGCGCCCTGACCCGGGTCTTCGCCGCCAAGCTGGAGGCCGAGCAGATCAAGCAGCAGCCGCGCGGCCTGTCGCGGCTGATCCCGGGTCGTGGGCGACCGCGCAAGAAGACGCTGGACCCCGGCTTCCACGAAGAGGGCGGGCGTCTCAACATCGACGGACCACAGATCTTCGAGGCCGATCCGATCAACATGCTGCGGCTGTTCAGGCTGGCCGATCAACGCGACCTGGACCTGCATCCCGACGCCTTCACCGCCGCCAGCCGCGGCGTGGCGATGATCGGCTCGAAGGTTCGCCGCGATCCCGAGGCGGCCAAGGTGTTCCTCGACATCCTCGCCCACGGCCGCAATCCGGAACGCACCTTGTCGATGATGAACGAGGCCGACGTGCTTGGGCGCTTCGTGCCCGAGTGGGGCCGCATCGTCGCCCAGATGCAGTTCAACATGTACCACTCCTACACGGTGGACGAGCACACCCTGCGGGCGGTGGGCGTGATCGCCGACATCGCCAACGGTCAGTTCGCCGAGGACCATCCGCTGTCGACGGCGATCATGCCGCTGATCGACGACCGCGAGGCCTTGTTCCTGGCCATGCTGTTGCACGACACAGGCAAGGGCGGGGCTGGCGGGCAGGAGAAGGCCGGCGCGCGCGCCGCGCGTCAGGCCTGCGAGCGCCTGGGCCTGGACCGCAAGCGCATCGAGATGGTCGCGTGGCTGGTGGAACACCACCTGGTCATGAGCGACTACGCCCAGAAGCGGGACGTCTCAGACCCGCGCACCGTGGCCGATTTCGCCCGCATCGTGGAGACGCCGGAACGGCTTCGCCTGCTGCTGGTGCTGACCGTGGCCGACATCCGCGCCGTGGGGCCGGGGGTCTGGAACGGCTGGAAGGGCCAGCTCATGCGCGAGCTCTATGGCGCGACCGAAGCGGTGTTCCGCGGCGGGCGTGGCTCTGACGCCGCCGCCGCCATCCGCCGCTATCACGAGAACGCCGCCTATGACGCCCGCGTCCGGCTGATCGGCGCCGACCCCTCGTCCGAGACCTGGGCCACGGCCATGGAAGACGCCTACTTCACCTCGTTCACCGACCCCGAGATCCTGGCCCACGCCGAGCTGGGCCGCCGGGCCGAACAGGCGGGCGGGGCGGCCGCGGAGGGCCAGATCCGGCCCGGCCTCAACGCCTCGGAGGTGGTGGTCGCCGCCACCGATCGCCAGCGGCTGTTCGTCGACCTGGCCGCCGCCATCACCGCATCCGGCGCCAACGTCGTGGGCGCGCGGGTCTTCACCTCCCGGCAGGGTCAGGCGCTGGACATCTTCTATGTCCAGGATGTCACCGGCGCGGCCTATGGCTCCGACAATCCCAAGGCGCTGACCAAGCTCGCCAAGGCGCTGGAGGCCGCCGGCCGGGGCGAGGTCAGCAAGGCCGAGCCGCGCCGGGTCGCCGACTTCGGCCGGGCCGCGGCCTTCAACATCACCCCCACCGTGATGCTGGACAATGAGGCCTCCGAGGCCTCGACCGTGGTGGAGGCCTCGGGTCGCGACCGGCCGGGCCTTCTGGTGGCCCTGGCGCGCAACATCTCCGAGGCCGGATTGTCGATCCTCTCGGCCCATATCGACGGCTACGGCGAGCGGGCCGTGGACGCCTTCTTCGTCGTCGAGGCCGATGGCAAGAAGCTGACGGACACCAAGAAGATGATGGCCCTGAAGGCCCAGCTCATGGCGTCGCTGGAAGAGGTCGAGGCCGCCGCCACGCCCAAGGCTCGCGTCCACTTGCAGAAGGCCCGCGCCAGCGTCGGCCGCTAGGCGGTCAGGAACGCCCCCACCACCGGCGCCACGACCTCCGCCGGCGCGGCATGATCGTGGCCCTCCAATAGGACGTGCTGGGCGTTCGGCAGGATCGCCGCGAGCGCCGCGGCGGTGTCGCGAAAGAAATCCGGGCTGGTCTCGCCGGCGACCACCAGGGTCGGGGCCTTGATCGCGCGCACCAGGTCCTTCGGGATCACGCCGCCGCAGGCGAAGTCGCCCATGACCTCGAAGTCGTAGACCATGGTCGGCGCCATCGCCTGCATGTGCGGATCGCCGGCCATCTCGTCCGCCACCTCAGGGGGCATGCCCGTGGCCGCGAAGAACATGGCGATGGCCTCGGCCCGGCCGCCGCCCGCGAGCGCCGCCCGGACGCCCTCGGCCAGGTCCCGCGAGCCCCGGGCGCTTTCGGCGTCGTCGGGGCCATACGGCGGCTCGTGCAGCACAAGCCGGGTGATCGGCAGTCCCGAGGCGGCCGCGTTCAGCGCTAGGCCCGCGCCCGACGAATGTCCGTAGACGGCCGCCGACCCGCCCGCTTCCGCGATCAGGGCGGCCAGATCCTCGACCTCCCGGTCGAGGGCGTAGGGCGCGGTGTCGCCGCTGGCGCCCCGGCCGCGACGATCGTAGTTGATGACGCTGAAGCGCTTGGCGAATTGCTCCGCCAGGTCCCGCATCCTTTGCCGGTCGCAAAGCAGCCCGCCGATCACGATCAGGGGCGTACCCTCGCCCAGCAGGTCGAAGGCGATCTGTGTGCCATCGGCCGAGGTGACATGGCGTGTCATGGTTTCCTCCATTCGTGCGAGCCTCGTTGGCCCAAGGACGAACGGCGGTCTTCAAATCCGACACGCCGCCGCGCGCGACCCATCAGCCCGGCGTCTTGACCGTTCCAGTCGGCGTGGCGCACACAACCCCACGTGACCGAGCCCTCCGCAACGACGCCTCCGCCCAAGAGCGGCCTGATCCGCTCCTCGCTGGTGCTGTCGGGCCTGACCCTGATCAGCCGGTTCATGGGGCTCGCGCGGGACCTGGTGCTCACCGCGCGCCTGGGCGCCAGCGCCACCATCGCCGCCGACGCCTATTACACCGCGCTCTCGTTCCCCAACCTGTTCCGGCGGATCTTCGCGGAGGGCGCCTTCACCTCGGCCTTCGTGCCGTCCTACACCAAGACCCTGGGCGGCGAAGGCCAGGCCCAGGCCGACAGCATCGCCTCGGACGCCATGGCCACCCTGGCGGCCGCCACCATCGTCCTGACCCTGGTCGCGCAGCTCGCCATGCCGTGGCTGATGTATGCGATCAATCCGGGCTACGCCTCGGATCCGGAGAAGTTCAAGCTGGCCATCGTGCTGACCCAGATCAGCATGCCCTACCTGCCGTGCATGGCGATCGGGGCCCTGCTGTCGGGGGTGCTGAACGCCCACCGCCGGTTCATCGTCACGGGCGTCTTCCCGACCATCCTCAACGCCGTGATGCTGATCGCCGTCTGGCCGCAGACCGACCCGATCCGGGCCGCCTACGCCGCCTCGATCGGCATCCCCATCGCCGGCGTCCTGCAGGCCAGCCTGCTGTGGTGGGGCGCCAGGAAGACCGGCGCCAAGATCATGCTGCGGCGGCCAAAGCTGACGCCCGAGATCAAGTCGCTGATCGCGCTGGCCATCCCCGGCGCCATCGCCGCCAGCGCGGTGCAGATCAACATCTTCATCTCCGGCATCCTGGCCTCCCAGGTGGCCGGCGGGCGCGCCTGGACCGAGGTCGCCGCGCGGCTCTACCAGCTGCCGCTGGGCCTGATCGGGGTGGCGGTGGGCGTGGCCCTGCTGCCCCGGCTCTCCAGCGCGATCCAGGCGGGAGACCACGAGGACGCCCAGGCCGCCACCGACCAGGCGATGATCTTTTCCCTGGCGCTAACCGTGCCCGCCGCCGCGGCCCTGGTGGCCATGCCGTTCTTCCTGATCGACGGCCTGTTCACGCGCGGCGCCTTCACGGTGGAGGACGCCCGGCAAACGGGGCTGATCCTGCTGAACTACGGCTGGGGCGTCCCGGCCTTCGTCCTGGCCCGCGTGCTGCAGCCGGCCTTCTTCGCCCGCGCCGACACCAAGGCGCCGATGCGCTTCGGCCTGATCTCGGTGGCGGTGAACATCATGCTCGGCCTGGCGCTCTTCCCGGTGGTGGGGGTCTCAGGGATCGCGGCGGCCACCAGCGCCGCGGCCTGGCTCAATGTCGTGCAGATGGCGGTCCTGCTGGCCAAGCGCGGCGACTACACCCCGACGCTCAAGGCGTGGAACCGCATCTTCCGCATCCTGGCCGCCAGCGCGGTGTTCGGCGGCCTGCTGGCCTTCGCCTCGTATGAGCGGGCGGCGCTAGAGGCGCCGTTGGCCGGCTTCAGGTTCCTGGGCCTGGGCGCCAAGGAGATCGCGGTGCTGGGCGTGAGCGCCGTGGGCGTGGCGGTCTACGGCCTGCTGCTGGTGCTGTTCCGGGGCATCACCCCCAGCGAGATCCGCGCCGCCCTGCGCCGCCGCGCGGGTGACGCGCCGGTCCCCACCGACCTGTGACGGACTTGCGGGCGCTTGCGCGAAGCCCTATTCGCAATCGCCATGACCTTCGGACGGAACACTTGGCGATGGCGCCGCGCCTGAACCCGCTCAACGGCGCCGCCGCCGCGCGCCACACTGTCCTCTTGTTCGAAGCCTGACCCCATGACCGACCAAGCTCCCCCTGCCTATTCGGGCCCCGCGCGCGTGCTCTCCGGCGTCCAGCCAACCGGCGCCCTGCACCTGGGCAACTATCTCGGCGCCCTGGTGAAGTTCACCCGCCTGCAGCACGAGATGGAGACCTTCATCTTCGTGGCCGACATGCACGCCATCACGGTGTGGCAGGACCCGAAGCTGCTGGCCCACCAGGTGCGCGAGATCGCCGCGGCCTATCTCGCCTCCGGCCTGGACCCCAAGAAGGCCACCATTTTCCCGCAGTCGGCGGTGCCGGAACACGCCCAGCTCGCCTGGGTGTTCAACTGCGTGGCGCGCCTGGGCTGGCTGGACCGGATGACCCAGTTCAAGGACAAGGCCGGCAAGCACAAGGAGCGCGAGAGCGTCGGGCTCTACACCTATCCGGTGCTCCAGGCCGCCGACATCCTGATCTACAAGGCCACCCACGTGCCGGTCGGCGACGACCAGAAGCAGCACCTGGAGCTGACCCGCGACATCGCCCAGAAGTTCAACCACGACTTCGACGCGCCGGGCTTCTTCCCACTGCCGGAGGCCCTGACCGAGGGGCCGGGCGCGCGGATCATGTCCTTGCGCGACGGTTCGGCGAAGATGAGCAAGTCCGACCCCTCGGACAATTCGCGGCTGAACCTGCTGGATGACGCCGACACCATCGCCCAGAAGATCCGCAAGGCGCGAACCGATCCCGATCCCTTGCCGGAGACCCTGGACGAGCTGAAGGACCGACCCGAGGCGCTGAACCTGATCGGCATCTACGCGGCCCTGGCGGAACGGACCCCCGCCGACGTGCTGGCCGAGTTCACCGGCCAGGGCTTCGGCCAGTCGTTCAAGCCCCTGCTGGCCGATCTGGCGGTGGCCAAGTTCGGCAAGATCAGCGGCGAGATGCGCCGGCTGATGGCCGATCCCGCCGAGATCGACGCCGTCCTAGCGGCGGGGGCCGAAAAGGCCCGCGCGGCCGCGGCCCCGACCCTGGCCGAGGTCAAGAAGATCGTGGGCTACTGGGGAAGCTGAGGCTTGCCTCGCGGCGCGCCGAGCGCCACCGTCGCCCCATGAGTCAGCGCAAGTTCCTGGTCATCGCCGACGACAGCCCGGAGTTCCAGGCGGCGTTGCGCTTCGCCTGCCGCCGCGCCCGCTCCACCGGCGGGCACGTGGCCCTGCTGCGGGTCATAGAGCCGGCGGTGTTCGAGCACTGGAGCGGCGTGCGCGAGGAGATCGAGCGTCAGGCCCGCGAGGAAGCCGAGCAGGTCCTGCAGAAGATGGCCGAATACGTCGTCGAGCAGTCTGGCATGGCCCCGGAATTCATCATCCTGGACGCCGACAACACCCGCGCGGCGCTGCGCAAGGTCATCTCCGACGACCCGGCCATCAAGATCCTGGTCCTGGCCGCCGCGGTGGGCGGTCGCGGTCCGGGACCTCTGGTCGCCTCCATCGCCAAGGAAGGCGTCAAGTGGGGAACCCGCAAGGTGCCCGTCACCGTGGTGCCGGGCGACCTGACCGACGAGGAGATCGCCGACCTGGCCTAGGCCGTCCAGTCTCGATGCTCAATGGCACCGACGAGGCGCAACCTGCGGATTCACGAATGGCTGGGAAGGGTGGGAAGCGGACGCCGTCCGTGCTTTTCTGCCGTTGGATTGGGCTTCAGCGGGGCCTCATTGGCATGACACTCTTCGGACCATTGATGGTCATCGCG
>NZ_JANOCX010000285.1:0-2958 GCF_031412415.1 Phenylobacterium sp.
CCGGCGATCGGCGTGGGGAAGGGCGCGGTCCGCGCGTCCAGGTCCACCACCGCGATCGGGCGTTGGCGCAGGCGCAGGCCGGCGATCAGGATCCGCCCGCGCAGCTTGGTCTCCGTGAACCCCGCCATCTGCGCCTTTGTCTCGTGCAACTGGGTGTCGGGCGAGCCGGTGTCGAGGATGTAGTCGCCCGCCATGCCGGCCACGGACGCCGGCACCACCACCACGCCCCGCTCGTAGACGCAGGCCATCTCGCCAGCCCAGCCCACGGCCGGAACCAGGGCGGCGAGGACGGCGGCCGAGGCGAAGGCGGCGGGCGGCATGCTTTCTCAGACTCATGGGCGAGGCGTGAGCATAGCCAAGCCTCGCGGCATGACCATCGGGCGACGATCGACACCTTACGCCGCGACCAAGGCCCCGCTACATCTGGCGCATGGCTTTCATCAAACCCTGGCGCGACTTCAAACGCATGCAGGACGTGGCGCTGGTCGCCGCCTCCCTGATCTATGTCGGTGCGGTGATCAACGCCTTCCAGGTCCTGCCGGGGGGCTCGGACCTCATCGCCCAGCGCACGCTGATCTGGCCGGGCGTGTTCCTGTTCCTCTCGATGGTGCTGCCGCTGCTGGTGCCCTGGCTGAAGCGCATGCTGGCCCGCTATGTCTGGCTGAGTTTCCAGGCCGGATTCGGACAGACCGCCTTCTCGGTGATCACCGGCGTGGGCCTGTTGGCCGGGGCGGCGCTGTTCATCTACTGGCAGGTGGGCGCCGTCGCCCATGGCGGGCGCTATCCTGCCGCGGTGTTCTCGGGCTACGCGGCGGGGATCGGTATCCTCGCGGCACAGGCCGTGCTGGTCCGGGCCCTGGAGCTGCAGCCGCCGATCCGCAAGTTCATCGAAGAGCCTAGCTAGATCGAACTCCGCCCGCCGCCGTTGTTGGCGAACAGCGCCAGGGTGCGCAGGCGGGCGAGCCGGGCGCTATCGGCGTCATAGTCGGCGCGGCGATCGGAGACGAAGCCGTGGCCGGCCTCGTAGAGATGAATCGGGATCTCGGGGTGCGCCTGGGCGATCTCCTCGACCTTTTCCGGTGGGATCGAGGCGTCGGCCTTGCCGAAGTGCAGGATGATCGGAACCCTGGGCGTCTCGTCTTTCAGCTCGCTGATACGCCGGCCATAGAAGGCTGACGCCGCCGAGAGGCCGGTGCAGCGGCAAGCCGCCAGCCATGCCGCCGCCCCGCCCCAGCAGAAACCGGTCACGAATACAGGAGGCTTCAGGGCGTCGATGGCCGCCTGAAGGTCGCCAGCCACCTGGTCCCAAGGGGTTTCCTGCGAGTAGCGCACGCCCTTGGCCACCGCCTCGGCGGCGTAGTCGGCCGCGAAGCCGCGCTCCAGGCGGTCGTAGAAGGCCGGCGCGATCACCTCGTAGCCGTCCTGGGCGAAGCTGTCGCAGAGCTCGCGAATGTGGTCGGTGATCCCGAAGATCTCCTGCGCCAGGACAAGGCCGCCGCGCCGGGCGTCAGGCGGGCCGGCGCGGTAGGCCTGCAACTCGAAGCCGTCGAAGGCGCTGACGAGACGGATCGTCTCGCCCACGATCAGGCGCTCTCGAACAGTTCGCGGGTTCGCATCCGGGCGAGGTCCGCGGCCTCCTCGGCGTAGCGCTCGGGGCTCTCGTTGTTGAACCCGTGGCCGGCGCCTTCGTAGATGTAGACCGGCACGTCGGGATGATGGGCGTGCACGGCGGCCTCGACCTCATCGGCCTTGATCCCGGGGTCGGTGTGGCCGAGGTGGATGATCGTCGGGCACAGGGGCTTGAGCGCCGCGTTGGCGGCCACCAGGCTGCCGTAGTAGCTGGACGCAGCGGCGAGGCCTTCCAGCTTGCCTGCGGCCAGCCAGGTCAGCGAGCCGCCGTAGCAATAGCCCACCACGCAAACCTTGCCCCGTTCGGCCAGATAGTCGCGGCAGGCGGCGATGTCGGCCAGGGCCTGGTCGAGCGGCGTGGCTCGGGCATGGGCGATGCCCGCGGCGATACCGTCGGGATCGTGGGCGGCGGTGAAGCCGCGCTCGCGGCGATCGTAGAGGGCCGGCGCGATGGCCTCGTAGCCGGCCTTGGCCCAGCGCTCGACGTCGGCGCGCACATGGCGGTCGATGCCGAAGATCTCTTGGATCACGATCACCCCGCCCTTGCGCGGCGTGAACGGCTGCTCGTGATAGGCCGAGAACGCGAAATCGTCCGCGCCCGTGAGGGTAATGGTCTGGCCCATGCGTCTCTCCCGTTTCCCCTAAGCTAGGGGTCCAGGGTCAGACGTTGAAGCGGAAGTTCATCACGTCGCCGTCCTGGACGACGTATTCCTTGCCCTCGGCGCGCAGCTTGCCGGCGTCGCGGGCGCCGGCTTCGCCGTTCAGCCGGACATAATCGTCATAGGCGATGGTCTCGGCGCGGATGAAGCCCTTCTCGAAGTCGGTGTGGATCACACCGGCCGCCTGGGGGGCGGTGTCGCCCTTGTGGATGGTCCAGGCGCGCGCCTCCTTGGGCCCGACCGTGAAATAGGTCTGCAGGCCCAGCAGGTGATAGGCTTCGCGGATCAGCTTGTTGAGGCCGGGCTCGGTGAGGCCGAGCGTCTCCAGGAACTCCGCGCGTTCCGAGGGATCGAGCATGGCGATCTCGCTCTCGATCTGGGCGGAGATGGCCACGTGGTCGGCCCCGTCGCGGGTCGCGCGTTCGGCGACCAGCTTCGACATCTCGTGGCCGTCGGCGGCGGACGCCTCGTCGACATTGGAGACATAGAGCGCGGGCTTCGAGGTCAGGAGCTGAAGCATCCGCCAGTCCTTCTCGTCCTCGGCGGGCACCACGGCCTTGCGCGCCGGGCGGCCGGCGTTCAGCTCGGTCAGGGCCAACTGCACCAGGCGCAGGGTGGTGGCGCTTTCCTTGTCGCCGGCCTTGGCCCGCTTCTCGAGGTTGCTGACACG
>NZ_JANOCX010000286.1:0-6226 GCF_031412415.1 Phenylobacterium sp.
TCCGCCCCGCGGCGCGGCGCCCAACGCGCCGCCCGCCACGCCTGAGATTCAACGTGCCGCCCGCCAGGCTCCGCGCCCGGGCGGCGGCGACGCCACCCGCCGGCCCGACGACGACGAGGATACGCGCCGCAAGGCCGCGGGCGCCGCGCCGAACAAGGCCATTTCCCGCGTCAAGGGCGCCCAGCAGCGCCGCGAGGGCCGTCTCACCATCCAGGCCGTGGCCGGGGATGACGAGGGCGCCGTCGAGCGGATGCGTTCGCTGGCCTCGGTTCGCCGGGCTCGGGAGCGTGAACGCGAAAAGCGCAAGGGTGGCGGCCAGGAAGCGGCCCGTGCCGCGCGCGAAGTCGTCATCCCCGACGTCATCACCGTGGCGGAACTCGCCAACCGGATGGCGACCCGTGGCGTGGAGATCATCAAGTTCCTGATGCGTCAGGGCGTGATGCTGAAGATCAACGACGTCATCGACAACGACACCGCCGAGCTGGTCGCCACCGAGTTTGGCCACACCGTTCGCCGCGTCTCTGAGGCCGACGTCGAAGAGGGCTTCATCGGCGACGAGGATGTCGACGATCACCTGCTCGCGCGGGCGCCCGTCGTGGCGGTCATGGGTCACGTCGACCACGGCAAGACCTCGCTGCTGGACGCCCTGCGTTCGGCCGACGTGGCGGCCGGCGAACATGGCGGCATCACCCAGCATATCGGCGCCTATCAGGTGCGGTTGGAGAGCGGCCAGTCCGTGACCTTCCTCGACACCCCGGGCCACGCGGCGTTCTCCGCCATGCGGGCGCGCGGCGCCGACGTCACCGACATCGTGGTGCTGGTCGTGGCCGCCGACGACGGCGTCTTGCCCCAGACCATCGAGGCCATCCAGCACGCCAAGGCTTCCGGCGCGCCGATCATCGTGGCGATCAACAAGATCGACAAGCCGGGCGCCAACCCGACCAAGGTGATCAACGAACTGCTGCAGCACGAGATCGTGGTGGAGAGCCTGGGCGGTGAAACCCAGGCGATCCAGGTCTCGGCCACCGAGAAGATGGGTCTCGACGACCTGATCGAGGGCATTCTTCTGCAGGCCGAGGTCATGGACCTGAAGGCCAACCCCGACCGCACCGCCGATGGCACCGTGATCGAGGCCAAGCTGGACCGGGGCCGCGGCGCGGTCTCCACCGTCCTGGTCAAGCGCGGCACGCTGAAGCGGGGCGACATCGTCGTGGCCGGCTCGAACTTCGGCCGCGTGCGCGCCCTGCTCAACGAGCGGGACGAGCAGCTGGACGCCGCCGGTCCTTCGGTCCCCGTCGAGATCCTCGGCCTGGACGGCACGCCCTCGCCGGGCGAGCCCTTCGCCGTGGTGGAAAACGAAGCTCGCGCTCGCGAGCTGACCGAGTACCGCACCCGGGTGAAGCGCGAGAAGGCCGGTTCGCCGGTCTCCGCCGGGGTGACCATGGCCGACTTCATGGCTAAGCTTCAGGACAAGAAGATCTCGGAGCTGCCGGTCATCATCAAGGCCGACGTGCAGGGTTCGGCCGAGGCCATCGTGGGCTCGCTGGACGCGCTCGCCACCGACGAGGTCCGTGCGCGGATCATCCTCCAGGGCGCCGGCGCGATCAGCGAGAGCGACGTCATGCTGGCCAAGGGTTCGGGCTCCCCGATCCTCGGCTTCAACGTCCGCGCCTCCAAGCAGGCCCAGGCGCTCGCTGAGCGTGAAGGCGTCGAGATCCGCTACTACGCGATCATCTACGACCTGATCGACGACATCAAAGGCGTGCTCTCGGGCATGCTGGCGCCGGAACAACGCGAAACCTTCCTGGGCAACGCGCGGGTCCTGCAGGTGTTCGACATCACCAAGGTCGGCCGGGTCGCCGGTTGCCGGGTCACCGAGGGCGTCGTGCGCCGCGGCGCCCGCGTCCGGATCATCCGCGAGGACATCGTGGTGCTGGAACTGGGCACGCTCAAGACCCTCAAGCGTTTCAAGGACGAGGTGGCCGAAGTCGGCTCCGGCGTCGAGTGCGGGATGTTCTTCGAGGGCTTCCAGGACATCAAGGAAAACGACGTCATCGAGTGCTTCAGCCTCGAAGAGGTCGCGCGCAGCCTCTAAGGGCCTCGCGTTCGAGATACAGATGAGCCCTCCGGGAAGCCGGGGGGCTTTTCGTTTGGGAGCCAATCGCGAGCTCGGCCATTTGGCTGAGGCCGCCAGCCCGAGGACTTCGCCATGCGCGCCCTGATCGCCATCTGCTTTGCCCTGACACTCACCGCCTGCGCCGGCGGACCGGTCGGCAATGACCAGGTTCCCGAACCGCTGAAGCGCGTCGATCTCCAGCGCTACAAGGGCCTGTGGTTCGAGATGGCCCGCTATGAGAACCGCTTCGAGGAAGGCTGCGAGGGGGTCACGGCCACCTACGGCCTGCGTCCCGACGGGATGGTCTCTGTGGTCAACGCCTGCCGCGAGGACGGCCTGGACGGCGCGGTCAAGGTGTCGGAAGGCAAGGCCAAGCCGTCCGGCGACCCCCTGGGTGCGAAGTTGAAGGTGTCGTTTTTCGGCCCTCCTCTCATGACCAACTACTGGGTGCTGGATCGCGGCGAGGACTATGACTGGGCGATCGTCGGCGAGGGCTCCGGGCGTTTCCTCTGGATCCTGACCCGCGAAGCTCAACCCGCGCCGGCCCGCCGCGCCGAGCTGGTCGCGCGCGCCAAGAGTCTGGGATACGACACCGGGATGCTTCGCTTCACCCAACAGGGCGCCGAACGCAGATGAAATTTCCGCTCTTGGCCCTGGCCGTCCTGATGTTGTCGTCCTGCGCCACGGCGCAGCGGTTCGACGCGGCGGGCGATGTCCACGCCCTGTTGATCGCCATCCGCGACGACGACCGCGCCGCCTTCGACGCCCGCGTCGACCGCCCAGCCCTGAAGCGCCAGATCGAGAGCCGACTGCTGGCCGAAACGCGGAAATCCGAGCCCAACGATGGTCTGGCCGCCCTGAGCGTCCTGCTCTCGCCGATCATCGCCGACGTAGCGGGGGACGTCCTGGTCCAGCCCCGGGTGTTCCGCTCGGTGGCCGACTATTACGGCTATGGCCCCGGCACGCCGATCCCCGGACCGCTGATCATCGGCGGCCAGCTCAAGGCGGTCGGCGACGGCCGGGTCTGCGCAACCCGCAAGCAGGACGGGCCGTGCCTGCTGACCTTCACCGAGACCGCCGGAACCTGGCGGCTGTCGGGCTTCGAAGGCGATCTTTCCATGCTGCGGACCAAGCGCTGATCTGCGTAAGCTCGGCCATGACCGCTCGGGGAGCAGGCTATGGGCTACGAGGCCGCACTTTCGGACTACGAGGAAATCGCCTTCACCCATGGCGGGCGGACCCGAAAGGTCTTCAAGAAGGGCTCCGGCCCCGCGGTCATCGTCATCCATGAGATGCCCGGCCTTCACCCGCTGGTGATCAAGTTCGCCGACCGGGTCGCGGCGTCCGGCATGACCGTCTATTGTCCCAGCCTGTTCGGCGAGCCGGGCCGCCCTGTCACCGCCGGCTACGCCCTGCGCGAGATGATCACCGGCATCTGCATCCGCCGGGAGTTCAATGTCTGGGCCACCGACAAGTCGAGCCCCATCGTCGACTGGCTGAGAGCGCTCGCGCGCAAAGTCCACGCCGACTGCGGCGGCAAGGGCGTGGGCGCGGTGGGCATGTGCTTCACCGGCGGCTTCGCCCTGGCGATGATGACGGAGCCGTCGGTCGTGGCGCCGGTCCTGTCGCAACCGTCCCTGCCGCTGGCGGGCAAGAACGCCAAGCGCGCCGCGGGCATCGGGGCCTCTGCCTCCGAGATCGCTTGCGTCCGTCAGCGGCTCGAGGACGAGGACCTGTCCGTAGTCGGATTGCGCTTCAAGAGCGACGCCTTCGTCCCTGACGCGCGCTTCGACACCTATCGCCGTGAGTTCGGCGACAGGTTCGAAGCCATCGAGCTCAACGACGAGGACGCCGCCCCGGCCAGGATGGCGCCGCACTCGGTCCTGACCCTCCACCTCAAGGACGACGGCCCGACCAAGGCGGCGGAAGAGCGGGTGCTGGCCTTCTTCAGGGAGCGGACAGGCGCGGCCTGACGGGGTGGACTTACGCCCGCCACGCGCCTAGAAGCCCGCCCTTCCCCTGAGCCGCGCGTCCGATCCGTGGGCCAGGTCCTGAAAGGCTAAGCCATGAAGAAGAACAACGCCCCCCGTCCGCGCGGCGTCGCCGCGGGTCCGACCCAGCGGCAATTGCGCGCCGGCGAGCTGATGCGCCACGCCCTGGTCGAGATCATGCGGGTCGAGGATTTCACCGACCAGGACCTCGCCGAGGTTTCGGTGACGGTGACCGAGGTGCGGATGAGCCCTGACCTGCGCCACGCCATCTGTTTCGTCGAGCCGCTGGGTGGGATCGGCGCCGACAAGGTGGTCGCCGCCATGAACCGCCACGCCAAGTTCATCCGCGGCCAGCTGGGTCGGCGCATCGACATGAAGTTCACGCCGGACCTGAAGTTCCTGCACGACGAGAGCTTCAACGAGGCGACCCGGATCGGGAAGCTGTTCGACAATCCCCGCGTCCGCCAGGACCTGAGCCCCGACGCCCCCTCCGACAGCTGGAAAGACGACAACTGATGGCGCGCCGCAAGAAGGGCGACGCCGTCTCCGGCTGGATCTGCCTCGACAAGCCCTATGACCTGGGATCGACCAGCGCGGTCACTCGTGTGCGCCGGATTTTCAACGCCCAGAAGGCCGGTCACGCCGGGACCCTGGACCCGCTGGCCACCGGCATCCTGCCCATCGCGCTGGGCGAGGCCACCAAGACCGTCGCCTTCCTGATGGACGCCGACAAGTCGTACCGCTTCACCATCGCTTGGGGGACCACCACCGCCAGCTTCGACCGTGAGGGCTCGGTGACCGCCAGCTCCGACGTGCGTCCGACCCGCGCGGCGGTGGAAGCCGCGCTGCCGGAGTTCATCGGCGAGATCCAGCAGGTCCCGCCGATCTATTCGGCGGTGAAGGTCGACGGCGAGCGGGCCTATGACCTGGCCCGGGCCGGGGAGGTGGTGGAGCTTACGGCGCGCACCATCCAGGTTCACGATCTGCGCGTGGGCCGGGTGATCGACGAGGACCACATCGAACTGGAAATGGACTGCGGCAAGGGCGCCTATGTGCGCGCGGTGGTCCGCGACCTGGCCGACCGGCTGGGGGCCTGCGGCCATGTGAGCGCCTTGCGCCGCACCCGGGTCGGCGGCTTCGTCGAGGAAAACGCGATAACACTGGAATTGCTTGAGGATTTGGGTCATAAGGCCCGCTGCTTGGAGGCCCTGCTTCCGGTCGAGACCGCCCTGGACGACATCCCGGAGCTGGCCGTGACCACCGAAGACGCTTTCAAGCTCAAGCAGGGACGGCCGATCGTTCTCGTTCCCCGACAGGTTGAAGCGCTCAAGGCCCGGCTAAACCCCGGGACTCGAACCGTTTCGGCCATGGCGGATGGCGTGATGGTGGCGCTCTGCGAGATGCGCGCGGGCAAGCTCGAGCCCTCGCGGGTCTTTCATCTGGATAAGAGCGGAGACTAACCCGATGTCGATTACGCTTGAGCGCAAAGCTGAGCTCATCAAGACCCACGGCCGTTCCGACGGCGACACCGGAAGCGCCGAAGTGCAGGTTTCGATCCTCTCTGAGCGGATCGCGAACCTGACCGAGCACTTCAAGACCCACAAGAAAGACAACCACTCGCGCCGGGGCCTTCTCAAGATGGTCTCCCAGCGCCGCCGCCTTCTCGATCACCTGAAGCTCTCCGACTCCGGACGCTATCAGGCCCTGATCGAAAAGCTGGGTCTGCGTCGCTAAGACCAAGTCGGTCGGCCCCCGGGAAAACCGGGGGCTTTGCGTATCAGGCCTAACCATTGCGCCGCTCGTTCCGTGACAGGCCGGAACGGCACAGCGGCGATCCGGCCGCCCATGTCGGGCGCCCGCTACACGCCGAGGGCTCCAAAGAAGTCCTCACCCCCGCCTGTTTGTTGGAGAGGATTTCGGAAGTCCGACGCCCTGTCCGCCCCCGACGGGAATACGCCCGCGGGATGAGAAAGAAGCGAAAATGTTCGATATCAAACGCAAGACCATCGAGTGGGGCGGCAAGACGCTGACCCTCGAAACCGGCCGCATCGCCCGTCAAGCCGACGGCGCTGTCCTGGCCACCTACGGCGAGACCATGGTGCTGGCCACCGCCGTCTAC
>NZ_JANOCX010000287.1:0-1777 GCF_031412415.1 Phenylobacterium sp.
CGCTCGACGAAGACGCCGCGAAGCGGGGCGTCGTCACGCACTCCTCTGGCAATCACGGCGGAGCGTTGGCGCTTGCGGCGAAGCGGCGGGGCATCCCGGCATATGTCGTCGTGCCTAGCACCTGCTCGCCGATGAAACTCGCGAACGTACGAGCGTTCGGTGCCGACGTGCGGATGTGCGAGCCAACGGTCGCGGCGCGGGAAGCAGTTTGCGCAGAGGTGATGGCCGAGACCGGCGCGACGCTCGTCCACCCGTATGACGATCCGCTTGTCATCGCCGGACAGGGGACTGCGGCACTTGAAATGTTGGAAGAGGTGCCCGACCTTCAGGCGATCGCCGTTTGTATCTCCGGAGGCGGGCTGATGAGCGGCTGGTCGATCGCGGCGCACGGCGTCAACTCGGCGATCGAAATGATCGGCGTAGAACCCGAACTCGCCGCCGACGCAAAGGTGTCCATCGAAACCGGCACGCTTCAGCCGGCGTTATCGACGAGCGGCCAAACGATTGCCGACGGATTGCGCGCGTCGCTGAGCATGCGAACGCTGACGATCCTTCGTGAACATCTCTCGGGCACTGTCACCGTGAGTGAGGCCGAGATCATCGCGATGATGCGACTGACGTGGGAGCGATTGAAGCTGGTGATCGAGCCGTCGAGTGCGGTGCCGCTGGCGGCCGTGTTGAAGCATCGCGAACGGTTCGCCGGCAAGCGCGTGGGCGTGATCATCACCGGCGGGAACGTGTCGCTGGATCGGCTGCCTTGGCAGGCCTGATTCACCACGGAGACACAGAGACACGGAGGGAATCACAGAGTCATTTCTTAGATCGAAGTCGGCTGGTTACTTGGAAATAACAGACAAGAATGAAACCGCAGACGAAGGGGATCGAGAACATCGTAAGCCCCGCATTTTTCAACCATTCGATGCGGAGAAAAATGCCCGCCAGTGCCGAAAAAATACTCGTCCCAAGGTAGCCAAGAACGATCCATTCCAGATTCAGCTTTTGAAGGAGTGCCCTCATTCCTCCTCCCTGTCTCTGTGCCTCCGTGGTGAGATCGACTTACATCACATCGCCGCCAGGCGCCTTGTTGCGGAACGTCGCGGTGTTGCCGTCGAAGACGAGTTCGACGGTGCCGGTCGGGCCGTTGCGTTGTTTGGCGATGATGATCTCGGCGAGGTTGCTTGGGATATAGTTGGGGTCGGCCTTGTGGTAGTAGTCCTCGCGGTGCAGCAGCGCGACGACGTCGGCGTCCTGCTCGATCGAGCCGGATTCGCGCAGGTCGCTCATGCGCGGCTTGTGGCCGTCGCGGTTTTCGCTGGCGCGGTTCAACTGGCTCAGCGCAATCACCGGCACGCCGATCTCACGCGCGACGGCCTTGATGCCGCGGCTGATCTCGCTGATCTGCTGCTGGCGGCTTTCGGGGCCAGGGTTATCCATCAACTGCATGTAGTCGATCATCAGGCAGCGGATGTCGTGGTCGTGTTTCAGTCGCCTCGCCTTGGTCCGCAAATCGAGCGGCGTGAGCTGCGGCGAGTCGTCGGTGAAGATCGGCATCTTCCGCATCTGCACGACCACCTTCGCGAGCCGTTGATACTCGTCGTTGGTGAGCTGGCCCTTTCGGACGCGTTGTGCGTCGACCATCGCCACCGAGCAGAGCATGCGTTGGGCGAGTTGTTGCGAGCTCATTTCGAGACTGAAAACGCCGACGGGGATGTTTTGCTGAGCGACCTGCTGCATGACGTTCATGCTGAATGCGGTTTTGCCCATCGACGGCCGCGCG
>NZ_JANOCX010000288.1:0-4140 GCF_031412415.1 Phenylobacterium sp.
ACATCAGATCCGCATGGCGACCATCTTGCGCATGATCAGGTTGCCGATGACGATCCAGACCGCGAACCCGCTCAGCCCCATCTGGATGAACGGCTCGTGGATGACATCGCCATAGAAGTCGGGCGCCAGGATCATGATGGCGCCGACGGCCACCAGGGGCGCCGAGCTGAGGATCGCGGCCGAGACCCGACCTTCGGCGGACGCCGCCTTGATCTTCAAGCGCATGCGCTGGCGTTCGCGCACGGTGTTGGCGTTGAGCTTCAGCAGACCGGTCAGGTTGCCGCCGGCCCGCTCCTGCAGCCTGACGGTGGCGGCGAACAGATCGACATCGGGATGCCGACAGCGCTGGGACATCCGCTCGACGGCCTGTTCCAGGGTGGCCCCATAGGCGATCTCGTCGGCCGCCATGCCGAACTCGGAGCCGATCGGGTCGCTCATCTCGCGGCCGACCAGGGCGATCGCCGTGGGCACCGGGTGCCCGGCCTCCAGGCTGCGCACGATGATCTCCAGGCCTTGCGGAAGCTGATTGCCCAGCGCCGTCGCCCGGCGACCGGCCATGACCTTGAGGAAGACGATCGGCAGTCCCGACGCGCAGAGCAGCGCGGCGACAGGGATGGCGAAGATCGACCGGGTCGCCAGGAACCCCATGGCGCCGCCCACCACGGCGACGGCCAGCACGGAGATCAACCAGCGCCGCGCGTCGTAGGGCACGCCGGATCGCACGATCAGTCCGCCCAACCACGCCCAGCCACCCTTGGTGTCGCCGGAGGCCGTCAGGCCGCGCTGCTTGCGCAGTTCGACCACCAGTTCGGCGATGCCGCCGGTCCGCTCGGCCAGGATCAGGCGGCGGTTGACCTTGCGCTTCTGCTGAGCGGTCCGGGCCAGGCCGATGGCGGCCTGCGCCGCGGCGAACACGGTGGCGAACACCAGGATTAGGTAGACCCAGGCGACGTCGACCTGCATCAGCCCAACGCCCGTGACGGATCGAAATTGGCCACATCATAGGCGATGCCCCGCCGGATCATCTCGTCCAGGCACTTGGGGCGCAGCCCGGTGGCGCGGAACTCACCGTGCACCGCGCCGTCGGCGGTGGTGTGCGTGCGATTAAAGGCGAAGATCTCCTGCATCTGCACCACCTGGCCCTCCATGCCGGTGATCTCGGTGACGCTCATCACTTTCCGCTTGCCGTCAGAAAGCCGCATGACCTGGACGATCATGCCAATCGCCGAGGCGATCTGCCCGCGCGTGCTTTCCGGCGTCAGACGCATGCCCGACATGGCCACCATCTGCTCCAGGCGGGTGATGGCGTCGCGGGGCGTGTTGGCGTGGATGGTGGCCATGGAGCCCTCGTGGCCGGTGTTCATGGCCTGGAGCATGTCGAAGGCCTCCTCGCCGCGCACCTCGCCCAGGATCACTCGGTCGGGGCGCATCCGCAGGGCGTTCTTGACCAGCTCGCGCTGGCGGATCTCGCCCTTGCCCTCGATGTTGGGCGGGCGGGTCTCCATGCGCACCACGTGGGGCTGCTGCATCTGAAGCTCGGCGGCGTCCTCGATGGTGATCAGGCGCTCGCCGTGGCTGATCGCCGCCGACAGGGCGTTCAGCATGGTGGTCTTGCCCGAACCCGTGCCGCCCGAGATCACCGTCGAGACCCGCGCCCTGATCGCCCCGTGCAGGAAGTCGGCGACGCACTGGGGCATGGCGCCGACGTCCACCAGCTTGTCCAGGGTGTAGGGCTTCTTGGAGAACTTGCGGATCGACACGCAGGCGCCGTCGATGGCGACGGGGGCTATGGCGGCGTTGACGCGGCTGCCGTCGGGCAGGCGGGCGTCGACCATGGGTGAGCTCTCGTCGATCCGGCGGCCGACGCCGGCGACGATGCGGTTGATGATCCGCAGCAGATGGTCGTTATCGCGGAACCTGACCGGCGTCGGCTCCAGCTCACCGCGCCGCTCCACATAGACCTGGAACGGCCCGTTGATCAGGATGTCGTTGACGCTGTCGTCCTTCAGCAACGGCTCGATGGGTCCCAGGCCCACCATCTCGTCGTGGACCGAGGCGCCCAGTTCCTCCAGCTCATTGGTGTTGAGCATCAGGCGCTCGTCGCGGGCGAAGTCGACGACCAGGGACAGGACCTGCTTGCGCAGCTCCCCCTCGGCAAGCTTCTCCAGCTTGGAGAGATCCAGCTCTTCGATCAGCCGGGCGTGAAGCTTCATCTTCACGTCCAGCATCTTGTTCTCGGAATTACGTTGGTCGCTCGACTCGGACGGCGGCGGCGGCGCGGCGTCGAGAACGATCGCCGGATCGCTGGACGCGGGCGCGGCGGGTTTGGTGAGGTTGAAGCGACCCATCAGGCGGCCCGCCGAGACCAGCCGGCGCGGCGGTCGGTCACCCCAAGCACGCGGTCGATCAGCACCGCAACGTCGCGCACGATCTTCGATTTCGGCCGATACTGGCTGATCGGGCCGCCCAGGTTGACGGACGCCGCGGCGGCCTCCCAATCGGAGCTGATGCTGGCCTCCGTCTTGCGCTCCAGGGCCCGCTCGGCCTCGGCGGTCGAGGGTGTCGGGCCGAACATCCGGCTGGCCAGGCGGTTGAGCACGATACGGGCCTTGCGGCCGACCGGCAGCGCCGCCTCGATCTCCTCGGAGAGCGAACGGGCCGCCAGCAGGGCCGGCACGGTCAGTTCGGAAATCACTAGAACCTCGTCGGCGCCGGACAGCACTTCCTGCGACCAGGGGCGTCGATGACGCGGCATGTCGATGATCACGAACTCATAGGCGTCGCAGGCGATCTCCAGGATCCGCAGCACGGCCTCGCGGGAGATCAGATCGAAGGCCACCGGGTCTCGCGGACAGGCCAACAGATCGAGACCCTTGGAGATGGGGGTGGTGAAGGCCGCCAGCAGGGCCGCGTCCATCCGCTCCGCGGCCTGTCCGAACTGCGACAGCCCCATGGCCGGCGTCGCCGCCAGATAGGCCGAGGTCGCGCCGTCGGCCAGGTGCAGGTCGATCAGGCAGACCCCCTGATCCTTGGTCGTGCGCCCGGCCAAGGCGCTGGCGATCTCGATGGCCAGGGTCGTGGCCCCTGCCCCGCCCACCGCGCCGACGACGGCCCAGCAGCGCGAGGCGTGGCTCGACGTGGCGGCCTGTTCCGCGCCAGCCCCGTCCAGCAAGGCATAGATCGTCGCCTGAAGTTGTTCGTCGGTGAACGGAGCCTCCAGTACGTCGGAATGCTTCATCCGCATCAGGGCGCGGACCAGGTTCGCCGGCAGCCTCTGGCCCAGCATCAGGGTCGGAGGCGCTCCAGGCATGGTCGCCAGACCCTCGAACGCCTGGCCCAAGGCCGCGGGATCGGCGGCGTCGGCGTCGATCAGGATCAGGTCGACCATGGCGGGACGCAGGTCGGTCAAGCGCTCGAGCCCGGCGACCTCGAAGGCGGCGCCGAACAGCGGCCCGCGGGCCAAGGGCGCGAGCGTCGTCCCGATGGCCAGGACACGGCGGCCAAGCAGGCTCCAGTGAGTCATTGCGGGGGCCTCGCGACACGCTGCATGGGGGTCATCCGCGGGGCGACTTGCCGCTCACGGGGGCGGCCAGGGGCTGGTCCAGCGACAAGCCGTTGAGGATCAAGTCGATCGCGCTCGCCTCCTGCCCCCGGAAGGGATCGGGCTGATTGGCGGGCTGCAGGTCCGCGGCCGTCGCCAGCCTGGGCGTGATGATCACCACCAACTCGGTCTCGGCGCGCCGCCACCGCGCGGACCTGAACAGGCTTCCCAGGATCGGCACATCGCCCGCGCCCGGCAGCTGGCGGACCTGGTTGACGTAGTCCTGCTGGAAAAGGCCCGCGACCGCGAAGGCTTCGCCATCCTTCAGTTCGACGGTCGTCTCGGTCCGGCGCACCACCAGGCTCGGAATCTCGAAGCCCTGGATGCGAAGGTTGTTGTTGTGGTCGAGTTGGCTGACCTCCGGCGCGACCAGCATGCGGATCAGGCCGTTGTCCTGCACGGTCGGCTGGAAATCGAGCTTCACCCCGAACTCGCGGAACTCGATGGTGATGTTGTCGCGGCCTGAAGGCACCGGGAACGGAAACTCGCCGCCGGCCAGGAAGCTCGCCTTCTGTCCGGACAGCGCGACCAGGTTCGGG
>NZ_JANOCX010000289.1:0-13171 GCF_031412415.1 Phenylobacterium sp.
GTCAGCGGCGCGCGCGCATCGAAGGTCGAGGCCAGGGTCGCCGCCCCCGAATCCAGACCGAGCGCCACGGTGAACACCTTGAACGTCGAGCCCATCTCATAGACCGACGCCGCCGCGCGGTTCTTCAGGGCCTCGGGATCGCTCGCGCCGGCCTGGTTGGGGTCGAAGGCTGGATAGCTGGCCACGCCCAGGATCTCGCCGGTGTGGACATTGGTGATGATACCGACCGCGCCCTTCACCTGATGGGCGGCGGCCGCCTTGAACAACTCATCCTCCAGCGCCGCCTGGACCCGCAGATCGATGGAGAGCGGCACAGCAGTCTTGGACGCAGCGTTGTTGCGGACCAGGTCGTTCAGGGCGAACTCGGCGCCGGCCAGGCCCTCGCCGCCGGTGTCGGAGAAGCCGATCAGGTGGGCCGCGGTCTGGCCCAGCGGGTAGACCCGGCGCTCCTCGCGCTCGAAGGTCACGCCCGGCAGCCCCAGGGCGTGGACCCGCGCGCGGGTCTCCGGCGTCAGGCCGCCGATCAGAAAGCTACGCCGCTCGCCCTTCAGCGCCTTCTGCAAGCGCGCCGCCGACAGCTTCGGCAGGGCCGCTGCCAGGGCTCGGCGCGTCTCCGCCGTGTCCCAGATCTCGCGCGGGTCGATATAGAGGCCATAGTGCAGCAGGTCGGCGGCAAGCATGGCGCCGTTGCGGTCGACGATGTCGGCCCGAGCCGCACCCACTGGGCCTGAAAGGCTCGACCCCGCGCCGCCCGAAAACACCGCGCTGCGCGTCGCTCCGACCGCCAGCGTGACGAACCCGGCCGCGAACAGGGCCAGCACGAAGAAGATGCGGATGCGCGTATCGTCCTCGGCCTTGCCGGCCGCCCGGGCGCGCTCGAAGGCATGCTCCAGGCCCCAGACCTGGGCCTTCAGCCAGCGCCAGCCGGGGGGCTGGAAGGAGGGATTGGCCATGGTCACGGGTTGACCCCCGCCACGCTGACCTGGGCCACCTGGGTCGGACCGGGGCCGGGCGCGGCGGGCGCCGCGGGCGCGGCAAGCTCGACCGGGGGCGGGGCGGCCAGGACCTTGGGAGCGGACTTGATCTGGGCGGCCAGCGCGATCTCACCCAGCTTCTCTGGCGTGACCTCGTTCTTGGCGGGGATGGGGACCATGCCCAGATGGGCCGACGAGAGCTGCTCGATCCGCGAAGGTTGCTCAAGGTGGGCGACCTCGGCCTGCAGCAGGCGGATGCGGTCGCGCTCGGCGTCGATCTGCTTCTCGACCGTGGCGATTTCCGTCCGCTCGCGGCCGGCGATGGTCTTAGCCAGGTAGACCGACAGGATGATGGCGGCCAGCACTCCAGCGGCGACCACGTCGATCAAGCGAAAACCTCTGATCTTGCGACTGAACACGCTCATGCGGCTTCCTTCCAGACCGGAGCCTCGGTGCGAACGGCGGCGCGCAGCTTGGCGGAACGCGCCCGGGGGTTGGCGCGAATCTCGTCGTCGGACGGGGCCCGGGCGCCGCTGAACAGCAGGTCGAAACTGGGCTTGGCCTTGACCTCGATCGGCGGGGCGTGCCGCGAGCCGCCGGGCGTCTTGCCCGCCCGCAAGGTGAAGAAGGCCTTCACGATCCGGTCCTCCAGCGAATGGAAGGTCACCACGGCCAGACGGCCGCCCGTCTTCAGGACCTGCTCGGCGGCCACGAGACCCGCCTCCAGTTCGCCCAACTCGTCGTTCACGGCGATGCGCAGGCCCTGGAAGGACCGCGTGGCCGGATGGACCTTGGCGCCCCGACGCCCCCCCAGGGCGCGCTCGATGTGTTCGGCCAGGTCAAGCGTGCGGGTGAAAGGTTCGATCTCCCGCCGCCGGACGATCGCGCGGGCGATCCGGCGGGATTCGCGCTCCTCGCCGTAGACCCAGAGGATCCGCGCCAGGTCCGCGATCTCGGCGGTGTTGACCAGGTCGGCGGCGGTGGGGCCGTCAGCGCCCATCCGCATGTCCAGCGGTCCGTCGCGCATGAACGAAAAGCCCCGCTCGGCCTCGTCGACCTGCATGGACGAAAGGCCCAGGTCCAGCGCCACCCCGTCGGCGCCGCCCTCGCCCAACTCATCGCTCATCCGCGAGAACGTGCTCTCGACCAGCCTGAAACCCGCGCCCATGTCCTGCGCGAAGCGCCGGGCCGTGGGATCGCGGTCGAACGCCACCACCTGGGCGCCGCTGGCCATCAGCGCGCGGGAATAGCCGCCGGCGCCGAAGGTGCCGTCGACGATCACCTTGCCAGGTCCCGGCTGCAACGCCTCGATCACCTCAGGCATCAGGACGGGGACGTGCGGCGCCTCCATCTCACGCCACTCCAAGCTTGGCGGCGCGCTGCTGGGCGCGGAGCTGGGTCAGGCCCTCGCGAGCCAGTTCGCGCTGGGCGGCGCGATGGGCCTGGAACGCCGCGCGCTCCCAGATCTGGAAACGATCGCCAAGGCCCACCAGCACCACGTCGTCCACCAGGCCGAACTGGTCGCACAGTTGCTCGGTCAGCGTGATGCGGCCGGCGGTGTCGAAGGCCATGCGGACCTGTCCGCCCAGGACGGAGAACTCCACCGCCGAACGGGTGGGATCGCCGAACGGCATCTCCTCGATCAGCGCCAGGTAACGATCGAACAAGGCTTTTCCGCCCCCCTCGATGCAGTCGGCTTCGATGGAAGGAAAGCAGATGATTCCGTCGAACGGGCCAGAGACAAGAGCGCGGAACTCCTGCGGCACAACGATGCGCCGTTTAGCGTCCAGTTGTTTCTCGAACGTCGAGAGAAACATCGCGCCCAAACCCCACTCGGCGGCTCCGGATGAACCGCCCCTACCCGCCTTCAGTTGGCCAACGCGCCTCGCCCCGCCGCGACGCGCCCACACCCCAGCGGACGACTATTGGGTTAACATGGGATCAATTGGGAGACAATGACTCCAAACCTCGATTTCGCGCGAAAACAAAGATGTCGCATCGACTTATGGTTAACAGCCGTCAACTATTCACAGAACATACATGGAACATGTTAAGTATAATCGCCCCTCGCGCGAAACCGTGGACGGATGAAGAGATCAGACGGCCTGTAAGCCGGGTTCTGTGCCGCCGGCGAGCCGGCGCGGCGATCATTCCTCTGGACCGGCCCTTGCGGGACGGTTCTCGCGACCTACCCGGACGCCTCGGACCTACGACAGTCCTGCCCATGCGAGATGGGCGCAGCGTCCCTATTCGGTCTTGCTCCTGGCGGGGCTTGCCATGCCGTCCCTGTCACCAGGTCCGCGGTGGGCTCTTACTCCACCCTTTCACCCTTACCTGGACCGAAGTCCGGGCGGTTTGCTTTCTGTGGCGCTATCCCTGAGGTCGCCCTCGGCGGGCGTTACCCGCCGCCATGTCGTTGTGGAGCCCGGACTTTCCTCGACGGCTTGCGCCGCCGCGACCGCCCGGCCGTCTGATCGCGGCGATCAATGGCGGCCAAGTCCTGCGCGGTCAAGCCGCACCCGTCCAGAGCGGAGAGGACCCCTTCATGAACCGCAGGAAGAACCTGACCCGCGCCATGTCCTGCCCGGCGGCCTGGTCGGCGATGAACACGTCGTACCAGACCGCCTCGGTCTTCGGGCTCTCGGCCAGGGCGTGGACCTTCGTGCGCCCCACATAGTCCACGCCGGCCCTGAGCGGTCCGGCCAGGTGCTGCACCTCCAACGCCCCGAACAGCCCCACGGCCTTGCCCGCGCTTCCAACCACGGCGGCGCGGGCGCCGTGCGCCAGCACCACCGCCATGGACGGGGGCAGGATCAGGTGGTCGGGCCCGTATTCGGGCAGCAATTCGGTGATGGTTGCCAGGCGCTTGGCCAGAGCCTCGGGCGTCACCGCGAGCGGGATATCTCGCGCCTCATCGCCCGCCCTCACCGCGGCCAGGATGCGCAGGGCGCCCGACGCGGGCGGCTCCTGCGCCTTCAGGCGACAGGCCAGTTCGGACCCGCTGTCGTCGTCGATGCTGGCTGTCCCCTCGCAGATCAGGGCTCCGGCCTCGTTGAACATGGTGAGCGCCGCGCGATCGGCGCCCGGCTTCACCGTGGCGCGCACAGCCTCGCCGTCCACGGTCGCCTGCTTGAACATCAGCGAGAGCCCGCCGGTCTCGAACCAAGCCGGGCCATGCAGCGCCAGCAGCGCCGGGACGAACTGGTCCATGTGGATCGAGCCCGCCACCGTGCCGCCTCGAAAGCCCAGCTTCGAGGCCGTGGCGTCGTCGTGGATCGAGCCCTTCACCTCCTGGGCGGTGTTCCGCGGAATCCGGAACGGTCCGGCGTGTTCCTGCTGTTCGGCCAGCGTCATGGCATCCTCCCTGGCGCGGACTTCGCCGCGTTTCTGGCTTAGCGTATGGCCAAACACCCTGTCCTGCCAACGATGGTCTTGCGCCGGCGACTGGCCTGAGCCAGCCTGGACTAAGGCTCCGACAGAGGGCCGCCGCGATGGGAGGAAACCGATGGACGCCGCAAGCGCCGAGCTCGACCTTGGTCGCCGGGTCACCCAGGCCGCCGAGACAGGCATGATGCACGCCGTCTGGGCCGAGGTGTCCCCCGACCGCGTGGCCGTCTACGATCCCGACGGCCGGACGCGGACTTTCGGCGTGCTGAACGCCAACGCCAACCGCATCGTGCGCCTGATGCGCGCCGCGGGTCTGGGTCCCGGCGACGCCGTGGCCCTGCTCTGCACCAACCGCGCCGAATTCGTCGAGGTGCTGTCGGCGGCCATGCGCACGGGCATGCGGCTCACCCCCGTCAACTGGCACCTGACCGCCGACGAGATCGCCTATGTGATCGCCGACTGCCAGGCCAAGGCCCTGTTCGCCGACGCGCGGGTCACCACCGCGAAGGCGGCCGCCGACCAGTGCCCCGCGTTGAAGGTCAAGGTCGCCATCGGCGGCCCGATCGAGGGCTTCGCGCCCTATGACGAGACCCTGGCCGCCCTCGACGGCTCGGACATCCCCGACCCCAGCCGCGGCCACACCATGCTCTACACCTCGGGCACCACCGGCCGGCCGAAGGGGGTGTTCAAGCCGAACGCGGCCAACCCCGAGTTCAGCGGCGTCTACGACCGCGAGGTGGACCTGCACATGTGCGCCGGCCCCGCCTATCACGCCGCGCCATTGCTGGGCGACGTCCGCCGGCCGCTGATGAACGGCGTGCCGGTGGTGTTCATCGACCGGTGGGACACCGAGGGCGTGTTGCGCGTCATGGCCGAGCGGCGGGTCACCCGCACCCACCTGGTGCCGATCATGTTTCAGCGGATGCTGGCCCTGCCCGACGAGGTGCGCGCCAAGTACGATCTCTCGGCCCTGCGGCAGATCACCCATGGCGCGGCGCCGTGCCCGCCGGAGGTTAAGCACGCGATGATCGCCTGGGTAGGCCCGGTGCTGCACGAGTACTATGCAGGCTCGGAGGGCGGCGCGGGTTTCGTCATCGGGTCCAAGGAATGGCTGACCAAGCCCGGCAGTGTCGGCCGTAGGCCCTTTTCCGACAGCGCCCGCATCCTGGACGAGGACGGCGCCGACTGCCCTCAGGGGACCGCCGGCACGATCTACATGAAGCTGCCGGACGGCGGCTTCCAGTACTACAACGACCCGGGCAAGACCGCCGCCAATCGCCGCGAGGGCTACTTCACCCTGGGCGACATCGGGTTCTTCGATGAAGACGACTACCTGTTCCTCACGGGCCGCAGCGCCGAGACGATCATCGCCGGCGGGGTGAACATCTACCCCCAGGAGATCGACAACGAGTTGATCAAGCATCCCGACGTGGAGGACAGCTGCACGGTCGGCGTTCCCCACGACGAGCGGGGCGAGGAAGTCCGCGCGGTGATCCAGCTCAAGGCGGGGCGTGAGGCCAGTCCCGAAGTCGCCCGGGCGATCCTCGACTACGCCAACGCAAACCTCGCCAAGTACAAGGTGCCCAGGGCCATCGACTTCGTCGCGGAACTGCCGCGCAGCGCGGCGGGCAAGATCCTGCGCAACAAGGTCCGCGCGCCCTACTGGGAAGGCCGGGCGCGCCAGATCTGACCTAGAACTCCGCCGAGCCGCCGTCGCAGGGCACAACGGTTCCGGTCGTATAGGCGCTGGCCCGAGAGCTGAGGAAGATCGCCACCCCGGCGATGTCTTCCGGCGTGCCGATCCGGCCGCGGGGATTGGCCTTGGCGATGGCGTCGCCGGCGCGGGCCAGGGTCGCGGCCATCATGTGGCTTTGGAAGGGGCCCGGCGCGATGGCGTTGACCAGGATGTGCTCGGGGGCCAGCCGCTTGGCCAGGTGGCGCGTCAGCATGATGCAGCCGGCCTTGGAGGTGGAATAGGCGTAGGTCTCCAGGCCCGGAGGCTGGATGCCGTTCACCGAGGCGATGTTGATCACCCGGCTGGGGTTCTCGTGTGTCGCCGCGGCGCGCAGTTGCGGCAGAAGCTTCTGGGTCAGGAAGAAGATCGACTTCACGTTGAGGTCGACGGTCTTGTCCCAGCCGTCCTCAGGATACTCGTCGATGGGCGCGCCCCAGGTGGCGCCGGCGTTGTTGACCAGGACGTCCAGCTTGCTCTCGCGCTCGGCCACCGCCGCCGCCAGGCCGGTGATCCCGGCCATGCCGCCCAGGTCGAAGGGCAGCGAGATGCAGGTCCCGTGCTGCGACAACTCCTCGGCCAGGGCGTCGCAGACATTGGCCTTGCGCGAGGAGATGTAGACCTTGGCGCCGTTCTCCACGAAGCCCCGGGCGATCATCTCGCCGATGCCGCGGCTGCCGCCGGTGACCAGGACGGTCTTGCCTTCGACATTGAACAGATTGCGCATGGACGGGTCCTGTGTTCTCGAATTCGCGGTATGCCAAAGGGCGGAAAGTTCGTCGCGCAGAGTGCTGACGGCGGATGCGGCTCAGGTCAAGCCGGGAGCAGCAGGCCCATGGCGATGTCAGCCTCGAACGCGCCATCCGGCATCCGCACGCGCTTCTCGAAGCGACCGTCGATCACGAAGCCGAGGCGCTGGTAGAGGGCGATCGCGGCGGTGTTGCCCTCCCGCGCCGCCAGCTCGACCCGCACGATACGAGGCCTCATCTCAGCCGCCGCCGCGAACAGGGCCCGGAACAGACCGCTTCCGACGCCCTTCCCCTGATAGTCCGGGTCGACCGCCACGGTGAGGTCGGACAGCACATGGGCGAACTGGTCAGGCCCGATGCGCGAGGCATGGATCTCGCCGCACAGCCGCGCCCCGTCCCAGGCGCCCAGGGTCACGCCCTCCGTCGCCGCCTTGGTCAGGAAGCCGCGCACATAGACCAGGTCGATCTCGTCGGGTCGCCGCGCCAGGCCGCCCGGCGCCGCGGCCGTGGCCTTGTAAAGCGCCAGCACGGCGTCGGCCTGCGAGGCCTCGATGGGCCGGATGTCGAACGCGGCCACGGTCAAGCGGCCGCCCGAAGTAATGCGATCAGCCGCGCCCGCGTCATGCCGTCGGCGACGCCGTCGACCCGCTCCGGCCGCCAATGGCGCTGGAAGGCGCGCACCACCGTGGCGGTGGCCGCGTCGAACTTGCCCGACGGCGCGCAGTCATAGCCCAGACGAGTGAAGCCGGCCTGCAGGGCGAAGACCCCCGCCCCCTCCTCACCCTCGCCCAGAGGCTGGCCGGGCGCGGCGTCGGGCTCGACCCAAAGGCCGTGGCCAGCTTCGGCCAGTCGCTTCCACGGGAACAGCTCACCGGGGTCGGTCTTGCGGTCTGG
The DNA here is from genome assembly GCF_031412415.1 of Phenylobacterium sp. GTDB lineage: Bacteria > Pseudomonadota > Alphaproteobacteria > Caulobacterales > Caulobacteraceae > Phenylobacterium. Next base: position 7,737 of record NZ_JANOCX010000289.1, read on the forward strand.
AGCGACGTCGGAATGGCCGACGATGCGGCTGTCCTCGATGTCCCAACGGGTGCGGATATCGCTTAGCAGTTCGATCACCGCCGCGATCTGGGCTTCGGGAAATGGCCGATAGCCGAACTCGTGGCCCGGATTGACGATCTCGATCCCGATGGAGCGGCCGTTGATGTCGGTCTCGCCCTTCCAGGAGGACAGCCCCGCGTGCCACGCCCGCCGCGCCTCGGGCACCAGGCGGAACACCCGGCCATCCTCCTCCACCATGTAGTGCGAGGACACCTTGGCCGCAGGCTCGCGAAGGCGCGCTAGCGCCTCCGGGCCTGAAGGCATGCCGGTGTAATGCAGGATGATCAGGTCCGGCGGGACCAGCCGTTCGTTGAAGTTCGGCGAAGCCGCCTCGATGAAATTCACTTGTCGCGGTTCCGAAGGGCGAGCAGCAGCAACATGGCTTGGTTGGGCCTCAGGGCGATGATGAGGACGCCTACGATCGCCACGGCGGCCCCAAAGGCCATGCGCGCGTCGAAGGGGTCGTGGGTGATCAGGACTCCGAGCCCGATGGTGGCCAGCGGGGTCATCAGGGTCAACGGCGAGATGAGATTGGCCTCATACCGCTGGATAAGGCCGTAATAGAGGGTGTGGCCCACCACCGAGACGATCAGGCCCGAGAACAGCACCGCCGCCAGGAAGGGCCAGCCGCTGGCCACCGCCACGGCGGCCGCGCCGGGTTCCAGCCACGCCGACAGGGCCGCCAGGGGGATGAACGACGAAAGTCCGACCCAGGCCTGCATCTGCAAGGGCTTCAGGCCCTCCATCTGCTTCAGCATCACCGCGCCCAGCGAGCCCATGAAGGCCGCGCCCACCACGAACAGCAAGCCCGGCGCGATGCGGAAGCCGTGTGGGTCCCACATGACGGTCAGGGCGCCCAGCAGGGTCAGCCCGATGCCGAGCAGCCGTCGCGGCGTCAGCCGCTCACCGAGCAGCATGAAGGACAGGAAGGTGGTCATCGGCACCATGACCTGGCTGACGACAGCCACCGCCGATGGGGTGGAGGTCTTCAGCCCGACGAACATCAGGGCGAAGTTGCCGCCACCCATGAGCAGGGCCACCACGATCAACCGCCAGATCGGGCGCGGCGCCGGGCGCAGCCAGGGGAACACCACCACCGCCACCACCGCGAAGCGCACGGCCGCGTAGAACAGCGGCGGGACCTCCATGTACGAGACCACGAACTTCGATACGATGTTGTTCGCCGCCCAGACCAGGCAGACCATGACCAACAGAGCGAAGTCGCGAAGCGCCATGGCCTCGCCTTAGGCTCGGTTCGACGACCTTTGGCAAGCGTGCCGATTGTACAGGGCCATAAGAAACGCCCTAACCGCCCCCGGCGCAGCGCGCGCGTTTGCGCGCGAGGAGGCTCCGTTCAGCCGCATTATCGGTACGGGCGATGGCGGCCTGGTAGGCCGCGGAGGCCTCAGGGCGGCGATCCAGGCGTTGGAGCAGATCAGCGCGCACGGCGTGGAACAGATAATATGCCGCAAGGTCGAGATCCTCGAGAAGGGCCAGGGCGGTCGCTGGGCCCTCGACCTCAGCCACGGCGACCGCGCGGTTCAGGGCGACGATCGGCGTCGGCGCCACCGCGAGAAGCTGGTTGTAGAGCGCCAGGATCTGCCGCCAATCCGTCGCCCCGGCGAACGGCGCATCGCTGTGAACGGCGCAGATCGCCGCCTGGATCTGGTAGGGACCGGGCCGGTCCAATCGAAGGCAGGCCCGCACCAGGGCCTGGCCTTCTGCGATCAAGGCGCGGTCCCATAGCCGACGATCCTGCTCGGGCAGCAAGACGATCTCGCCGCCCGGTCCTAGTCGCGCCGGCCGGCGCGCGGCGGTCAGCAGCATGAGGGCGAGCAAGCCGGCGACCTCGGGTTCCCGGGGCATCAGGCCGGCCAGCGTCCGGCCCAGGCGGATGGCCTCTTCGCAAAAGGTGTCGCGCGTGAGCCCCTCGCCGAGGCCGGCGACATAGCCTTCGTTGAAGATGAGGTAAACCACCGCCAGCACCGCGCGGAGTCGGGCCGGAAGGTCTTGCGCCGTCGGGACCCTGTAGGGGATCCTGGCGTCCCGGATCTTGCCCTTCGCCCGCACCAGCCGCTGGGCCAGGGTCGTCTCGGGCAGCAGGAAGGCGCGCGCGATCTCCGCTGTGGTCAACCCCCCCAGCAGCCGCAGGGTCAACGCCACCTGGGCGTCAATCCCGAGCGCTGGATGGCAGCAGGTGAAAACCAGGCGCAGGTGTTCGTCGTTGACCTCGTCCATCGCGTCCTCTTGATCGCCGTCCGCCGCGTGAAGCAAAGCGGCCTGGGCATGTCGGTCGTCGCGGGACGCTTCGCGGCGCAGGCGATCGATCGCCCGATTGCGCGCGGTGGTGATAATCCACCCGGCGGGGCTGGGCGGCGGCCCTGACGAGGACCACCGCGCAACCGCCTCGGCGAAGGCGTCCTGGACGGCCTCTTCGGCGATCGTGATGTCCCGGAAGGCCCGGACCAGGACGGCGACCGCCCGGCCGTGCTCTTCTCGGAACACACGTTCGACCGCGGAAAGCGGGAAGTTCTCAGCCATCCACGGGAAGTTTGTCGTCGAATTGAAACGGCCGCACCTCGATGGACAATGGCGCCAGGGTGTGGGCCAGCCTACGGCCCCATTCCAGGGCTACGTCGAGATCGGCGGCCTCTATGACGGTGAAGCCACCGATGTGCTCCTTGCCCTCGACGAAGGGGCCATCGGTTGTGAGGAGCTGGCTGTCGCGGCTGTCGTAGTGCAGCACCGTGGCCGTGCTGGGCGGGAACAGGCCGCCAGCGAAAACCCACGCGCCCTTCTCCCTCATCTCGGCGTTGAGCACGGCCAGATCCCGCATGATTGGCTCCAGGAACTCGGGCGGAGGCGGAGGGCCATCGGGTTGATAGATGCTGAGCAGATACCGGGTCATGGCGTCGTCCTTCATTCAGCAGCCGGCATCTTGCCGACTTTACACCCCTAAACGAACAGCCTCGCGCCAGATCGACACCGGCCGGCGTGCTCGTTCGAAAATACATCGATCGTCCGGCGACTTGGCTGACGTTTGGGAAGTCCGGAATGGTGACGCATTCAATCGGAGACGACCATGACCGCCGCCGCCTTCCTGGGCCCCGACGTCCGCGACTTGGGCGCGGCCTATATCGATCCCTCGGCCCGCCTGTTTGGTGATGTCGAGATCGGCGCCGAAGCTTCGATCTGGTGCAATGTGGTGGCGCGGGCCGAGAGCCAGCGGGTGGTCATCGGGCCTCGGGTCAACATCCAGGATTTCGTGATGATCCATGTGGGCGCCGGCACGCCGACCCTGATCGGGGCCAACTGCTCGATCACCCATCACGTCACGCTGCACGGCTGCGACATCGGCCCCGACTGCCTGATCGGGATCGGGGCGACGATCATGGACGGCTGCGTCGTGGGCGCGGGCTCGATCGTGGCTGGGGGCAGCTTCCTGAAGGAGGGGACCGTGATCCCGCCCTACTCCATCGTCATGGGCTCGCCCGGCGCCGTGACCAAGACCCGCGACAACAGCGTCGCCAACGCCATGAACGCGTTCCTCTACTGGCGCAACGGCCAGGCCTACGCCCAGGGCGACTATCGCCTTTGGTCGAAGGAGAGCTTCCGGGTTGAGATGGCGACCGAGCGCGACCGGCTCATGTCCGCCGCCGGGTGAACCGCAGCGCCGTCAGTGTGTTGGAGAACCCGACCACCTTGTTGTCCACCAAACCCACGGCCTTGGCAGCCGCCATGACCTCGACGTCCCTGACCGTGGCCGCCTTGCCCTTGCGCGAGACCACCCAGAGCGCGCCCTTGTCGGCCAACGCAGGGATCAGGTCGCCGAGACGGGCGAGTTCGTCGGCGCTGTCGGCGGCATAGAATAGGATGTCGAGGTCGGCGAGTTCGCTTGCCGGCGGAGCATCGCGCTCGGCCAACTCGCCGGCCAGGGCGTCGTCCGCCACGCCGAGGATTGCCGTCCGCATGCCAGGCTTCACGCCCAGCTTGTCCAGCCGCCCCTTGGGATTGAGGATCGCCTGCGCCCAGTTCGCCGCGGCCTTCTCGCCCAGCGAAAAGCGCGCGCCGTCGACCAGCACCAGGTCGCCGGCCTCGACTCGGACGCCCTTCAGCTCATCGCCCTGGTAGACGCGGCGATGGACGCCCCGGAACAGGAGCCTCGGCGGCTCATACTGGAGCCGCCCGGAGTCCGCGCCGTCGGGGAACGTCGCCCGGACCTGCGCGTCCTTGCCCATGGATCGTCCGCCTAGGCCGCCCTGCCCAGGCTCAGCCCTTCGTACCGCGCCAGGTGATGGTCGGTGGAGCCGAAGGCGCCCTCGATCATGGTGGCGCGCTTGAAGTAGTGGCCGATCGCCATCTCGTCGGTCATGCCCATGCCGCCGTGCAACTGGATGGCGTTCTGGCCGACGAACTTGCAGGCCTTGCCGATCTGCACCTTCGCCGCGGAAACACCCTTGGCGCGCTCCTCGGCGCTGTCGTCAGCCAGCTTGATATTGGCCATGTAGGTCATCGAGATCGACTGCTCGAGCTGGATGAACATGTCCACCATCCGGTGCTGCAGCACCTGGAACTGGCTGATCGGCTGGCCAAACTGCTTGCGCTGCTTCGTATACTCCAGCGTGCCCTCGTGCAGGCGGCGCAGGACGCCGCAGGCTTCGGCGCAGGTGGCGACGATGGCCTCGTCGATCACCTTCTCCACCAGCGGCAGCCCGCCGCCTTCAGACCCGATCAGCGCCTCGGCCGGCAGGGACACGTTCTCGAAGGTGACTTCCGAGGCGCGGAAACCATCGACGGTGGGATAGTCCCGGGTGGCCACGCCCTTGGCCGACTTGTCGACCAGGAAGACCGAGACCCCGCCCGCGTCGCGCTGCGACCCGCCGGTGCGGGCGGTGACGATCAGGTGGCTGGCCCAGGGGGCGCCGATGACCACGGCCTTGGCGCCGTTCAACACATAGCCCGCGCCGTCCTTCTTGGCGGTGGTCTTGAGGTCCTGCCAGCTGTAGCGGGCCTGCGGCTCGGCCGCGGCGAAGGCGATGGTGGTCTCGCCCGCGATGATCTGGGCGATGACGTCGGCCGCGCCGGAATGGCCGGAATGCTTCAGGAAGCCGCCGCCGATCACCACTGTGCCGAGATAGGGCTCGACCACCAGGGCTTTGCCGAACTCTTCCATGACGACCATGTTGTCGGTCGGACCGCCGCCCAGGCCGCCGAGCTCCTCGGAGAACGGCGCGCCCAGGATGCCCAGCTCCTCGGCGAAGGCCTTCCAGACGGCAGGCCGCCAGCCGGCCTCGGTCTTCAGCGCATCGCGCCGTTGCTCGAAGCTGTAGTGGTCGGCCAGAAAGCTGGCGACCGTGTCGCGCAGCATCGACTGT
>NZ_JANOCX010000290.1:0-26883 GCF_031412415.1 Phenylobacterium sp.
GCCGAAGATCGCGGCGAAGGAGCCGAAGCGGGGGCCCTGGCTCTGGCCCAGCAGGACCTCGTAGAGCGCCTGGAACCAGCCGCGCAGAGGCTCGAAGCCCGCGACCTTGCCGGCCTCGAACACCTCGTTCTGGATCGCCTCGGCGTCGGCGCCTGCCGGCAGGGCGCGGAAGCGCGCGACCAGGTCGGTCATCGCCGCCCGTTCCCGGTCGTCGGGCGCGCGGAACCGCTTCGAGGGCTTCACGAAGTCCTCGTAATAGTTGATCGCGAAGTCGCTGAGCCGGTCCAGCAGCGGTTCGCTCTCAGAGGTCGCGCCCGGGATATAGTTGCGAATGAAGCCCCAGAGGATCTCCTTGGTCGAGGCGTCCGCCGCCGAGACTAGGTTCAGCAGCAGGGAGAAGCTGACCGGGGAGCCCTTTTCCGGCGGCTGGCCGCCATGCACGTGCCAGGCCGGATTGTCGATCGCCGGCCCGTTGGCGCCCTCGGCGCGGCCCTTGTTGTAGGCGTCGAGCTGCTGGAGATACTCGTCCGTCGCCTTGGGGATGACGTCGAAATAGAGCCGCTTGGCCGACTTGGGCGACTGATAGTTGTAATAGGCCAGGCTTTCGGGCGCGCCATAGCGCAGCCACTCCTCCATGGTCAGGCCGTTGCCCTTGGTCTTGGAGATCTTCTGGTTGTTCTCATCCATGAAGAGCTCGTAGTGGAACCCGGCCGGCGGGGTCCCGCCCAGCACCTTGCAGACCTGGTTGGACAGGCGCACTCAGACGATCAGGTCCTTGCCGGACATCTCGTAGTCGACCTCAAGCGCCGTCCAGCGCATCGCCCAGTCCGGCCGCCACTGCATCTTCACGCCACCGCCGGTGACCGGAACCTCGGTCAGCTCGCCGTCCTCGTCGCGGAACACGATGGTCCCGCGTTCCACGTGGCGTTCCAGGGTCGGGACCTGCAGCACCTTGCCCGTCTTCGGGCTGATCGGGAGGAACGGCGAATAGGTGGCTCGGCGCTCCTCGCCCAGGGACGGCAGCATGATATTCTGGATGGCGTCAAAGCGCTCCAGGGCGCTCAGCAACGTCTTGTCGAACCGTCCGCTGCGATAGCAGTCGGTGGACGAAGCGAACTCGTAGTCGAAGCCGAACCCGTCGAGGAAGGCCCGAAGCCGCGCATTGTTGTGCGCGCCGAAGCTCTCGTGTGTGCCGTGCGGGTCGCGCACCACCGTGAGCGGCTTGTCCAGGTCTCCCGCCAGCAGGTCGGCGTTGGGCAGGCCGGGCGGAATCTTGCGCATGCCGTCCATGTCGTCGCTGAAAGCGATCAGCCGCGTGGGGATGGCGTCGTCGGTTAGGCCGCGGAAAGCGACGCGGACCATGGTGGTGCGCGCCACTTCGCCGAAGGTGCCCAGATGGGGCAGACCCGACGGACCGTAGCCGGTCTCGAACACCACCGGCCTCAGCAGGGCGGGCAAGGTCGCCACCGCCTCGGCGGCCTTGCCCTCGCCGATCAGGCTGGCGGCCAGGGCGCGCTCGGCGTCGCTTAGGCGCAGGCGCAGGATGCGGTCCAGCAGCAGGCGCGCCTGTTCGAACGGCCAGCTCTTGGCGTCGCGTGCTTGTTGGGACAGACCTTGGAGGGTGTTGGTCACGGACATGGGCGGGCCGTAGCGCCCTAAGCCCCTCGCCTCAAGCGGACTTTTCGGCTCATCTCCGTCGCGAGCCTGTCATGGAAGCCGTCGACAACCGCAACCAGACCGCTTCAAGGAACCTCCGAATGATCGCACGTCGCGCTGTTCTGGCTCTCACCCTGGCGCTCGCGGCCTGCGGAAATCCCACGGAAAAGGCGCCGGCCAAGCCCGCGGTGGTCAACTTCTCGATCATCTCCACCGAGGGGCGACAGACGCAGGAACAAGACTGGGGTCCGTTCCTGGCCGACATGGAGAAGGCGATCGGCATTCCGGTCAAACCGTTCTTCGGCACCAACTACACCGCCCTGATCGAGGCGATGCGGTTCAAGCAGACCGATCTCGGCTGGTTCTCGAACCAGTCCGGCCTGGAGGCGGTGCGCCGGGCCAATGGCGAGGTCTTCGCCCGAACCGCCAAGCCCAATGGGCCCGACGGCTATCAGGCGGTTGTCGTCGTCAAGAAGGGCTCGGGCGTCACGCTGGAAAAGCTGTTGGCCTGCGACAAGAAACTGAACTTTGGGATGGGCGACGCCAAGTCCACCTCGGGCACGCTCGCGCCCATGACCTATCTGTTCTCGCCGCGTGGGATTGATCCCAACGCCTGCTTCAAGACCCTGCGCTCGGCCAACCACGAGGCCAATCTGTTCTCCGTCGCCCAGGGCCTGCTGGACGCGGCCACCAACAACACCGCCTCCATCGACCGCATGGCCATGCTCAAGACCGACATGGCCCGCAACACCCTGGCCAATGTCGAGGTGATCTGGACCTCGCCGACCATCCCCGAAGACCCGATGGTCCGCCGCAAGGATCTCGACCCGGCGATCAAGGCCAAGATCGACGCCTTCGTATTCAGCTACGGCGTGGGCGACGGGCCCGAGGCCGAGCGCCAGCGCGAGATCCTGGAACGCATCCAGACCAAGCCCTTCGTCCGCGCCGACGACAGCCACCTGCTGCCGGTTCGCGAGATGGAGGCCGCGGGCCAGCTCATTGTCGCCAAGCGCAAGGGCGACGCCCCGGCCGTGGCCACGGCGCAGGCCGAGCTCGCCAAGATCGCGGCGGAGAAAAAGGCGCTGGGCCTCTAGGCCGGAACCCAACCGCCGCCTTGGGCGTCTTTGCTCCGAACCGGAGAGAGCTCGGCCCATGGACCTGCTGATCGCCAAACGTGCCTTGGGCCTGTTTTCCATCGGGCTCGGCGTCATCGCCGTGGCCTCGCCGAAGCGGGTGTCGAAGTTTTTTGGTCTCGATTTCGAGGATGAGGCGATGAGCGCGTTCGGGGCTCGCGAGATCGCCTCAGGCGCCGGCCTGCTGTCGCCGGTCAGGCCGGGCCCCTGGTTCTGGATGCGGGTAGGCGGCGATGTCATGGACATGACGGCCCTGGCCCGCGCCGTGGACCGCACCAATCCGCGACGAAACTACGCCTTCGCGGCCCTGGCCGTGGTGGCGGGCATCGCGATTCTCGACCTCGTCATGGCCGCCCAGGCGACCCTTAGCCGGCGCGACAACGAGGAGGCCGCCGCCTAGGCGCCGGCCAGCAGGAAGTGGCCGCGCAGGGCCGCGATCGGCTTGGCGCGCGCTTCCTGCCAGGCCTCCACATGCACGTTGGCGATCTGGCGGCCGATCTTGCGCACGTCGGCGCGGGCGTAGGTGGTCTGGGCCTTGCCGGGACGGAGGTACTCGATGGTGACGTCGATGGTCTTGTGCACCCGCGGGCTCTGGGCGCTGAGCGAGAGCTGCGCCAGGGCGGACATCTCCATGAAAGCCCCGATCACTCCGCCGTGCAGGGCCGGCATGACGGTATTGCCGATCAGGTGGGGGGCGAAGGGCAGGATGGTCGTCATCTCGTCGCCGGCCAGCTCGGCCCGCATGCCGAGGAAGCGCACATAGGGGACTCGGGCCAGGAAGGCCTCGAGGCGTTCGGCGGGATCGCTCATGACTTGGTCGGCTCTTGGGGCCGCTTAACGATGAAAGCCGCCTGGGCCGTGGCGATGGGATCGTTGGGGTCGGTGTCGAAGGCCTGAGCGCGGACGAAGGCGATGGAGCGGGTGATCTTGTAGCAATGGGCCTGGGCGGTGACGCCCGATCGCGGGGCCGCGGGGCGCATGTAGTCGATGCGCAGGTCCAGTGTGGCTGTGGAAAAGGCCTCGGCCTTGCCCATCATCGACGAAGTGACGGCCAGGCCGCAGCAATGATCAAGAAGGGCGGTGACCACCCCGCCGGCTATGACCCCGGTGTCGGGATCTCCGACCAGGTCGTCGCGCCAGGGGGTGAAGATCGAGCCATGTCCGGGCTCGACCGACACCAGTTCGAAACCGAGCGCCGCGGCCTGGGGCACGGTCCCGACCATGTTCAGCGCCAGGTCGCTCAGGGCGGGCGGTGGATCGATCATCGGCAAGCCATGCCGCGCCGGGGTCCTTCGGTCAACGTGACGGCGGGTCAAGCCTCAGCGGCCCGCGACGAATGCGTCGGCAAGAAACGGAGTGATGAGCGGTCCGACACCGGGTCATCCACGGCGCGCGCCGACTGTCCGGCGCGACCTGGAGTTCGAACCTCATGCGCCTGCTCGCCACCGTCTCCACCGGCCTCGCGGCCGCGCTGCTCGCCGGACCCGCGCTTGGCCAAGCCACCGCGAACGCGGTGGTGGGAGCCGACGACGCCTTCGGGTTCATCGCGGGGGACGAGGCGGTAGGCATCTATGACGCCAGCGCCGTGCGCGGCTTCAGCCTTGAGGCCGCGGGCAACTACCGGGTCAACGGCGGCTACTTCGTGAAGAGCTCTGGGGTGAGCAACTTCTTCATCGAGTCGACCACCGTCCGGATCGGTCTGAACGCCCTGGCGATCGATCTGCCCGGACCTTCGGGCGTGGTGGACTACAGGCTGCGCGATCCCAAGGCCGGGGAGCCAAGCTATGTCACGGCGGGGCTCGACGAGTATGGCCAGCCCTATTCCGATCTGCTGCTCAAGCACGGGGACGCGCAGGGTCGCCATTCCGCCGCCCTTGGGCTTGGCGTCGTGTTCCAGAACGACAACGGACAGGGCGGTCCGTCGGGTCGTTCCATGCTGCTGGCGGGGACCGCGCGCGGAACCGTGGGGCCGGTTCGGATCCAGGTGTTCGGCGGGGAGTACGACTACGAGCGCGGCGGCCTCTTCCGCTTCACGGCCGTGGGGACCGGCGCCTTGCCGAGGCCTCGGCGGGGCGAACGAGCGGTGCAGGACTGGGCGGCGGAGACAGGTCAGCGACGGATCGCCGGGGTCACGGCTCAGGCCGTCCTGAGCGAGGCCTGGAGCGTAGGGGTGACGGGGGTGTTTTCTCAGGAGGACCCAAGCCGCGCGGTGTCGCACCTGTTCCGCGGCCTGGGGTCCGATCTGACGGCGACGCAAGGGCTGGTCTTCGTGTCGCCGGCCCAGCAGGCGACGGCCTGGTCGGGCGAGGCGCGCCTGGCCTGGAGCGGTCGCTGGGCGGAGACCCGTCACAGGGTGGTCCTGATCGGCCGTGGCCGGCGGTCCGAAGGACTTTTCGGCGGCGACAGGGTCGTCGACCTCGGGCGAGTCTCCTTGGCTGGTCCGGTCCATCCTGTCGCGGCGCCCGACATGTCGGGGGCGCGAGCGGGCGCGACGAGCGAGGTCGAACAGTGGGGGCTCGGCCTGTCTTACCGCCTGGATTGGCGCGACCGCCTGAGCCTGAACGCCGGCCTTCTGCGCACCGACTATGACAAGACTTCCCGCGCCGCCGACGGCTCTCGCAGCAGAACAGCGACCACGCCCCGGCTGTACAATCTGGCGGGCGCCTACCGGATCTCCGACCGACTGGACCTCTATGGCGGCGTGAGCCGCGGATTGGAGGAGGCGGGTTCCGCACCGGCCTCGGCGGCCAATCGCAACGAACTGCTGCCGGCGATCAGGGTGCGTCAGGTCGAGGCCGGCCTGCGCTACGCGCTGCGCCCGGGGCTGAGGCTGGTGGTGGCCGGGTTCGAGACCGAGAAGCCCTATGCCGGCCTCGACCCGGTGAGCAACATCTACGGCCTGATCGGGGTGGTGCGCCACAGGGGCGTGGAGGCGTCACTGGCGGGACAGTTGAGCGAGCAGCTCTCGGTGGTTGTCGGCGGCTATGTCCTCGACCCGACCCGCGACGGCGTCGCGGGTGGCCGACCGGTGGGGGTGGAGCGGTTCCGCGCCGTCGCCAATCTCAACTACGTGGTGTCCGGCGTGCCTGGTCTGTCGCTGGACGCGGGCCTCGAACACATTGGACGGCGGCCCTATCGCAGCCAGGTCGGGGCCGATGGCGGCCAGCCGATGCTGACGGCCGACACGACGCTGGACCTCGGGCTGAGATATCGCCTGCCGGCAAGGGCCACCCTGCGGATTCAGGCGTTGAATGTGCTGAATGACTACGGCTACTCGGCCAGTCCGGCCGAAACCCTCGCCTACACCGCGCCGCGGCGGTTCCGTGTTCTGGTGACGAAGGAGTTCTAAATGTCTGGACGGAGGCGGCGTCGGACCTATCGGCCGCGGAGCCCCTCCGTCTCTCGATCGTTGGTCAAGGCCGGTGCCTTAGACGGTGGTGAAGGCTTGGGTGTAGACGGCGAGCACGACGGCCAGCAGCGGGGTGGCGGCGAGAACCAGGTTGGCGAGGCCGTTGAAGGCGAAGCTCTTGTTCATGGTGATGTCCCTCTCTTTTTCGTGGGCCGCGACAACCGCGACCCGATGAGGGGGGTATATGAAACTTCCCTTCTGAATACTCGTTAAGTCTTAGTCATGACCCCTTATTCACAATATGAATACTCTGTAATCTTCCTTAAGCGCAACGCCGGTCCATATCCTCAGGCATGATCAAACCCGAAGCCCTGCTCTGTCCCCGGCCCGAGGGGCTGTATTGCGCGCCCGGCGATTTCTACATCGATCCGGTGCGCCCGGTGGCGCGCGCGGTGATCACTCACGGCCATGCCGACCATGCCCGCGCCGGGCACGAGCGGGTGATGGCCACCCCGGAAACCCTGGCGATCATGGCCGAGCGCTACGGCCAGGACTTCGCCTATGAACGCCAGCCCGCCGCCTACGGCGAGACCATCGCCCGCGACGGCGTCGAAGTGACCCTTGTCCCGGCTGGCCATGTGCTGGGTTCGGCCCAGGCCGTGGTGCGCTGGAAGGGCCTGACCATGGTGGTGTCCGGCGACTACAAGCGCCGCCGCGACCCGACCTGCCGGGCTTTCGAGGCCGTGCCGTGCGACGTCTTCATCTCGGAGGCGACCTTCGGCCTGCCGGTCTTCCGCCACCCCGACGACAAGGGCGAGATCGCCCGGCTGCTGCGCTCGGTGGCCCAGTTCCCGGACCGCTCGCACATGGTCGGCGCCTACGCCCTGGGCAAGGCGCAGCGGGTGATCTGCCTGCTGCGCGAGGCGGGCTGGGACAAGACCATCTATGTCCATGGCGCCCTGGAGCGGCTGAACCGCCTCTATGAGAACCACGGCGTGCCGCTGGGTCCGCTGGCGCCGGCCACATCGGCGACCAAGCAGGACTTCGCTGGCGCCATCATCGTGGCCCCGCCTTCGGCCCTGGCCGATCGCTGGTCGCGGCGGTTTCCAGATCCGGTCTCGGCCTTCGCGTCGGGCTGGATGCAGGTTCGCGCCCGGGCTCGCCAGCGCGGCGTCGAGCTGCCCCTGGTGATCTCCGACCATGCCGACTGGGACGAGCTTACCGCCACGGTGGATGAGATCCGACCCGGCGAGCTCTGGATCACCCACGGCCGGGAGGAGGCTCTGGCGCGGTGGGCCGAACTGCACGGGATCAAGGCCCGGGCGCTGGCGCTGGTCGGCTATGAGGAAGAGGACGACGACTAGGCGGGTCGAAGGCGAAGCTTCGGCTTGCGAGCGATCACGAAACTGTTACCGTTGGGATTGGCGGGGCGCCTTCCGGAGACTTTTCGATGCGTTCGAAGACGTTGCCCGCCGTGACGCTGATGTTCCTGCTTGGCGCCTGCGGCCAAGCGGCCGAGCGCAAACAGTACGCTGGCGGCGAGGCGGTCGCCGCTGACGCGGCCGCTGCGGCGCCGGCGCAAGCCCCTCAGGCCAAGGTTCCAGCCGGCGTTCCCATGCTGGCCTACAGCTACGATTACGGCCTGACCGCGCCACCCAAGGCGATCCGCGCCCTGCTCGCCCGCCACGAGGCCGCCTGCGCCAAGGCCGGCCCCGCCGTCTGCCAGGTCACCGGCTCATCCGTGACCGAAGAGGGCCCAGATCGGGTGGTCGGCCAACTCTCCATGCGCGCTACGCCCGCCTGGCTGACGCGGTTCCGCACGGGGCTAGCGGGAGAGGCCAAGGACGCCGGCGGCCGCCTGGTGCGCGCCTCGGTAGCCTCCGAAGATCTCTCGCGGGAGATCGTCGACACCGAGGCGATGCTGCGCGCCAAGACCACCCTGCGCGACCGGCTGCAGGGCCTGCTCGCCAGCAGGCCGGGCAAGCTCGCCGACCTGGTGGAGCTGGAACGGGAGTTGGCGCGGGTCCAGGGCGAACTCGACTCCGCCCAATCGCAACTGGCGGTGATGCGTCAGCGGGTGGCGACCTCGGAGATCGAGGTGGGCTACGAGTCGGCTGGGGTCCTGGCGCCCCAGGGCGTGTGGGCGCCACTGGCCGCGGCCTTTGGAGACTTCGTGGCGATCCTGGCCGTCACCCTGGCCGGCATGGTCCGCTTCGTGGCCTGGACCACGCCCTGGCTCATCCTGCTGGCCGGCATGGCCTGGCTGTTCCGGCGGCGGCTCACTGGCCTCTTCCGGCGCAAGACGCCGAAACCGCCGCAGGCCTGAGGCCAAGCCGCTCCAGGCGCGTTAAGCTGATCCCATGCGCGCCTTCGCCGAGCTCCTGGATCGCCTTTCGCTGACGGCGTCGCGCAACGCCAAGCTCACCCTCGTGCGCGACTATCTGGCCGAGACGCCCGACCCTGACCGGGGCTGGGCGTTGGCCGCGCTGACCGGAGATTTGAGCTTCAACGCCGCCAAACCGGCCTTCATCCGCAAGGCGGTGGAGGCGCGGATGGACGCCACACTGTTCCGCTGGTCCTACGACTATGTGGGCGACCTGGCCGAGACCGTGGCCCTGGTCTGGCCGTCGCGGCCGGGCGCCAACCGCGAGCCGGAGCTCTCCGAGGTGATCGACGCCCTGCGCGGCGCCTCGCGCATGGAGGTCCAGCGGCTGATCGAGGGCTGGTTGGACGCCCTGGAGACCACGGGGCGCTGGGCGCTGCTCAAGCTGATGACCGGCGGCCTGCGGGTGGGCGTCTCCTCGCGGCTGGCCAAGCAGGCCACGGCCGACCTGGGGAAGGTGGAGGTCGCCGAGATCGAGGAGGTCTGGCACGCCCTGCATCCGCCCTATGAGGATCTGTTCGCCTGGCTGGAGGGGCGCTCGGACCGGCCCTCGGCTGTGGCGCCGGGCCGCTTCCGGCCGGCGATGCTGGCCCAGGCCATCGACGAGGCCGTCGACTTCGGAAAGCTCGATCCGGCCGACTACGCAGCCGAGTGGAAGTGGGACGGCATCCGCGTCCAGGCGGTGAATGAAGCAGGCGTGCGCAGGCTCTACACCCGCAATGGCGACGACATCTCCAAGACCTTCCCCGACGTGCTAGAGGCGCTTGAGTTCGAGGGCGCGATCGATGGCGAGCTGCTGGTCCTGCGCGACGGCGCCCTGGCCAGCTTCGGCGACCTGCAGCAGCGGCTGAACCGCAAGACCGTCGACGCCAAGATGCTGCAGGCCTATCCCGCCGGCATCCGCGCCTACGATCTGCTGGCCGACGACGGCGAGGATACGCGGGTGCTGCCGTTCTCCGAGCGACGCCAGCGTCTGGAGACCTTCATCGGCAAGCTCGCCACCACGCGGATCGACCTGTCGCCCCTCCAGCCCTTCGAGACCTGGGCCGAGCTGACCGATCTGCGTCGCGAGCCCCCTCCGGGCGACGCCCAGATCGCCGAAGGGCTGATGCTCAAGCGTTGGGACTCGATCTACGAGGCCGGCCGGCCGAAGGGCCCCTGGTTCAAGTGGAAGCGCGACCCGTTCCTGATCGACGCGGTGCTGATGTACGCCCAGCGCGGGCACGGCAAGCGATCCAGCTTCTACTCGGACTACACCTTCGGGGTCTGGACGCAGGCCGCCGATGGCAAGCGGGCCCTGACCCCGGTGGGCAAGGCCTATTTCGGCTTCACCGACGAGGAGTTGAAGCAGATCGACAAGTTCGTCCGCGACAACACCATCGACCGCTTCGGGCCGGTCCGATCCGTCAAGGCCGAGCCGCACTTCGGCCTGGTGTTCGAGGTGGCCTTCGAGGGCCTGCAACGCTCGACCCGGCACAAGTCGGGCGTGGCCATGCGCTTCCCGCGCATCAGCCGTATCCGATGGGACAAGCCGGCCGGCGAGGCCGACGAGCTTACGACGCTGGAACGGATGCTGGAGCAGATGGAGGCGCGCTAGGGCCGATCCGGCGCACCACCAGGGCCCAGGCGATTCCGGCCTGGACGAGGCCCGACACCAGGCTCATGAGGGGCGCCGAGCCCAATGGTGCGAACAGCGCCGCGCCCGTCTGGTGATTGACCGACCAGCCGATGATCCCACCCACGCCATAGAGCAGGCCCAGGGCGACCACGGCGGCGAAATCGCCGCGCTGCGGGCGGTCCCCCAGCCGGCAGATCGCGATGACACCGAGATCGCGCAGCAGGAAGGCCATCAGGGCGGCGGCCTGCGCCACCTCCGGCCGAATATAGCCGCCGAGGCTGGAAGCGAAGGCCGCGATCGTCAGCACCACGCCCAGGATGAACGGGGCTAGGGGACTGGGCGCCAGCGGCGCGGCGCGGGCGAAGTCGCCCGCTCGCGCATGACGGTGGAACTGCCGCATCCGTACGCGGTCGGCGGGTTCGGCGAAGGCCGCGGCATAGGCGCAGAGAGCCACCGCCAGGACGCCGCTGACCAGGGCCCCGGTCATCCCGCCCTGGCGCAGCATGAAGCCGCCCGCGAACACCGCCAGGAAGATGAGGAACCCCACCCAGACCCAGGGGCTGTTGCGCATCTGCAGCTCCAGCCGCATGAGCCGCCAGACGCCGACCACCGCCCAGGCGGCGAACAGGCTGACCGCCAGCGCGCGGAAGGTGGTCGATGTCCAGTAGGCGCCGCCCCAGTCGATGGGATTGCTCCCAGCGCCCAGGGCCGTGCTCAGGCCCTCGAAACCCTGTCCGCGCTGGAAGCCAGCCGAACCGGCCACCCAGGACAGCAGGATCGCGCCGACAAGCAGTCCGCCCAGCACGCCGCCGGCGCGCGCGACCCGGCCCTCGGCGCGGGCCTTGCGCACCCCGATCAGCGCCCCGCCCATGGAAATGGCCTGCAACAGGATCGCCAGAGAAATGAGGAAGACGAACAGCACGATCAAGGCGGGCTTGCCCACGATCACGCTGCTGATCGTCTGGACCAGCAGACCGCTCAGCGCGCAGAGCCAGGCCAGGCTCGTCCGCCCGAACAGCTTGCCCCAGGTCATCGCCCAAGGATCCAGGGCCGATAGGCGCTGGTAGTCCCAGGTCCGGTCGGAGATCTCGGTCAGGACCGACGCCCCCGCCGCCCGCGCGCCCCACACCATGGCGCAGACGCTGAACACCACGACGCCCAGATCGCCGACGCCTGACACGCCGTAGGGAATGTCACGCGAGAGCATGAGCGCCGCGCCGTAGATCAGCACCAGGGTGACGGCGGCCCAGGCGATGCGGCGCGGCGCGGCCTCGAGCCAGAGATTGCGCTGAAACTCCGGGTTCATGAGCGGGTCTCCGGACGGGTCTGCGCCAGATAGGCGTCTTCCAGGGTCTTGCGGGCGGGCTGGAAGGCCGAGACCTTCAGGCCCGCGCCGATCAGCTTGCCCAGCACGGCGGAGTCGTCCTCGCCGCCGTCCGCCAACAGGATGGCCGCATCGCCGTCACGGCGTTCGAGGGTCAGGCCGAGCCCGCTCAAGATCTCGGAGAGTTCGGCGGGCGGCGTGACGAAGGTGACGCTGATCCGAGTCCCGTCGCGCACGCCGGCGCCAGCCGCGACCACCCCGCCCCCGGCCACCTTGCCGTCACGGATCATCAGCATCTGGGTGGAGTAGTCTTCGAGCTCGGAAAGTATGTGCGAGGAGACCACGATGGTCATGCCGTCGCCCGACAGGCGCAATATCAGGTCCGACAGCGAGCGCCGCGCCTCGGGGTCGAGGCCGGCCGCCGGCTCGTCCAGCAGCAGGACGCGGGGCTTGTGGACGATGGTCTGGCCGATGGCGAGGCGTTGCTTCAGGCCGCGGGACAGCTCACCGGCGCGCATCTCCAGGCGGTCGGTCAGCTGGACGCGGGCGGCGGCCTCCTCGACCGCGGCGGCGGTCTTGTCCTGCGCCACCCCGCGCGACCGCGCGGCGTAGGTGAGCGCGCGGCGCACCGAAAGCTCTTCATAGAGTCCGAAGAAGTCCGGCAGGGAGCCGATGGCGCCATGGACCCCGCGTGGGTCATCGCGGGTGTCGAGCCCCGCGATGACGATGGTTCCCTCGGTGGGATTGTCGAGGGCGGCCATGCAGCGCAGCAGGGTCGTCTTCCCCGCGCCGTTCGGCCCGACCATCGCCAGCACCGCGCCGGCCTCCACCTTGAACGAGACCCCATGCAGGGCGCGCGCCGAGGGATAGTCGTAAACGACGTTCTTGACCTCGATCATGCGGGAACCAGTTCCTTCTCCAGGAAGACCATCAGGTTGTCGCTCGGGAACTTCAGGCCGCGGATGCCCGCCCGCCGAGCGGCCTCGACGTCGGCGTCCTTGTCCCCGACCATGATCGAGCGGCCGATATCGACGGGCCATTCGCGTAGGGCGCGCAGGATCATGCCGGGGTTGGGCTTACGGTCCGGCGGGTCGGGATGGCGATAGGCCTCCAGCGTCGCGTCAGGATGCTGCGGGCAATAGTAGTAGGCGTCGATCCGCCCCCCGGCCTGGGCAAGGCTTTCGGACATCTTGGCGTGCAGGGTGACGACGTCGTCCTCACTGTAATAGCCGCGACCGACGCCGCTCTGGTTGGTCACCACGAACACCCACCAGCCGGCGCGGTTGAAGGCCGCCACGGCCTCCCGCGCGCCGGGAATCCAATGGAAGTCCTCCCAGCGGTGGACATAGCCGGGGTCCTCGTTCAGCACCCCGTCGCGATCGAGGAACAGGGCGGGGCGGGTCTGGGCGTCGGGCAGGCTCACGGCGCGACTATACAACGGTCGGAGGCGCTTGGGGCTTACGCTTTCGCAATGCGCGCGCCCGGGGCTATGGTTGGACCTTATCGTTCATGAGTTGAGGTCGCCTTGACCAGTCCCGTGCTTTCCATCGACGATCTGAAAGTCGACTTCACCACCCACGACGGGCTGGTCAACGCGGTGCGGGGGGTGTCGCTGTACGTCCAGCGAGGCGAGACCTTGGGCGTGGTCGGTGAGAGCGGTTCGGGCAAGAGCCAGACCTTCATGGCGGTCATGGGCCTGCTGGCCGCCAACGGGATCGCCAGCGGCTCGGTGAAGTTCCTGGACCAGGAGATCCTGGGGCTGAAGCCCGGCGCGCTGAACAAGATCCGCGGCTCGAAGATGACCATGATCTTCCAGGATCCCCTGACGGCCCTGACCCCGCACGTGCGGATCGGCGAACAGATCGCCGAGCCCCTGCGCCTGCATCTGGGCATGAGCGACAAGGACGCCACGGCCCACGCCCGCGACTGGATCGGCCGCGTGCGGATTCCCGACGCCGGGCGCCGCCTGTCGCAGTATCCGCACGAGCTCAGCGGCGGGATGCGCCAGCGGGTGATGATCGCCGCGGCCATGGCCGGCGGCCCAGCCCTGCTGATCGCCGACGAACCGACCACGGCGCTGGACGTCACGGTGCAGGCCGAGATCCTGGACCTGATGGCCGAGCTCGGCCGCGAGACGGGGACCGCCATGGTTCTGATCACCCACGACATGGGGGTCATCGCGCGGCTGGCCGACCGGGTCTGCGTGATGAAGGACGGCGCCTATGTCGAGGAGGGCCCCGCCGAAGAGATTTTCGGCGCGCCCAAGTCGGACTACACCCGCGCCCTGCTGGATGCGATCCCGCGCCTGGACCGCGCCGATCGCGGCGGCCGGCCTACCCTGACGCCGGTCGCGCCCGATGCGCCGATCGTGGTCGAGGGCCATGACATCAAGGTGCACTTCCCGGTCAGTCACGGCCTGTTCGGCCAGAAGCTCGCCCTGCGCGCCGTCGACGGCGTCAGCTTCCAGGTGCGCCAGGGCGAGACCCTGGGGGTGGTCGGCGAGAGCAGTTGCGGCAAGTCGACCCTCAGCCGCGCGGTGCTGAACCTGCTGCCACCGACCGCCGGCGCCGTCACCCTTCTGGGCCGCGATATCACCCACGCCGACCGCGAGAGCATGCGCGCCGCGCGCAAGGACCTGCAGATCGTCTTCCAGGACCCGCTGGCGAGCCTCGACCCCCGGATGACCGTGGGCGATTCCATCGCCGAGCCGCTACAGGTGTTCCGCAAGGCCATGAACCATGCCGAGCGCGAGGTCGAGGTGAAGGCCATGATGACCCGCGCGGGCCTCTTGCCCAGCCTGATCAATCGCTATCCCCACGAGCTCAGCGGCGGCCAGAACCAGCGGGTCGGCATCGCCCGGGCCATGATCCTGCGGCCGAAACTGGTGATCTGCGACGAAGCGGTCTCGGCGCTCGACGTCTCCATCCGGGCCCAGATCATCGACCTGCTGATCGACCTGCAGAGAGAGATGGGCCTGGCGATGATCTTCATCAGCCACGACCTGGCGGTGGTTCGCGAGATCAGCCACCGGATCATGGTGCTGTATCTTGGCCGGGTGATGGAACAGGCCGACCGTCAGCAACTCTATGAATCGCCGCAGCACCCCTACACAAAGGCCCTGCTGTCGGCCGCGCCGATCCCCGATCCGGTTCGCGAGCGGGCGCGGGCGCGCACGAAGCTGGTCGGCGAGCCGCCCTCCCCGCTCGATCCCCGCAGCGCCCTGCGTTTCCTGCCCTCGCGGCTCAGCGCCGACCCCCTGGCTCAGGTCTATGTCCCGGAGCTCAAGGAGATCGCCCCGGGTCACCTGGTCAGCGAATACGATCTCCCGGCCTGATCGCCATGCGCAAGATCATCCCAGTTTTGATGTCGGGCGGCGCGGGCACGCGGCTGTGGCCGCTATCGCGCCAGGCCCGGCCCAAGCAGTTTCACCGACTGGGCGGCGACCACACCCTGATCCAGGATACCGCCCTGCGGGTTGTCGGCGACCTGTTCGAGGCGCCGATCGTGGTCTGCGCCGCGGCCCACGCCGACCTGGCGCGCCGCCAGCTCGCCGAGGTCGGCGTGACGCCCCAGGCCTTGATCGCCGAGCCCGCCCCGCGCAACACCGCCCCGGCCTCTGTGGCGGTGGCCGCCTTCGGCGCCGAGCGCGATCCCGGGGCATTGATGGTGCTGCTGCACGCCGACAACCTGGTCGCCGACGTGGCCGCCCTGCACGCGGCGATCGAGGCGGGCCGCTCGGCGGCCGAGGCGGGCCGCGTCGTGCTGTTCGGCCTCAAGCCCACCGGACCGGCGACGATCTACGGCTATATCCGGGCCACGGGCGACGGGCCCGTGCGCCAGGTCGCCCAGTTCGTGGAGAAGCCCGACCTCGCCACCGCCGAGCGCTTCGTCGCCGACCCGGACTATTCGTGGAACGGCGGTATGTTCCTGTTCAAGGCGAGCGCCTTCCTGGACATCGCCCGATCCCTGGCGCCTGAGGTGACGGCCGCCGCCGAGGCCGCCGTGACGGGCGCTTCGCGCGCAGGCGACCTGGTGACCTTGGGCGACGCCTTCCTCACGGCGCCCAACATCGCCATCGACGTGGCGGTGATGGAGAAGACCGACAAGGCGGGCGTGGTCGCCGCCGACATCGGCTGGGCCGACGTCGGCAACTGGGACGCGCTCTGGGCGCTTTCCGATCACGACGCCGACGGCAACGCCCTGGACGGCGAGGTCACCGCGGTGGAGACCCGGGGCTCGCTGGCCCGCACTGACGGTCCGGCGGTTATCCTCGCGGGCGTCGAGGACGTGGTGGTGGTCGTGGAAAACGGCGTGGTCCTGGTCACCCGCCGCGACGCGCCGACGGCGGTCCGCGCGGCGGTCGACGCCCTCAAGGCCAAGGGCAGAAGCGACCTGCTCTGACCTGTCGGCGCGGCAAGGTCCCGGAAAGACTTGGTCGTTATCCTTGATGGCTCAAGTTTCGGCTCCGGGACCCCAGCCTTTGGAAATCGACGTCCTTCGTCCGCAGGACCTCTCGGCCGCGCGCGTCGCGCGCTGGGCGGAGCTCCAGGCGGCAGACATCGAGCTGGACACGCCTTTCCTCGCCCCCGGCTGGGCGCGGCTGGTGGAGCGAGTTCAGGGCGAGGGCGCGCGCAACGTCCGCGTGGCCGTGGCGCGACAGTACGGCCGCGACGTCGCCTTCATGCCGGTTCGCGTGGGCGCCTTCACCGCCATGCCGGCCGGCGCGCCCATGTGCGACTACCAGGGACTGGTGGCCGAGGCCGGGGTGACCATCGACGCCCGGGCCGTGGTCAGCGCCCTGGGGGTCCATCGCCTAGACTTCTCGCACATGCTTGAGAGCCAGCCGGCCTTCCGGCGATTCGCGCGGGGCCGGTTCGTCTCCCACGTCATCGACGTCGCCCAGGGCTATGAGGCCTACGAGGCCGAGCGTCGCGCGGCGGGGACCTCGGCGCTGAAGGACTGCGACAAGAAACGCCGCAAGGCTGAGCGCGAGCTTGGCGCGGTGACCTTCCAGGCCTTTTCCCGCTCCAGCGCCGACTACCAGAAGCTGCTGGAATGGAAGCGCGCCCAGCTCAAGGCCACCGGCCAGACCGACATCTTCGAGACCGGCTGGACCCGCGAGCTGATGGCCGAGATGTTCGAGAGCCGCGATCCGGATTTCGGCGGCGTCATGTACACCCTGCACTTCGGCGATCGGCTGGCGGCGGTGCATCTGCACCTGCGCGGGCGGCGCACGATCCACGGCTGGATCATCGCCCACGATCCCGAGTTCGAACGCTATTCGCCGGGGCTGCTGCTGTTCCAATCCATCCTGCGCTGGATGGACGACACCCCTTATTCACGCCTCGACCTGGGTCCGGGCGACTATCGGTTCAAGCGCGACCTGGCCAATCACGGCCAATGGGTGACCCATGGCTTCGTGGGCACGCCCTCGCCGGCGGTTCTCAGCCGGGCGGTCGCCTATGGCGTGCGCCGTGTGGCGGAAGCTCTGCCCTTGGGCCAGGTTTCGGAACTGCCAGGTAAGGCGATGCGTCGCATGGATCAGTGGCGAGGACTTCGGTAGCGGATTCGGTCATGGCGATTCTTCAAGATATTCGGCGCCTTGTCGGCGCCCGGCGCGACGATCAGATCGCCCAGCGGGTGGTCAAGACCGTCAGCTGCGCCGACGGCACGCGGTTCCTGGAGATCGCCGAGCGCGAGGACGGGCTCTATCGCTATATCGAGCATTGCAAGCAGACCGAGCGCGGCGTGATGATCTGGAAGTCCGGCGCCCTGTCGGACCTGCACGAGAGTCTCGACGCCGCCGAGCAGTCCGCCCGCGAACAGCATTGCTGGCTCTCCTACACCCGCAAGGCTTAGCCCGCCTGCATTGCCGATTGCCGCGGCCGCCGTTAGACGTGGCCTCCCGCTCGCCATCGGTCAGGCCATGACGCTCTCCATCGACGATATCCGCGCCGCCGCCGGACGGCTTTCGGGCCATATCGAACGCACCCCTTGCCGCCACTCCCGCACGTTGTCGGAGATCACCGGGGCTGATGTCTGGGTGAAGTTCGAGAACCTGCAGTTCACGGCGGCCTACAAGGAGCGCGGCGCGCTCAACACTCTGTTGCAGCTCTCGGACAATGAGCGCGGCCGCGGGGTCATCGCCGCCTCCGCCGGCAATCACAGCCAAGGTCTGGCCTACCACGCCGCGCGCCTGGGCATTCCGGTCACCATCGTCATGCCCCGCGGCACGCCTTTCGTGAAGGTGCAGCAAACGCGCGCCCATGGCGCCGAGGTGGTGATCGAGGGCGACAACTATGACGAGGCCTCGGGCGTGGCCAAGGCGCTCTGCGACGCCCGCGACCTGGCCTTCGTCCATCCCTTCAACGACCTGCAGGTGATGGCCGGCCAGGGCACGGTGGCCCTGGAGATGCTGGAGGACGTGCCGGACCTGGAGGTCCTGCCCATCCCCATCGGCGGCGGCGGGCTGATCGCCGGCTGCGCCACGGCGGCCAAGTCGATCAATCCCAAGATCCGTATCGTCGGCGTCGAGCCGGCCATGTACCCCTCCTTCACCGCCAAGATGCGCGGCGTCAACGGCATCACCGGCGGAGCCACCATCGCCGAGGGCATCGCGGTCAAGCAGGTGGGCGATCTCTCCTATGCCGTCGCCCGGCCGCTGATCGACGAGGTCCTGCTGATCGAGGAATCGCATTTCGAGCGCGCCGTGGCCCTCTACTGCAATGTCGAGAAGACGGTGGTTGAGGGTGCGGGCGGCGCGGCCCTTGCGGCCTTGCTGGCCTATCCCGATCAGTTCAGGGGCAAGAAGGTCGGCCTCATCATCACCGGCGGCAACATCGATACCCGCTTGCTGGCCTCGGTCCTGACCCGTGAACTGGTGCGCGAACAGCGTCTCGTCAGTCTACGGATCATCGGCGACGACCGCCCGGGTCTGCTGGCCACGGTCTCCACCGTGATCGGTCAGATGGGCGGCAACATCGTCGAGGTGGCGCACAACCGGCTGGCGCTGGACGTGCCGGCCAAGGGTGCGGAGTTCGACATCATGATCGAGACCCGCGACGCTCAGCACACCCAGGAAATCATGGACGCCCTGCGCGATCGCGGCTATCCGCCGCGCGCCGTCTAAGGTCTTGAAAATGAAGAATGTAATTGTCGTCCTCGCCGCCGCCCTGGCGCTCGCCGCCTGTGGAAAGGCCGACGGCCAGGAGAGCGCCAAGGCCGCCGCCGAGGCCACGGCGTACCTGGCGACGAACGCCAAGGCCGAGGGGGTCAAGACCCTGCCTTCCGGCCTGCAGTACAAGATCGTGCGCTCGGGTCCGGCCGACGGTCTGAGACCCGCCCCGCAGGACGAGGTCAAGGTTCACTACGAGGGCAAGCTGCTGTCGGGCCATGTGTTCGATTCGTCCTACGAGCGCGGGTCGCCGGCCGCCATGCCGCTGGCCGCCCTGATCCCGGCCTGGCAGGAGGCCCTGCAACTCATGCGGCCCGGCGACGAGTGGGTGCTCTATGTGCCGCCGGCCCTGGGCTATGGCGAAGAGGGCGCCGGCGGCGGCGAAATCCCCGGCAACAGCCTGCTGATCTTCCGGATCGAGCTGATCGGCGTGCTGCCCGGTCCGGGACGCGTCGGCCAGGGTTGACCGGTTCGGCCTTGCGTCGCGGCCCCGGCCTCTGTTTGGTGACGCCAAATCAGAAACGGGAAACGCACGGATGAGACTGACCAAGCCCCGGATCATGCCGGTCCAAGACGCCGACCTGACGCCGGACCAGAAGGAAATCCTGGAGCCCATGGGCGCCCGGGTGCTGAACATCTTCCGCACCTTCGTCCAGGCCCCGAAGGCGGCGAAGGGTTTCCTGGCCTGGGGCAACTACGTGCTGTCGCGGCGCAACGACCTGCCGGCCCGCGAGCGCGAGATCGTCATCCTGCGCATCGGCTATCTCTGCAAGTCCGGCTACGAGTGGACCCAGCACCACGGGATCGGCCTGCGCGAAGGTCTGACCGCCGAAGAGATCGAAGCCATCAAGGTCGGCGCCGAGGCCCCCAACTGGACCCCCGCGGACCGCGCCTTGCTGATGGCCTCCGATGAACTGCACAACGACCAGTTCATCACCGACGGGACCTGGGCCGCGCTCACCCGCCATTTCAGCGACAAGCAGTGCATGGACGTGGTGTTCACCGCCGGCCAGTACACCCAGGTGTCGATGATCCTCAATTCCTTCGGGGTGCAGCTCGACGCGGGTCAGACCCTCGATCCCGACCTCAAGGGCTTCTGATCGTGCGGCTGCAGGGCAAGACCGCCATCGTCGTCGGCGCGGGCCAGACGCCAGGCGAGACCATCGGTAACGGCCGCGCCATGTCGCTGCTGTTCGCCCGCGAGGGCGCCGAGGTCCTGTGTGTCGACCGCCGCGTCGAGCGGGCCGAGGAAACCGCCTCGATGATCGTCGCCGAGGGCGGCAAGGCCGCGGCCTTCGCGGCCGACATCACCAAGGCCACCGATTGCGAGGCGATGATCGAGGCGGCCAAGGCGCGCTGGCCGCGCATCGACATCCTGGTCAACAACGCCGGCATCGGCGGGGGCGGCGACGGCCCGGCCCACCGGCTGACCGAGGACGCCTTCGACCGCATCCTGGCGGTGAACCTCAAGGGCACGTGGCTATCGACCAAGGCGGCCCTGCCGGTGATGCGCGAACAGGGCGGCGGCTCCATCGTCAACATCTCGTCCCTGGCCTCCATCGCCGGCGGGAACCAGGTGGCCTACGAGGTCTCCAAGGCCGCGGTGAACCGGCTGACGACCTCCACCGCCCAGGCCAACGCCGCCAAGGGCGTGCGCTGCAACGCCATCGCCATGGGCCTGATGGACACGCCGATGGCCGTGGCCGGCATCGCCTCATCCACGGGCCAGGAGCAGCAGGCGGTTCGCGACGCCCGCAACGCGCGGGTTCCGCTGGGCGGCAAGATGGGCGACGCCTGGGACACCGCCTACGCGGCGCTGTTCCTGGCAAGCGACGAGTCGCGGTTCATCACCGGGACGGTGCTGTTCGTCGATGGCGGGATGTCCAGCCGGGTCGGGTGATCGCGGCCCCTGGCCCCACTGAGATCGTTGTGGTCAGTCGCCGCCCTTATCGCCGGTGCGGTAGTCGCCAAAGGCGCTGTCGCGGGCGGTGAGGGCCTGGGTCACACCCTGGCGCATCTGGGCCATGTAGTCGCGCGAGGCCTTGGTGTGCCAGCCCAGCGCGTGGACGTCGGTGGCCGCCCGGATGCCGGTGCGCATGCCCATGGCCTCCATCTGGCGATGGACGGCGCGCTTGTTGAGTTGGGCCAGTTCCGGGTCGACCTTGGCGACGCGGATCGCCATGGCGAGCACCTCGTCGTCCAGCTTCGCCAGAGGGAAGGCGCGGTTGGCGAAACCCAGGCGCACGGCCTCGTGGCCGTCGAATGAATCCCCCGTGAGCATCTGCTCCATGGCCGCGCGCATGCCCATCAGCCAGGCGTGGGAGTGGTTGTCGGCGGGGCTCATGGTGCGCACGGCCGGATAGCCGATCTGGGCGTCCTCGGCGACATAGACCAGGTCACAGGAGGTCGCGAGCTCCGAGCCGCCGGCCAGGCACCAGCCGTGGACCTGGGCGATCACCGGCTTGGCCAGGTCCCAGACCTTGAAGCAGCCCTCGACCACGTGGCGCGCCCATTGGCCCTGGTTGCCGGCGGTATGCCAGGGTTGCTCGCCCAGGCCAGCCAGGTCGTAGCCTGACGAGAAACAGGTTCCCGCCCCTCGAACGATCATCACCCGAACCTCGGAATCGCGGTCGCCAGCTTCGAGCGCGGCGTAGATCTCGGCGCGCAGGGCGTTTGACAACGCATTGCGCTTGCTGGGGCGGTTCAGGGTGAGGCGGCGCACATGGAGCGCCGGCTCGTCGATGACCAAGATCGGTTCGTCGGCCATGGCGTCCTCCCAAAAGTCTTTTCAGGACGCTAGGGGCATGCCGCTGCGACAGTCCAGCTAGTGATGGAGTCTGTTGTCCCACCCGTCGAAGGTCGCGGCCTCGCTGGGCTTCAGCACGAGCAGCTGCTGGACCGGCGGCTCAGAGGTCTCGGCATGGGTGGGGCGCAGCAAATATCCACTAGCCACGCCGACCGCCAAGGCGATGAGCGCGCCCTTGAGTCCGTGGCTGAGGGGCGAGGTCTGGGTCATGCGCGGCGATAACGACATAGCCGCGCTGGTCGTTCCCTAGTCCGTGAACACCACGGTCTTGGCGCCGTTCAGCAGCACCCGGTCCTCCAGCTTCCAGCGGACGGCGCGGGCCAGCACCCGGCGCTCGATGTCGCGGCCCTTGCGGATCAGGGCGGCCGGGGTGTCGCGATGGCTGATGCGCTCCACGTCCTGTTCGATGATGGGGCCCTCGTCGAGGTTGGCGGTGACGTAGTGGGCGGTGGCGCCGATCACCTTGACCCCGCGCTCATGGGCCTGGTGATATGGCCGCGCGCCCTTGAAGCCCGGCAGGAACGAGTGGTGGATGTTGATGCATCGCTCCTCCAGCTTGGCCGCCAGGCCCTCGGACAGCACCTGCATGTAGCGAGCGAGGACCACCAGTTCGGTCCCGGTCTCTTGGATCAGCGCCCAGATCGCCGCCTCCTGCTCCAGCTTGGTGGCGCGGGTCACGGGCAGGTGGTGGAAGGCCACGTCGCTCAGGTCGAGATTGGCGTAGGTCTCCTTCGGGTGGTTCGACACCACCGCGGCGATGTCCATCGGCAGCTCGCCGCGCCGCCAGCGATAGAGCAGGTCGGCCAGGCAATGGTCCTGCTGGCTGGCCAGGATCATCACCTTCTGGCGCACCTTCGGATCGCGCAGGCTCCAGCGCATGGAGAAGCCGTCGGCTAGGCTGGCGAACGCCGCGCGCAGGGCGTCGGTGTCAGCGGTGGCGGAGAACACCACGCGCATGAAGAACTGCCCCGTCTCGACGTCGTCGTACTGCTGCGCGTCGAGGATGTTGGCCCCGCGCTCGTAGAGGAAGGTCGAGACGCGGGCGACGATGCCGCGCTGGTCGGGGCAGGAGAGGGTCAGGATCATGGCGCCGCTCAAAGCGTCGAATTTCGGCCCAGCGTCAAGTTCCGCCCCTCTTCGCTTGGAAGCCCGCCGCGCTCGGGGCTAGGGTCGCCGCCATGCCCTCAGCCGAAGTTCTCACCCCCCGCGCCCTCGACATCCTTGGCCGCCTCGTGGGGTTCGACACCACGTCGCGGCTTTCCAACCTGGCCTTGATCGCGTGGGTCGAGGCCTATCTCGACGGGCATGGCGTGCCCCATCGGCGCGTTCCCAACCACGACGGGACCAAGTCGAACCTGCTGGCCAGCGTCGGGCCGGCCGTCGTGGGCGGGGTGGTGCTGTCGGGGCATACCGACGTGGTGCCGGTGGACGGCCAGGCCTGGGTGACCGACCCGTTCGTGCTGACGCTCAAGGACGACGGGCGGATCTATGGGCGCGGGACCTGCGACATGAAGGGGTTCCTGGCCCTGGCGCTCGCCGCCGTGCCGGACCTGGCGGCGGCGGACCTCAAGAAGCCGGTGCATCTGGCGTTTTCGTACGACGAGGAAATCGGCTGCCTGGGCGCGCCTGACCTGATCGCCATGATCGCCGCCGAACTGCCCCGGCCCGCCCTGGTGGTGGTGGGCGAGCCCACGGACATGGTGGCGGTATCGGGCCACAAGGGCATCTCCAGTTTCGTGGTCACAGTGACCGGCAAGGAGGCCCACTCCAGTCAGACTCATTTGGGGGTCTCGGCCAACATGGAGGCGGTCAAGCTGATGGCGGCGCTGTCAGACCTGGCCGATCGGCTGGAGTCCGACGCCGATCCGGCCTCGCCGTTCACGCCCAAGCATACGACCCTCACCATCGGCCTGATCCATGGCGGCACGGCGGGCAACATCCTGGCGCGGGAATGCAGCTTCCAGTTCGACCTGCGCTGCCCGCCGGGCCAGGACCCGCTGGACCTGCTGCAGGACTTCTTCGGCCAGGTGGCGGCCACCGGCGCCGCCATGAGGGCGCGCTTTCCGGAAGCCGGGGCGAAGATCACCCGCCGCTCAGGCACGCCGGCCCTGTCGGTGGAGAAGGACGGCGCGGCCGAGGCCTTCGCCCGACGGCTGGCCGGCGACAACGGCCCGCCCCGGGTGGTGCCCTACGCCGCCGAGGCCGGGCAGTTCCAGCAGGCGGGGTTCTCGACGGTGATCTGTGGGCCGGGCTCCATCGACCAGGCCCACCAGGCCAACGAGTATGTCGAGCGCTCTCAGATGGAGCGCGGCGCCGCCTTCATGGCTCGCCTAGTCGAGTGGGCCGAACGCGGCGAATGACCGGGCGGCGGCCCGTCAGGTCCTTGGGGTTCCAGGTCATGGCCCGCGCGATGGCCAAGGCCGAGACCTTGCGGCGGGCCTGAACCTCGCGGCGGCTCTTCAGGATGGTCGGCAAACCACGGAGCGAGGCCTTGAACGCGCGCCAGACGATAGGGGCGTGGGGGCGGTTCTCGCGCCGGCTGGAAATATAGATCACCCCCAGCAGGTGCAGCGGCAGCACGATCGGCAGCAGGGGCCAGGGCGTGTCCTTATAGACCCCGTAGAAGCGGTTGCGGGTGCCGTGGAAGACCGCGAACTCCGACTTGCGGCCGCCGCTGGAGGCCGAGCCCACATGGCGGATCACCGCCTTGGGCGCCAGGATCGTCGGCTCGCCGGCGAGCTGTAGCCGGTAGCCCAGGTCCACATCCTCGGAATAGCAGAAGAAGAACTCGTCGAAGCCGCCCTGCTCCAGGAACAGCGCCCGGTCGATCATCATGGCCGCGCCGCAGGGGGAGAACACCTCGCCCTCCGGGATCACCTCGGGGCACTTGGACAGATAGCCGCCGCGATAGGGAATGCCGTAGCCGCTCATCACGTCGCCCAGGCCGTCCAGCAAGGTCGGATCCTCGTCCATGAGCTGGCGCGAGGTGAAGGAGCGCACGGTGGGATGGCGCCGCGAGGCCGCCACCAGCTCGGCCAGCCAGTCGGGCTGCGCGAAGGCGTCAGGGTTGAGGAACACCAGCCACCGGCCGCGCCCCTCGCGGGCGGCCTGGTTGCCGGCGCCGGAGAAGCCCAGATTGGCGGTGTTCTCGATCAGCCGCATGGCGGGAAATTCCCGCGCGATCGCCCGGTCGCCGGGGTCGGGCGAGGCGTTGTCGATGATCAGGGCCTCGAAGTCGGTGAAGCTCTGCGCCGCCAGATGCGCCAGGCAGGTGCGCAGGGTGGGTCCTGAATTGTAGGCGATCACACAGACGGTGATCGCTGGGCCGCCAGGCTTGGCCTTGTCTTCCTGCGCGCGCTCGTCCATGCGGTGGCGGTTTTCCGAAACTCCTGGACCGCCATGACGTCGATCACGCCGCTTTCGATCCCCGAAGTCCTGCTTATCACGCCCAAGCGCCATGGCGATGCGCGGGGTTGGTTCGCCGAGACCTGGAGCGCCAAGGCCTTTTCCGAAGCCGGGCTGCGTCACGACTTCGTGCAGGACAACCAGGCCTTCAACGCCAAGGCCGGCACCGTGCGTGGCCTGCACTTCCAGCAAGCGCCCCATGCCCAGGCCAAGTTGGTGCGGGCGTTGAAGGGCGCGATCTACGACGTCGCGGTCGACGTGCGCCCGGGCTCGGCGACCTACGGCCAGTGGGTGGGGGCCACGCTGACCGCCGAGGGCGGCGAGCAGCTTCTGGTGCCTCGCGGCTTCGCCCACGGCTATGCGACACTGCAGGACGACTGCGAGATCTTCTACAAGGTCGACGGGGCCTATGCGCCTCAGACCGAGGGCGCCTTGCTCTGGAACGATCCGGACGTGGGGATCGATTGGCCGATCAAGGGCGAGGCGATCCTGTCGGAGAAGGACAAGTTGGCGCCGCGGCTGAAGGACATGCCGGCGCCGGTGTTCTGATCATGAGCGAACTGGTCCGCCTCCTCGACATCGAGCCCATCGACCTGGACATGTATCGGGGCCACACGCCGGAGGGCGAGACCCGGCGCATCTATGGCGGACAGGTGATCGCCCAGGCCCTGACCGCGGCCTATCGCACCATCGACGGTCGTCACTGCCACTCCATGCACGCCTACTTCATCCGGCCGGGCGACCCGAAGATTCCGATCCTGTTGAAGGTGGAGCGGGTGCGCGACGGCGGGAGCTTCGCGGTGCGCCGCGTGGTGGCCCTGCAGCACGGTCAGCAGATCTTCAACCTGGCCGCCTCGTTCCAGACCCCGGAGAGCGGCTTCGAGCACCAGATCGAGATGCCGAGCCCGCCCGGCCCCGACGGGTTGCCGGACGAGGACGAGCTGCGCGAGGCGGCCGGCGACGACACTCCCCGCCGCACCTGGCCCATCGAGGTGCGCCCGATCGACCCCATGCCGCACGGCAAGGCGCCGAAGATGGACCCCGTCCACTCGGTCTGGTTCCGGGCGCGCGAGCCCCTGCCAGCGGACGTGGCGATCAACCAGTGCGCGCTGGCCTACGCCTCGGACATGACGCTGCTGGATTCCTCGCTGCGGCCGCACGAGGTGAACTGGAGCGACGGCCGGCTTCAGGTGGCGAGCCTGGACCATGCCCTCTGGTTCCACGCCCCCACCGACTTCGCCGATTGGCACCTCTATGTGCAGGACAGCCCCTCGGCCTCGGGCAGCCGCGGCTTCAACCGTGGCTCGATCTTCAACGCCGCCGGCAAGCTGGTGGCCTCCGCCGCCCAGGAAGCCCTGATCCGATACCGGTAGGCGGCGCGCCAAGGCTCAGGCCCGACAGGCCTCCAGACACGATAAGGCCCGCCGTGGGGCGGCGGGCCTTGGGGTGTCCGAACCCCGGGGGGAGCCGGGTTCGGACGGGCTGACGGCTGCGGTTAGCGGCTGGCCAGGGTGTTGGCTTGGCGCTGCGCGGCGAGCGCCACGTTGCGGGCTTCGTATTTCTCGGCGATCTCGGCCTGGACGGCGTTCATGCAATGGGCGCGAGCGCTGAGGCCGCGCTGGCCGGCGGTGGCGTCGCGGCAGAACTTGCGGGCGGCGGCCTGGGCGCGGTGGTGGAAAGCCTGAACGCCTTGCGGGCTGAGGGTGTCGATGTCGGCGGTCTGGATGGTGATCGGCGCGGCGTGGGCGGCGGTGCCGAGCGCGGCGACCGGGATGACGGCGAGAGCCAGGGTGGCGACGCCGGCGAGGGTGGCTTTGAACATCTTGGTTTCTCCCGTTGCTGGTCGCCCTGGGCGGCCGATGACCAACGAGATAGAACTCATGTGCGACGAAGTCTTGTTAAGTCGGAGTAATGACAGAGATTTAAGAGAATTACGGGAAGTTCATTAACTTGGTTACACAGAATTTACTTGAGTGACGCCGCCGCGTCACAGGTTGACGCGGCGGCGCGCTTTCAAGCGGATTCGACCTTGAAG
>NZ_JANOCX010000291.1:0-2212 GCF_031412415.1 Phenylobacterium sp.
CAGGCCGAGGTCCGGACGGACGCCGCGGACTTCCTTGATCACGTTGATCTTCTTGTCGCCACCGGCGGTCAGGACAACGGTGAACTCGGTTTGCTCTTCGGCGGCTTCAACCGGAGCAGCGGCAGCGCCGCCAGCGGCGGCGACGGCCACGGGAGCGGCGGCGGAGACGCCCCACTTTTCTTCGAGCAGCTTGGACAGCTCAGAGGCTTCCAGCACGGTCAGGGCGGACAGGTCTTCGACGATCTTTTCGAGCTTCGACATGGGATGGTTTTCCTAGGGAATTAGAGGTGTGGGTTTCTTCGAAAATGACGATCAGGCGGCGTCTTTGGCGGCGTAAGCCCCCACGACGCGAGCGAGCTGACCGGCCGGGGCCTGCAGGATGCCGGCGATCTTGGTCGCGGGCGCTTGCAGGAGGCCGATGATCTTGCCGCGGAGCTGGTCCAGCGAAGGCAGGGTCGCAAGCGCGGCCACCCTCGACTTGTCCAGCACCTCTTCACCCATGAAGCCGCCAATGATGGTGAACTTGTCGTTCTCCTTGGCGTACTGGGTCGCGATCTTGGCGGCGGAGACAGGGTCCGGCGCATAGGCGATAGCGACCGGGCCGGTGAACAGGGCGTCGCCCGCCTCACCGATCGAGCCGCCCAGCGCCTTCTGGGCCAGGGTGTTCTTCACCACGGTCAGCTTGGCGCCTTCTTTACGAAGGCGGCCACGCAGATCGGTCATTTCCGCAACAGTCAGACCCAGATTGTGGGTCACGACCACGGCGCCGGCGTCGGCGAAGACGCCCTTGAGCGTCTCGATCGTCACCTGCTTTTGAGCGCGGTCCATTGCGGTCTCCATACTCAGCTTGGCCGCCGGACGATTCCGGCGACCGAGACGACCCAAGCGCGGGCGAACCCACGCGCGGATCGACAAGCCTGTCCTGTGAGAGAAGCCGCGGGCCCAGCGCCCATCGCATGCGATGGCCGGTGAAACCTCGTATTCCCGTCTCCCTGTGCTTGAGGAAGGGCTCTTCCTCGCGTCACGGATCCGAGCGGCCCCCGGATCCCCACAGTTCTTGGACAGGATGGCGGGCGAACCCGCCGTCCACGCCCCGCCTTGCGACGAAGCGAAACTCTTGAAGGCGCGGCGTTTACACGAAGCGCGGCGCTATGACAACCGCCGCCTCACCCCTTGGGCCGCGTCGCGACGACAGCGGTCAGCAGCATCACCGCGTAGCACCAGAGCACGAAGGCGCCGAACAGCGGCGCGTGGCTGGGCGGGAAGTTGGGCAGGACATGGACGAACCCCACCGTCACCCCGGCGTCGAGCAGCATTTGCGGCGCCACGAAGGAGACCAGGGCCGAGAGCCTGTGTCTCGCCTCAATCTTCCGCAGGAACAGTAGGGTTGCGATCACCAGCCCCGCGCCGGACACCGCGCCGGTGATCAGCAAGGTCCAGGCGGGACGGTCGACCCAGGCGCTGGGCAGCAGGCGCAGCACGCCTGTGGACACGGCCCACACGAAGGTCCCGCGCAACAGGAACCACGCATAGAGATGAAGCGCGCCCTTGGTCTGGGCCTCGACGGCGTCTTCGGTGGCGAGACCGGCCAATGGACGTCCCTTCCCTCTTGTCGGCCGCATAAGACCCGCTTCGCGCGCAAAGAAAAAGGGAGCGGCCCGAAAGCCGCTCCCCTCAATTCTCAAACGAGATCGACTGGCGTCAGACGCCGACCGAGGTCGTGTCGATCTTGAAGCCCGGGCCCATGGTGGACGAGAGGCTGATCTTCTTGATGTAGGTGCCCTTGGCGCCCGACGGCTTGGCCTTGTTCAGGGCGTCGACGAGCGCCCGGACGTTGGCCAGGATCGCGTCTTCGGTGAAGCTGGCCTTGCCGATGCCGGCGTGGATGATGCCGGTCTTCTCGGTGCGGAACTCGATGGCGCCGCCCTTGGCGTCCTTCACCGCTTGCGCGACGTTGGGCGTCACGGTGCCGACACGCGGGTTCGGCATCAGGCCGCGCGGGCCCAGCACCTTACCCAGACGACCCACCAGGGCCATCATGTCCGGCGTGGCGATCACGCGGTCGAACTCCATGAAGCCGCCCTGGATGCGCTCGACCAACTCCTCGGCGCCGACGATGTCGGCGCCCGCGGCGGTGGCTTCGGCGGCCTTGGCGTCCTTGGCGATGACGGCGACGCGCACGTCGCGGCCGGTGCCGGAGGGGAGCGAGACC
>NZ_JANOCX010000292.1:0-1857 GCF_031412415.1 Phenylobacterium sp.
GGCAGGGGCACGGGCACGTAGTGGAGTAGCTTGCCGTGCCGATCGACCACGCCGTAGTGCATGTAGGGCGCGTGCTTGGAGTAGTTGAAGAACAGCAGCTCACCTGTGGCCTCGTCGACCTTGGTGTGGGCGCTGACGCCGTCCAGGGGACCCCAGCTGGCGACGCCGCCCTGCTCCAGGGTCTCCGGATCCAGCCAATAGGCCTCGCCGCACTGGTAGAAGGTCGAGACGATCTTGCCGGCATGGACCACGGCGTCGGTGCTCGATGAGTCCTTCAGGCCGCCATGCGCGCCGAAGCCGGGACGCAGGGACACCTCCGGTCCGTCCATGAGGCCGCCCCACAGCGCCTGGCCGGCCTCCTGCTCGGCCTCGAACCCGCGGGTCCGCACGAAGCGGTTGCGGTAGTCGGCGCGGCCTTCGCGGAAGCTGATCATGTGGACCATGCCGTCGCCGTCGAACGGATGGTGGCGGCCCAGAGGTTGCTGAACGGGGTTCTCGGTGTTGCGGATGTAGACGCCGTCGATATCGGTCGGGATCGCGCCCTCGAGGACCTCCAGGTTCTCGGCGTTCACCTCCTCATGCAGCGGCGTCCAGGCGCCGGTCAGATAGGGGTGGTTGCTGGGCCGCAGGGATGTCTGGACCGGCGGCAGGCGCTCCATCTTCAAGAGAGCTCTCCAAGTATCATCGGCGGCCGGCGCGACCGCTCTTGAGTTCAGCCTAGCACCATGGTCTTGTTGTGCAAGTGACTTGGCGCTTCCGTCGCATCAGTATGACGGATCGAACGGGAACTAGGTCTTCGCGCGCTCCCGCGGGCGCCGCTCGGCGACGGTTTGCGGTTCGAGCGGGACCTTGCACTCGCTGCAGACAACGCTCGCCTCGACCAGCTTGCCGCAGGCGTTGTGGATCACCTCGACCGGCGGGCCTGACGCGTCCGCCAGCCAGTGGTCGGCCCAGAGCAGCAGGGCCAGGGCGTGCGGATAGAGGTCCTTGCCCTTCTTGGTCAGCCAGTACTCGTAGCGCGGCGGCGACATCTCGTAGAGACGGCGCTCGAAGACGCCGTTGGCCACCAGGGCGCGCAGGCGGTCGGTGAGGATGTTGGTGGCGATGTCGAGGTTGGCCTGGATGTCGTCGAAGCGGTGAATACCGAAGTACTGGGTGGAGATCACCATCCCGGTCCAGCGGTCGCCGGTCATGTCCACCACATCGGACGGCGGGCGCGCCGCCTCCTCGCCGCCGCCGGGCTGTCGGCGACGGTGGAGGCGGGTCACCTCCATCTCCTCGAAGCCAGCTCCGGGGCCGGGACGATGGCTGCAGCTATGCAGGGAGATGTCGCCGCCGCAGTGGTCGCAGACCATTTGCGGGAGCATCGATCGCCCGCACACCGAGTGCACCAGGCCGGCCGGGCCATTGGGCGAGACCTCGTCCCAGCGAATGCCCCAGCACCAGGCGATGAGCACGGAATCGAACAGGCCCCGGCCCATTTCCGTCAGGTGGTACGCCTGCCGAGTGGCGCCCTCCCGATGCGCGCGCTGCTCGAAGATGCCGTTGGCGACCAGGCTGCGCAGGCGATTGGACAGGGTGTTGCGTGGGGCGCCGGTGCGCGCGCGGAAATCCTCGAATCTGGTGGCGCCGCGGAACGCCTCTTCGAGGATGAGCTGACTCCATCGGTCGCCGATGGCGTTCAGTGCTCGATTCACCGAGCTGCGTAGGATTTTCCGCGTGCGCGCCATGGCTCTCCAACTAAGGCCTATAGGCGCCCCTCAGGGGTGTCCAGCCTCTCGGCGGGTCCCTGAAGTTCGCAATCTCAAGCTGCGGTCAGAAGCCGAGCTGCCGGCCGGCCAAATCACGCAGGATCTC
>NZ_JANOCX010000293.1:0-3325 GCF_031412415.1 Phenylobacterium sp.
CAGGACGACCTGCCCCTGCCCAACCTGCTGCGCGACGATGTGAGCCGCTGGCGGGAGGCCGACAACCGCGGCGCCACGCTGGCCACGCGCGAATTGCTCCGCCACTGGGGCCGTGAGGATCGTGAACGCCGCCTGTTCTTCGGCCAGCGCGAGGCTGTGGAGACGATCATCTACCTGGCGGAGATGCGCTTCACCGGCCGCACCAGCCGCCTGCGCTTCGCGCCGAAGTTGACGGAGGATGATCTCGGACGGCTGCTGGCAGGCACGCGACCTGGCCCCGCATTCCAATTGAAGCAGGGAGCGGAGTTTTTCCCGACCCTCGTCGACAAGCCCGCCGATCCGTCGCTGAAGCCGCTACGCCGGCTGGGCACCAAGCTCGCAACCGGCAGCGGCAAGACGCTGGTCGCGGCCATGGTGATCACCTGGGCCTTCGTGAACCGCGGCATGAGCCCGGAGAGCCGGGAATACCCGGACGTCGCCCTGCTCTGCGCGCCGAACCTGACGGTGAAGGAGCGGCTGGGCGTGCTGAAGCCCGACGCGCCGGACAACTACTACGATGCCTTCAATCTCGTACCGGCGAAGTGGCGCTCGCTGCTGCAGCGCGGGACGGTCATCGTCGAAAACTGGCACCGCTTCGCGCCAGAAAGCCCGCACAAGGACGGAGACAAGACCTATGCCGTCGTGGACAAGGGCGAGGAAACCCCCGCGGATTTCCTGCGCCGTATCCTGGGCAGCGCGTCGGACCGGCTGCCTATCCTGGTCATCAACGATGAGGGCCACCATTGCTGGCGACCGGCGCCTGGTGTGGCAGTCGGCTCGGGCCTGACCGGCGACGACAAGGCAGCCTTCGAGGATGAGGCGCAGGAGGCGACCGTCTGGGTGGACGGGCTCGATCGGCTGAACGCGGCCGGTGGCGAAGCGCCGGGCATTTCCATGGTGGTGGACCTTTCGGCCACGCCGTTCCGCATCAAGGGCAGCGGGTATCCCGAGGGCCAGCCCTTCCCCTGGATCGTCTCCGACTTCGGCCTGGTCGACGCAATCGAAAGCGGCATCACAAAGATCCCGCGCCTGCCGGTGCAGGACACGACGGGTCGGCCGGACCCACGCTACTTCCGCCTTTGGGAAGCGATCCGTGACGGGCTGCAGCCTGGCGAGAAGTTGCCCGGGCGCTCCGGCAAGCCGAAGCCGGATGTGGTCTGGCGCGAGGCGCAGGGCGCGCTGGTCCAGATCATGGGGCAGTGGAAGGAACGCTTCGACCTTATACGCGCCGGACAGCCAGGCGTGGACCGGACGCCTCCCTGCGTCATCATCGTCTGTGACAACACCGACATCGCCGAGGAATTCTACCGCCGCATCAGCGGCGAGCAGGTGATCGAGACGGTCACAGAGGCCGAAGTGGTGGAGGTCCTGGAGGAGGACGAGAGCGAGGAGGAGGCGCCCACCACCAAGCGTGGGAAGAAGCCAAAGCCGCGCATCGTCTATGGGCAGGGCGAGGTTTTCTCAGACCTCTTCAGCAACACCGCAGAGCGGAAGGTCACAATCCGCATCGACAGTAAACTGCTGGCGCAGGCCGAGGCTGGCGGCAGCGGGACGGACAAGAAGAGGGCCGACGCGGCTGAGGAACTGCGGCGCGTTGTCGCCACGGTCGGCAAGGCCGGTGAGCCCGGCGAGCATGTGCGCTGCGTCGTCTCGGTGGCCATGCTGACCGAAGGCTGGGACGCCAACACCGTCACGCAGATCCTTGGGCTGCGCGCCTTCACGAGCCAGCTGCTGTGCGAGCAGGTGGTGGGCCGCGGTCTGCGGCGGATGGATTACAAGCCGGACCCCGCCACCGGGCTGCTGACCGAGGAATACTGCGACGTCTACGGCGTGCCGTTCTCCGTCATCCCTTTCCGCGGGAGGCCGGTGAACAAGCCCGAGCCGGACGACACCCCGCCCAACCTGGTGAAGGCGCTGCCCGATCGGGCCGCTATGGAAATGCGCTTCCCGGTGGTGGAAGGCTATGCCTTTGCGCTCCGCCGCAACCTGATCCGCTGCGATGTCGGCGCGATGGAGCCGCTGCGCATCGAACCGAACCGCGAGCCCACCGGCACCTTCGTGCGGCCACAGGTTGGCGTGCAGGTCGGTGGCGGCATGGCAGAGACGCAGTCGCCCTTCGGCTTCCACCAGCAGGACCGTGAGGCCTACTACGCCTCAGTCCACCTGCAGACGATCCTGTTTCAGGCTGCGCAGCGCATTGTTGAGGAGCTGACGCAGGCGGGTACGTCCGGTGCCGAGGGGCGCAAGCGGCGCGTGTTCGCGCTGCAATCACGCCACGCGCTGTTCCCGCAGGTGTTCCGCGTGGTCGAGGAATACGTGCGCCGGAAGGTAGACTTCAATGGCGCACCTGAGCCGGAGCTTGGCCTCGAGAAGTACGCGCGGCAGGTGGTGGAGCGAGTGCGCGACGCTATCCAGCCGGACGACTCATCGGGCGAGCCGCCGCTGCTGCCGTTGCTGAACCGCACGCAGGAGAATGGCAGCACCGCGGGTGTGGAGTTCCGCACGAAGCGTCCCGTCTTCGCGACGATGGCCAGCCACATCGGGCACGTCGTCGCCGATACCGCCGCATGGGAGCAGAGCGCAGCGTTCCGGCTGGAGCAGGCGGCGCAGCAAGGGCTTATCCGCTTCTACGCGCGGAATGAGGGTATGGACCTCAGCATCCCGTATGAATTCCTCGGGGTCGATCACGGCTACGAGCCCGACTTCCTCGTGCGCATGACGACACCGAATGGCGAGCCGGATCTGACGCTGGTGCTCGAGGTAAAGGGCTTCGAGGACAACCAGACGACCGCCAAGCACGAAGGCGCGCGCCGCTGGGTGCGGGCGGTGAACAACTGGGGAAAGCTAGGACGCTGGGCGTTCCATGTGTGCCGGAACCCGCAGATGCTGGAGCGAGAACTCGCATATCTTGCTGAGCATGCGCGTGATCCAGCGGCTGCATAACGCCAGTAAATACTCCGTAACCTCCGAATATTTGCGTAATGCATCCGTCATACGCGCGGCGTAATTCGTGCTGCTGTTCGAATATCAGCGATTTGCGCACCGAGTGCTTGTACTTTTTTGGCGCATATCGTTGAAAACTGGCTGCTCGCCCGCTGGATCGCTGATGGTAACGATAGCTGTAAATGGGACGCCATCCTCAGGCATTACTTCGCCGGCGCGGGTCAGATAGTCGACGAAGAGACGCCAATTTGATGAAGGCCCAACACCATCCGGAAAAATCTTTGCAAGGACCTTTACGGGGCTCCATTTGAGATCATGCTCGATCAGCTCGGCCTCGATGGCG
>NZ_JANOCX010000294.1:0-11624 GCF_031412415.1 Phenylobacterium sp.
CATGGCGGCGGCGCGCTATCGAAAAGTTCAGGTCGGTCCGATCTGAGTTTCCTGACAGCCGAGCGATCCGGCTTCGGCTAGGCAGGTCTTGAGAAAACGCCGGAAGGATCGCCATGGACTCGAAACTCTTGGGCTTGACGCTCGCCGCCGTCACCGCGATCGCCGCTGCGCCCGCCCCAGCCGTGGCGGACGCCGAGCAGGACCGCCAGATCGTGGCCGCGCTGGACCTGGAATTCCAGGCGGCGACGAAACGTAATGACGCCGAGGCGATCGACCAGATCCTGCACGACGACTTCGTCCTGGTGCTGGGCGATGGCCGGGTCGTGTCGCGTGAGATGCTGATGGCGGGGGCGCGGGCCAAGTCCATCATCTACGAGCAACAGGATGAGGACCCCGGCACCCAGACCGTGCGGGTCTGGGGCGACACCGCGGTGGTGACCGCGCGCCTGTGGGTCAAGGGCGTCGGTGAGAAGGGCGCTATCGATCGTCGCCTCTGGTTCAGCGACACCTATGTGCGTACGCCCAAGGGTTGGCGCTACGCCTTCGCCCAGGCATCGCTGCCTCTGCCGAACTAGCTAGACGACCTTGGCGCGGAGTTCGCCGAGAATCCGGGCCAGATCGCCCTCGCGGAACGGCTTCTGCAGGACCATGGAGCCCTTGTCGACGTCTCGCAGGCCGGCGTCGCCATAGCCGGTGGCGAAGGCGAAGGGAGCGCCCTTCGCCCGCAGGATGTCGGCCAGCGGAAAGATCGGCTGGCCGCCCAGATTGACGTCCAGAACGGCGCAATCGATCTCGGCGGTGTTGGCCAAGGCGATCGCCTCGTCGAGACGCGAGGCCGGGCCGACAACCTTGCAGCCGAGGTCCTGCAACATGTCCTCGATCAGCATCGAGACCATCATCTCGTCTTCGACGACGAGGACGCGAAGGCCCGTCAGATCAGGAATATCGCTCATTCTCGCTCCAAGCCCCGGCGACCGCCCGGTGTCACCACAAGAACTGCGCCTTGCAGATCATAGTCAAGTTTTGGACTTGGCGCGAGGTTGTCCGGCGGTCGACACCCCCAGCATCGTCCGCCGGACCAGAATCGCAAGTCCTCGCGATCCACTGCGACAATCTGGTCCCTACAGCCACGGTGTGTCTGTCTGCTTCCCGACGATCATAGCTCGACCACATCCTGCGGCGGCGAGATTCGCAGTGCGGTGATC
Organism: Phenylobacterium sp.; assembly: GCF_031412415.1. GTDB lineage: Bacteria > Pseudomonadota > Alphaproteobacteria > Caulobacterales > Caulobacteraceae > Phenylobacterium. The sequence goes on from NZ_JANOCX010000294.1 coordinate 1,206, forward strand.
TGGTTGCGTTCGCGTTTCACCACCTGGAAGCGGTGGCCATGGAACGTCCACGTCTGGCCGACCTTGGGGATGGTCTGGGCCTCGTGGATGACCAGGCCCGCGACAGTCACCGCGTCGTCATCGGGCAGGCTCCAGTCCAGGGCCCGGTTCAGGTCGCGGATCGCCACCCAGCCGTCGACCATCACCGAACCGTCCGGCTGCGCGCGCACGCCCTCGAGGGCGCTGTCGTGCTCGTCCTCGATCTCGCCGACGATTTCCTCGAGGATGTCCTCGAGGGTCACCAGGCCTTCCAGCGAGCCATATTCGTCCACCACCAGGGCGAAGTGGCTTTGGCGCTTCAGGAAGGCGTTGAGCTGGTCCTTGAGGCTGGTGGTCTCTGGGATGAACCAGGCCTCGCGGACGATGGCGGGTATATTCAGCTTGGCCATGGACCCGTCGGCGCCGGCCAGGGCGGTTAGCAGGTCCTTGGCATGCAGGATGCCGATGATGTTCTCGGGCTCGTCGCGATAGAGCGGCACGCGGCTGTGCCCGCTCTCCAGCATGGCGGCGATCAGCTCCTTGGCGGGCAGGGCGGCGTCGATCATCGAGATCGACTTGCGGTGGACCATCACCTGGGTGACGTCCATCTCCGACAGGTCCAACACGCCGCCCAGCATGTGCCGATCGCGGCTTTCGACCAGGCCTTCCGAGTGGTGGTACTCCACCGCGCCGCGGATTTCCTCGTGGGCGGCCAGCACGTCGGTCTCCATCGAGAGCTTGATGCCGAAGGGGCGCAGGGTCTGGCGAACCACCCACTGGGCGCGGTTGGCCAGGGGGCCGAAAATCTTCACCACCCAATAGGTCGGGATCGAGAGCGCGCGGGCCACGTCGTCCGCCCGGGCGATGGCCAGGGTCTTCGGCAGGATCTCGCTGAAGATCACGATCAGCACCGTCATGACGCCCGTGGCCATGAGGGCGCCCACCGGTCCGGGGAAGGCGGTCGACAGCGCCAGCGTGGTCAGGGCCGAGGCGCCGATGTTGATCACGTTGTTGGACAACAAGATCGCGCCGATCATCTTCTCCTGATCAGCCATCATCAGGTTGACCCGCCGCGCGGCACGGTCGCCTTCGCGCTCGAGCTGGTGCATCCGGCCGCGGCTTGCGGCGGTCATCGAGGTCTCGGCCGCCGAGATCAGCCCTGAGAGGCTCAGCAGGATGACGAGGATGGGAGCCAAGCCCGCGAGGATCGCGAGGATCGTCACGCCACAGCTCCTTCAGAAATGAGGAAATCATGCACGGCCTGGACCGCGACATCCTTGGCGACGAAGGTGTCGCCCAGGGATCGGGCCAGGATGAAGGTCAGCTTGCCGCCCTCGGCCTTCTTGTCCTGGCCCATGTGACGGATCAGGCGTTCGGCGACGAAGGGGGTGCTAGAGACGCCCTCGAGCCGGGTGGGCAGGCCGGCGGCGGCGATGGCGGCCTCGGCGCGCTGGGCGTCCTGCGCCGAGCAAAGGCCCTGGGTCGCGGAGAATCGGAAGGCGATCGCCGAACCGGCCGCCACGGCCTCGCCGTGCAGCAGGGCCTCGCCATAGCCGGTCTCGGCCTCCAGGGCGTGGCCGAAGGTGTGGCCCAGATTGAGCAGGGCGCGGCGCCCGGCCTCCTTCTCGTCTTCGGCGACGATCTCGGCCTTCATCTCCACCGAGCGAGCCACGGCGTGGCTCAGGGCTTTGGGCTCTCGCGCCAAGACCGCCGCGCCGTTCGCCTCCAGCCATTCGAAGAAGGCGAAGTCGCCCAGCAGGCCGTACTTGATCACCTCGGCGTAGCCGGCGCGCATCTCGCGTTCCGAGAGGGTGCCCAGAACGTCCAGGTCGGCCAGCACCAGCAGCGGCTGATGAAACGCGCCGATCAGATTCTTGCCGCGCGCGGTGTCGATGGCGGTCTTGCCGCCCACCGAGGAGTCGACCTGGGCCAACAGCGTCGTGGGGATCTGCACGAAGTCGATCCCGCGCTTGTAGATGGCCGCGGCGAAGCCGGCGAGGTCGCCCACAACGCCGCCGCCGAAGGCGGTGACCACGTCGCCCCGGTCGAGTTCCAGGGCCAGCAGGCGGTCGCTGACATCGGCCAGGCCCTCCCAGCTCTTGGAGGGCTCGCCGGGCGGCACGACGACCGGGTGACAGGCGACGCCCGCGGCCTCCAGCGACGCCATCAGCCGCGCGCCGTGCAGGGCCCAGACAGTTTCGTCGCTGACGATGGCGGTGCGGGGCCGTTTCAGCAGGGGTCGCAGGCGCCCACCGGCCTCGCCAAGCAGGCCAGGGCCGATGACCACGTCGTAGGCGCGGTCGTCCAGGCCCACGCGGACGGTTGTCGTCATCGGGGATGGTCCTGAAGATGGGCGGTCATCGCCTGGATCACCTGGTCGACGGTCACGTGATGGGCGGCGTCGCCAGTCTCCACGATCACATCGGCCTCGCCATAGACCGGGTAGCGTTCCTCCGCCTGTGCGCGGAGCACGGCCAGCGGATCGCGGCCGGCGATCAGCGGCCGATTGTCCTTGCGCGACACCCGCCTCGCCAAGACCTCCAGGTCGGCCTTCAGCCAGACCGAGATGGAGTTCGACCGGATCAGGGCTCGGGTCTCGGGGTTCATGAAGGCGCCGCCGCCGGTCGCCAGGACATGGGGCGGATCCTCCAGCAGCCGGGCGATCACCCGCCGCTCGCCCTCGCGGAACGCGGCCTCGCCCAGATCGGCGAAGATGTCGGGGATGGACCGGCCGGCCGCGGCCTCGACCTCCGCGTCGGCGTCGCGGAACGGCAATTCCAGCGCATTGGCGAGCCTGCGGCCCACGCTCGATTTTCCAACGCCCATGAGGCCCACGAGGGCGATAGTCCGGGCGCGCAGCGGTGTGTAACGGTCCATGAACGGCGAAGGTCTACACGAGCAGGGCCCCTCGCGCCAACTTCAGGCGTTGAGTTAGGTTGAGGTGGTGATGGCTGGACGGTTCTTCTGCATGGCGTTCGGCGCCTTCATGCTCTCCGGCGCGGCGATGGCGCAGGAGGTCGCCGTCACGCCTCTGGCCGCGCCGGACTACTTCTCCACCGCCGGCCGTGACACCGGGCTTGGGCCCGACCTCTGGCGCGGAACCGCGCCCGCCACGGCCCGCGCCGTGATCCTCATGCTGGCGACCAAGCCGCTGTCACCGGCAGGGCGCGGCCTGGCCGCCCGGGTCTTGGCCACCGGAGCGACGGGTCCCGAAGGTGTCGGCCGCGACCCGGCCCTGGCCGGCGCGCGGGTCAGCGCGCTGCTGGCCCTGGGCGCGGTGAGCGAGGCCAGCGCCATTCTCGACCGATCCTCGGGGCTGGATCGTTCGCCCGAACTGGCCCGCGCTGCGGCCGAGGCCGCCCTGCTGGCCGACGCCCCCGATCGCGCCTGCGCCGTCGCCGCGCAACTGGCCACGGGACGCGACGACATCTACTGGCTGCGGCTGCGCGCCTACTGCCAGGCCCGGGCTGGCGAGACGGGCGCGGCCCAGCTTACCTACGATCTCGCCCAGACCCAGGTCCGTGACCCCGTGTTCGGCCGCCTGATGGGTGTGAAGCTGGCGGGCGGCGGCGATCCTGGCCCCGCCTCCTTGCGCAACGGCCTGGATTACGCCCTGTCGCGGGACCTCTCGTTGGACCTGGCCCAGGCCAAGGCCTCACCCGCGGTCGCCGCGGCGCTGGATCGCGGCCAGGCGACGCCGACCCTGGACGATGCGACCCTGGCCGACGCCGTCAGCCTGGCGCGCGCCGGCCAACCGGACGCCGCCACCTTGAACCGCCTGATCGCCCGAGCGACCGCCGCCGAGGCCAAGGTTCCCGGCAAGGCGCAGAACGCCGCGTTGATCTTCGCGGCCCTAAGCGCGCCGGCCGACGCCGCCGCACGGGGCGAGCTGGCGACCTATTCTGGCGCGGAGACCAAGGCCTCGCCCTCTCGGATGCTGGCGATGGAGCTGGCGGCCGACGGCAGGCTGGTGGGGGAGACCGCGCTGCTGGCGCTGTGGATCGCCGGGGATTCCGGCGTGGCCGGTCCGCCCACCGGCGATCGCGTGCGCGTCATCCGGGCGCTGAAAACGGTGGGTCTGCAGGAGGATGCCCGGGCTTACGCGGCCGAGGGCCTGGCGGCGCAGCGATGAGCGGCGGCGGGGGCTGGGTCGAGGCCTTCCTGGAGATGATGGCGGTGGAGCGCGCCTCAGCCCGCAACACGCTCACCGCCTACGGCAAGGACCTGGCCGACGCCCAGGCCTTCCTGCGCGGCCGCGACAGCGACCTCGCCGCGGCGTCGGCCGAGAACATCGAAAGTTATTTCGCCGCCCTCAGCGACCGGGGCCTGTCGCCAGCCACGGCGTCGCGGCGTCGCGCCGCCGTGCGCCAGTTCTATCGGTTCGTCCTGGGGGAGGGCTGGCGCGCGGATGATCCCTCGCGCCGGGTGGAGGCCCCCAAGAAGGGGCGGCCGCTGCCGAAGGTGCTGAGCCGTGCGGAGATGGACGCGATCATCGCCTCCGCCGGCGCCCGCGACGGCGCCCAGGGCCTGCGGCTCGGCTGCATGGTGGAGCTGGCCTACGCCTCGGGCCTACGGATTTCCGAGCTCACCAGCCTGCAACTGTCGGTGCTGGCGCGCGATCCGGCCTATCTGATCGTCAAGGGCAAGGGCGGCAAGGAGCGGCTGGCGCCGCTGAACCCGGCGGCGCGGACGGCGATGAAAGCCTACCTGGACGTCCGCAAGAGCTTCCTGCCCAAGAGCGACGCCGCCAATCCGTGGCTGTTTCCGTCGCGGGGCAAGGGCGGCCGGCTGACGCCCCGACGCTTCGCCCAACTGCTGGATGAGGCGGCGGCCGATGCTGGGATCGATCCTGCCCGGGTCAGCCCTCACGTCCTGCGCCACGCCTTCGCGACCCATCTGCTGGAGGGCGGCGCCGATCTCCGGGTGGTCCAGAAGTTGTTAGGCCACGCCGATATCGCCACGACCCAGATCTACACCCATGTCGCGGGTGATCGCCTCGCCGAGGTGATGGCCACGCGCCATCCGTTGGCCAAGAAGGTCTGAGACAACGAAAAGGCCGCCCGCGGGAGCGGACGGCCCTATTTTCCGTCAACCAGCCTTAGCCGGTGATGCGGAAGCGGCCCTCGCGGTCCGGACACACCCGGACGTAGCGATACTCGTCACCCGAGATCGGGGCGGGCGCCAAACGGCACTTCTGGCGATTGTAGTAGCTGTAGTCGTACTGGCCCGAGCGGCGACCGCGCTCGTAGCGGCTCTCCCGGTACGGAATGGTCTGATCGTAGCTGTAGTAGTAGCCGGTATCGTCGCACTTGGCGTTGTCGCTGGCGTTACCGACCGCGGCGCCGATGCCGCCGCCGACCAGGGCGCCCAGGACGGCTCCCTCGGTTCGCGCGTTCCGCGCCGCGACATTGGAGCCCAGGGCGGCGCCGGCGATGGCGCCGATCAGCCCGCCGGCGACCGCCCGGTTGTTGTTCCGGTCACGGCAGGGATCGTTGTTCGGCCGGTTGTTGTAGGACGTGTCGCGGCCGTAGTCGGTGGCGTTCCACACGGGCGCGGGGCCATAGCGGCGTTCATAGGCGCCGGGGCCGTTGTTGCGGTCGTAGGTGCGACGATCGCTCTCGTACTGGCGCATCTGGCGATCATAGTCCTCGCGGCTGGACCAACTCACGCTGCGATAGCGGTCATTCCAGTAGGAGTCGTCCCAGGCCGGGGCGGCGCCATACGCGCGGACATAGGCGCCGGAGCCGTAGCGGGCGTCGTAGCGGGCGCGCTCGCGGTCATAGGCCTCGCGGCGCTGATCGTAGCTGGCCCGAGCCTGTTCGTATTGTTCGCGACGGTCGGCGTAGTCGGCGCGATCATTCTCGTAGTTGCGCATGTCGCGTTGATACTGCTGGGTGGGCTGGGGTTGGGCGAAGGCCGGCGCGGCGGTGGCCAGTGCGACGGTCGCGACCAGCGCGATTCTGATGGATCTCATGGTGAACTCCTGACGTCCTCTTGTGGGAGGGGAGCCTCCCGCCAGGCTCCCGCCAGACATGGGTTCGGTTCGACCTCGAGTGCCAAACGTCCTGCTAGGGCAGAGGTTGCACGTCGCCGCAGGGCCTTGTTGGGGCTGATGAAACCAGACGCCGCTCGCCGGACTTGTTAGGCTGAAGGTTCCCGCCTAATTTCCGCCCCTTCCGCAGACGGAAGCGAAACAGAAGATTCCTTGAATGGCCGCGCACTACCTCGAGTTCGAGCGCCCGATCGCCGACCTCGAAGCCAAGATCGAGGAGCTCTCGAAACTGTCCGAGACCACGGGCTCCGGCGCCCTGGACGGCGAGATCGAGGCCCTGCGCGCCCGCGCCCAGGACATGCGCCGGCAAGCCTATTCCAAGCTGGACGCCTGGCAGAAGACCCAGGTGGCCCGCCATCCCGAGCGGCCGCACTTCGTCGACTATGTGGGGGGGCTGATCGAGGAGTTCGTCGAGCTGCGCGGGGACCGGAAGTTCGCCGACGACCAGGCTCTGATGGGCGGTCTGGGCCGGTTCCGGGGTCAGCCGGTGGTGGTCATGGGCCACGAGAAGGGCCGCGACACCGTCACCCGGGTGAAGCACAACTTCGGCTATGCGCGACCCGAGGGCTACCGCAAGGCCATCCGGCTGATGGAGATGGCTGAACGCTTCAATCTCCCGGTGATCAGCTTCGTCGACACGCCCGCCGCGTATCCTGGCGTGGGTTCCGAGGAGCGCGGCGTCGCCGAGGCGATCGCGCGGTCGACCGAGAAATGCCTGATGCTCAACGTGCCCATGGTGGCCGTGGTCACCGGCGAGGGCGGATCGGGCGGCGCGCTCGGCATCGCCTGCGGCAACCGGGTGCTGATCCTGGAGCACGCCATCTATTCGGTGATCCCGCCCGAGGGCGCCAACTCGATCCTGTGGCGCGGCGCGCGCACGGCCGAGGAAGCCGCCAAGGCGATGAAGATCACCGCCCAGGACCTGATCGGCATGAAGATCGTCGACCGGATCATCCCCGAACCGCCCGGCGGCGCACACTCCGACAAGGAGGCCGCCATGAAGGCGGTCGGCGACGCCGTGGAGCAGGAACTGGAGGCGCTGGCCGGCATGGACGTGCAGGCCCTGCGCAAGCAGCGGTCCGACCGCTTCTACGCCATCGGCCGGTCGGGACTGCAGTAAGCAAGATCATTGCGCAAACGGCTTGCGTGACGCCCCGGCGCCGGGTTCATTGTCTTCCAAACAGCTGTTTGGGAGGACGTTATGGCCTTGAAGACCCGGTTCACCGAGCTCGTCGGCATTGAGCACCCGGTCGTCCAGGGCGGCATGCAGTGGGTCGGCCGCGCTGAGCTGGTGGCCGCCGTCTCAAACGCTGGCGGCCTGGGCTTCATCACCGCCCTGACCCAGCCCACCCCAGACAAGCTGCGCGAGGAGATCGAGCGCTGCCGCAGCCTGACCAGCAAGCCGTTCGGCGTGAACCTGACCATCCTGCCGGCCATCAACCCACCGCCCTACGCCGAGTATCGCCAGGCGATCATCGACAGCGGGGTCAAGATCGTCGAGACCGCCGGCAACAAGCCCCAGGAACATGTCGACGAGTTCAAGAAGCACGGGATCATCGTCGTCCATAAATGCACCAGCGTCCGCCACGGCCTGTCAGCCGAGCGGATGGGCGTGGACGCCATTTCCATCGACGGCTTCGAATGCGCCGGTCACCCGGGCGAGGACGACGTGCCCGGCCTGATCCTGATCCCGGCGGCGGCCGACAAGATCAAGATCCCGATGATCGCCTCGGGTGGCTTCGGCGACGCGCGCGGCCTGGTCGCGGCCCTGGCGCTGGGCGCCGAGGGCATCAACATGGGCACCCGGTTCATGGCCACCAAGGAAAGCCCGATCCACCAGGCCATCAAGGAGCAGATCGTCGCCAACGACGAGCGCTCCACCGACCTGATCTTCCGCACCATGCACAACACCAGTCGCGTGGCGAAGAACGCGATCAGCCAGCAGGTCGTGGCGCTGGAGAAGTCCGGCGCCAAGTTCGAGGACGTCCGTGAACTGGTGGCCGGAATCCGCGGCCGCAGCGTCTACGAGGTCGGCGACAACGACGCCGGCATCTGGTCGGCGGGCCAGATCCAGGGCCTGATCCACGACATCCCCTCCTGCGAGGAACTGATCCACCGGATCGTGTCCGAGGCCGAGGAGATCATCAACGGCCGCCTGGCCCGCTTCGCCGGATCGCGCCAAGCCGTCCCGGCCTGACCCGACGGGTGACGCCGGTCTCCCAAAGCAAGGCCAACATCTCGCTGGTCGTGGAGGCGCTGTACGCCATCGCGGCCGAACCCGATCGGTGGGACCAGATCGTCGAGGCCTTGGGCGGCGCGTCGCTGGACGGCGCGGCTAAGGCCGAGGGCGCGGCGCGGCTGGCCGGCTTCGCCAGTGGGCGCGCCGAGCCGGCCCCGGCGCAGGCCGGCGTCATCCTGATCGGGCCCAGCGGCGGCGCCGTGGCCTGGAACGCGGGCGGGGCGGCGGTTTTTCAGCAGCGGCTGGGCCTGATCGAGGCGCGCGGCCTGCGGTTCTTCAATGCGACCAACCACGAGGCCCTGGACGCCGCGCGCAAACGTCTGCGCGAAGCCGCGGGTCGCCAGGTCATTGTCAAGTTCGCCCAGGCCCACGACGAGGCGCCGCACTTCGCCTATGTCATCCCGGCGCGGGCGCTGCCCACGGCGCTGGCGGCCGACCTTCCGGCGGTGGGTGAATTGGACGAGGGCGCGGTCGCCGTGTTGTTTCCAGCCGTGGAGACCACCGACCGGCTCTGGGCCACCATGCGCGACAGCTTCGGCCTGACCCCGGCCGAGACCCGGCTGGCGGCGAAGCTGAAAGACGGCCTGACCTTGAAGGAGGCCGCCGACGACCTGTCGATCAGCGTCAACACCGTGCGCAACCAGCTCCGCGCCGTGTTTGACAAGATGGGCCTGAATCGACAGAGCGAACTGGTCCGCGCCTTGACCCAGCTCGGCTCGCTGTCGGGCGCCTTCGGTCAGGGCGCCGCCCCGACGACCGCCATCGCGGCCACGGAGCGGGGCGCGCTGAGCGCGTCCCCGCCGATCCGGTTCTTCCGCCTCTCGGACGGTCGGCGGCTGGCTTGGCGCGACTATGGCGATCCGGCCGGTCGTCCCGCCATCGTGATGCACCAGGGCCTGGGCTGCAGCATCCTGCCGCGTGGGTCCGACGTGCTGGCCCGGGATCTCGGTTTGCGCCTGATCGCGCCCGAGCGGCCGGGCGCCGGACGGTCCGATCCGCGGCCCAACTTCACCTTTCAGGGCGTCGGACAGGACGTGGCCGAGTTGAGCGCCGGGCTGGGCCTCGGTCCGGTGCGCGTCGCCGCCTTCATGGCCGGCGCGCCCTTCGCCCTGATGGCGGCGGCGGCGATGGGCGCCGGCGTCGAAAGCCTTTTGCTGGCCTCGGCCCGCCCGTCGGGCCAGATGATGGAGACGGAGCGGGACGCGGGTCATCCGGGGGTGCTGTTCCGCCGGCGGATCCTGCGCAACGCCTGGCTGGCCGACACACTGTTCGCCCTGATGCGCCTGCAACTGAACCGGCGACAGTTGGAGCGGTTCGTCCGCGCCGCGGCCTCCGCGCCCAGCGACGGCGCCTATCTGGCGACCCATCCGGAGGTGATGGACTTCATCGTCGACTATATCGGCGAGTCGCTTTCGGTCAGCAGCCGCGGCATCGCCGACGAGATCCGTTGCGCGTCCAAGAGTCCCCAGCTCGATCTCGCGGGCCTGACAGCGCCCATCAGCGTCTGGCATGGCGCCGATGACCCCATGACCAGCGTCGACCAGGTCACGGCGTGGCTGGGGGATCGTTCCGCGGAGGTGCGGACATTCCAGCACACCGGCCACTTCCTGGCGCACAAGCACTGGCCCGAGGTCCTGGGCTGGCTGGCGCGGGACTGAACACCGCCAAGGAAAAGCCCGCCGACGCTGGGCGTCGGCGGGCTCGTCCCACTCTCCAAGACGGTCGCCGCCGATCCCGGGGGACCGACGGCGCTGGTCCCTAGTAACGCAGGGTCGCGCCCACGTAGAAGTAGCGGCCACGGTTGTCGTAGGTCGACGAACCGGTGCCCGTGCCGGTGAAGGTTTCCGGCAGTTGGGGCGGGTGCTCGTTGGTGAGGTTCAGAACCCCGCCGCGCAGGCTGACTTCGTCGTTCAGCTTATACGAGACCTTGAAGTCGTGGTTGTAGTAGTCGCCCGTGTAGTACGGGTTGAGTTGCGCCTCGGTGAAGGCGGTCGTCGAGATCATCGACCCGATGTAGTGGGTCGTCCAGGTCAGGCGCAGGTCGTTGTAGGTCCACTGGACCGTACCCTGGGCCTTCCACTCCGGCGTCGCATTGGTGATGGTGTTCGCG
>NZ_JANOCX010000295.1:0-11880 GCF_031412415.1 Phenylobacterium sp.
GCGGCGGAAGGTGATGACCCCGCCCAGCGCCTGGTCGCGATACTGCTTGACCCCCACCAGGATCGCCGACAGGGCGACGAGCATGATCAGGTAGCCCAGCCAGACGCCGCCGACCGCGGCCCCGCCGCCCGCGGCGACGATGGTCCCGATCATGCCGGTGATGACGACGAGGCCGGAGATCAGGCCGTAGGTCAAGATGATGCGGGTCATGCCGTTCGCTCCTCTGTTTGGCGGCGACCTCGACCATGCGGACCCCGGCCGCCGGCGATATCACCCGAAAGGGTGAGATCGTACGCCTCGTCCGCTTGGCGGGCCTCTCGCCTCACGGGATCAGGTGCAGGTCGCGCGCCTTGTTCACCGCCTGGGTGCGACGGCTGACCTCCAGCTTGGCGAACAGATTCGCCACGTGGGTCTTCACGGTGTTGGGCGATAGCCCAAGGGTGCGTGCGATCTCCTTGTTGGACTGGCCGGCCGCCAGACGCTCCAGCACCTTGACCTCCTGGCCGGTCAGTCTCAGCGAACTCAGCGCCGCGACGTTGCGCTCGAACGGCCCCGCCGCAATCCGCGAGGTGAGCTTCCAGCCCACCCAAACGCCGCCCGCCGCGAAGGCGACGCCGACGACGGCGACATAGACCTCCCGAGAGAAGGCGCGCGCCAGGTACTGGTACTCCAGCCACTGCAGGGCGAAGGCGCCGGCCGCCAGGACGAGAGCCCACAGGATGATGGTGCGGGTCATGTCGCGATGGTGCGCGATCTCCGGCCGGCGTCAACTCGGGCCGCGACGCCAGCCTGAAGGTCAGACCAAGGGGCGATCCCCAAACCGCTCGGCGTTGCGCAGCTTGGCCTTCTCCGCCTCGGTCTCACGATTGCGGGGCGGGGCGTTGGTCTCCAACGCGCCGAGCAGGCGGCGACCGACGTGGAACACTTCGTCCACCGCCGCGTCGAAGGCCGCGGCGTTGGCCTTCGACGGCGTGTTGAAGCCGCTCAGCTTGCGCACGAACTGCAGCGCCGCGGCGCGGACCTCATCGTCGGTCGCCTCAGGCTCGAAGTTGTACAGCGTCTTGATGTTTCGGCACATTCAACTGCCTCCGTGAGAACTAGATCGCTGCTTCGATGAACTTGGGGCCGGGCTCGTTCATCGCCTTGGCGAACGCCGCGTCGAAATCCTCGGCGGTCGAGCAGCGCACCGCCGGCAGGCCCAGCCCCTTGGCCAGCGACACCCAGTCGATCTTCGGATCGCCCAGGTCCAGCAGCTTGGACGCCGAGGGGCCGGGATTGCCGGCGCCGGTACGGCCCATCTCGATGTTGAGGATGCGGTAGCTGTGGTTGGCGAAGACCACGACGGTGACGTCCAGGTTTTCACGCGCCATCGTCCATAGGCTCTGGACCGTGTACATGCCCGCGCCGTCGCCGTTCAGCGAGACGATCTTGCTGTCGGTCGCGGCGACGCCGGCGCCGATGGCCAGCGGCATGCCGACGCCGATGGCGCCGCCGGTAAGCGCCAGCACGTCGTGCGGCTGGGCGGTTCCGCAGGGCACGGCCACCCCGCCGCCGGAGGTCACCGAGTCGTCGCAGATCACGGCGCCCGCCGGCAGGTGTCGGGCGATGGAGAGGCCCGCCGTCTGCGGGGTCAGGGGTCCGGTCGGCGCGGCGTCGGCGACCTTCAGCGGCTGGACCGGCCCTGAAGCCGGCGCGCCCAGCGCGTCGGCGAGCGCGGCCAGGGCGGCCACCGAGTCCTCTTGGCGGGTCGACAGGGTCAGGGTCTCGCAGCCCTCGGGGACCAGAACGCTCGGCCGATCCGGATAGGCGAAGAAGGCGACCGGAACGACCGTGCCCACATAGATCATCAGGTCGACGCCAGCGAGATCGGCCAGGGCCGCCTCGCCGAAGTACTGCATACGGCCGGGCTGGAAGATCCCAGCGCCGCGCGGCTGGCGGGCGATGAAGGTGTCGGTCAGCACGCGGTAGCCCGCCGCGGCCAGGCGGCTGGCCTGGGTGAGCGCCGCGGCGCTGGTCGCCTGGCTGCCCAGCAACAGCACCGGCTTGGCGGCGGCCTTCAGAGCCTTTGCCGTGGCCTCGACCGCCTCGCCCGAGGGCGCGGCGCGGACTGGGATCTGAGCTTTCACCGGCTTGGTGGTCGCCTCAAGCCAGGCGGCGTCGGCCGGCAGGATCAGGCTGACCGGACCGCCGGGCGGGCCGTAGCTGGCGGTCACGGCCTCGGCGGTGATCGCGGCCACCGTTTCCGGCGTGTCGGCCGACTTCACCCAGAGCGAGTTGGGGCCGACGATGGTCGGGATGTCGGAATTGAGCGGCGCGTCGTACTGACGGTGATAGGTGGCGTGGTCGCCGATGACGTTGACGATCGGCGTGAAGGCCCGGCGGGCATTGTGCAGGTTGGCCAGGCCGTTGCCGTAGCCGGGGCCCAGGTGCAGCAGCGTGCAGGCAGGCTTTCCCGCCATACGGCCGTAGCCGTCGGCCGCCCCCGTCGCCACGCCTTCGAATAGGCACAGCACCGGACGCATGGTGGGCTGGCGGTCCAGGGCGCTGACGAACTGCATCTCGCTGGTGCCGGGATTGGCGAAGCAGGCGGTGACCTCATTGGCCACCAGGGTCTCGATCAGGGCGTCGGCGCCGTTCATCTACAATCCTCGGGTCGTTCAGTGATCATATCCGCCGGTCCAGGCCTTCCCAGAACGGCTCGCGCAGCTTGCGCTTGAAGATTTTCCCCGAGTCCTCGCGGGGCAGTTCGGCGTGGAAGTCCACCCGCTTGGGCACCTTGTAGCTCGCCATCCGCTCACGCAGAAAGCCCCGAACCTCGCCTTCGGTCAGCTCCGCGCCGGGCTGCATCTGGACGACGGCGCAAACCGCCTCGCCGAATTCATCGTCGGGAATTCCGAACACGCCGCAGTCGGCGACGCCGGGCATCTTGTGCAACTCGGCCTCGATCTCGGCGGGATAGATGTTGGCGCCGCCGGAGATGATCATGTCCTTGGCCCGGTCGCACAGATAGAGGAAGCCGTCGGCGTCCAGGTAGCCGATGTCCCCGGGCGCGATCAGGCCGGCCTTCTCCGAGGCGGCCCGCTTGGCGTCGTCGCCGTGATAGGTGAAGTCGGCGATCCCGGCGGTCCTGGCGACCACCTCGCCGATCTCACCGGGCAGCAAGCTGTTTCCGTCCGAATCGATCACCCGGACCTCGGCGCCGGCCATCGCGCGTCCCACCGTTCCCGGATGGGCCAGCCACTGCTCGGACGTGCAGAAGACCACCGCCCCGGTCTCGGTCGAGCCGTAGTACTCGTTGATCACCGGCCCCCACCATTCGATCATCGCCCGCTTGATCGGCGCCGGGCACGGCGCGGCGGCGTGGACCACGAACTTCAGCGAACTCAGGTCGTAGCGGCCGCGCACGTCGTCGGGCAGCTTCAAAAGCCGGTTGAACATGATCGGCACCATGTGCAGGTGCGTCACCCGCTCGGCCTCGATCATCGCAAGCAGCTCCTCGGGATCGAAGCGGGCCTCAAGGATCACCTTGCCGCCCAGCCGCGCGGCGAACCCGCCATAGGCGTTGGGCGCGGAGTGGTACATCGGCCCGGTGACCACCGTCACGATCTCGGAGGGCCGGTCCATCCAGTCGGCGAAGCCGAAGGCCTGGGCCAGCATCATGCCGGTCACCGCCGCCTGTTCCGGGGTCGGCGGTCGGCGACGCACGCCTTTCGGATGTCCCGTCGTGCCGGAGGTGTAGATGATGGTGCCCGGCGCGGCGTCCGGCGCGCCGTCGTAGGGCGCGAAGCCCTCCAGCCAGGCGCTCCAGTCGATCATGCCAGGCGCGACCGGCGTGGGGTCGATGCCATAGGCCTGGGCGATTTCCGGCGGGGTCGCGACCACCAGCACTGGCACGCCCTTCGGTAGGACGTCGCGAACGCCGTCCACCAGATCGGCGTGGATGACGATGGCGCGCGCGCCGGAATTCTCGAACAGGTACTTCGCCTCGGCGGGCGCGTAGTGCCAGTTCACCGGGGTCGGATAGGCGCCCAGCAGACCCGCAGCGCCGCTGGCCTCGAAGAAGGCCAGGTCGTTTCGCAGGTACAGCGCGATCAGGTCGCCCGGACCCACGCCCAGGCCGGCCAGACCGGTGGCCGCCCGCGCCGACCTTTCCTGCAAGGCCTCGATGGAGAGCCTGCGCTCACCGCTGATGATCTCGCCCATGTCGTCTCGTCCCACCCCGGCTCTGCGGCCGGCGCCGTCACGCTAGCCCCGCGCTGAAGGCGGGGCAAACCGATCAGGGGAACAGGAGCACTGTCTCGCCCGCGGGCTCGGCGAACAGCGCCTCCACGGCCGCCGCCCGGTGGGATCGGGCCAGCGACTGAGCGATGTAGCCCTTGTCGGTGATCTCGCCGATGCTTGGGTCGGGCGGACCGTCCAGCACCAGCGCCCGGCGCACCTTGCCGCCCGCGCCCTTGGCCTGGGCGTTCAGGCGCTCCATCCCGACCTGGACCGCCTGGGTCACCACCGCCGGATCGAGCTTAGGGTTGGGATAGAACATCAGGCCGACCGCCTCGCGCCCCTCGCCGCAGACCACCGCGTCGGTGACCGCGTCGCCCACCGCATCGACAGCGGCGATCCGCAGTTCGCCGACCCCCACGAAGGTGCCGCTGGCCAGCTTGAAGTTCTCCGACAGCCGGCCGTCATAGATCATGCCGCGCGCCGGCTCCTCGCGATCCACGAAGCGGGCCGCGTCGCCCAGCTTGTAGAAGCCGTCCTGATCGAAGCTCTGCGCCGACAGCTCGGGACGACCCAGATAGCCCGGGGTGACCTGCGGCCCCTTGACCCGGAATTCCAGCTTGCCGGCCTCGGGGACCAGCTTCACCGAGGTTCCGGGGACCGGCAGGCCGATCATCCCCATGCGGTCGTTGTGCCAGTGGACATTGCAGGCGGTCGGGCCGGTCTCGGTCGCGCCATAGCCCGAGGCGAAGCTGATCTTCTCGCCCACCGTGGCCACCGCGATCGCCTGGATGCGATCGCTGAAGTCCTGGCCCAGGGCCGCGCCGCCGTATTGAAGCACTCGCACCCGGGAGAAGAAGGTCCGCGCCAGTTCGGCGTCGCGCTCGAGCTCGCCCGCCAGCAACATCCAGCCGGCGGGCACCATGTTGTGGTAGGTCGTTGATATCTCGGAAAGATTCCTGACGGTTTCGCCGAACCGGCCCGAGGTCGGTTGGCCGGAGTCGATATAGACCGTGCCCCCACGATGGGCGGCCATGTGCAGGATCGAGTTGGCGCCCAGGCTGTGGCTCCAGGGTGCGGAATTGACCATCACCGGGGGCTCGTCGTCGGCGAAGCAGGCCGCGATCTGGGCCGAGTTGGTCGCGATGTTCCGATGCAGGCAGATCACCGCCTTGGGCAACCCCGTCGATCCGGAGGTCAGCAGATACTTAGCGTGGTCATCCGGACGGGCCGTGGCGGGGGTCGGGGAGCATTTCAACAAGTGGCTCAAGGTCACGTCGCCCGGGCGGGCCTTGGCTCCGGCGATCACCGGCAGGCCCGCCAGGAACGGGGCTTCCAGGGCCTCGCCGAACAGCGCCGCGTCCTCGGCGTAGACCGCGGCGGGATTCAGCACCTCCACGGCATGGGCCAGACGCGCCAGGTTCGCGCCCGGCAGGCCGTACTGGGGCGAGACCGGCGCCACGGGTATGCCCTGGCTCATGGCCGCGTACTTGATCAGCCCGTGGTCGATCCCGTTGCGGGCCAGGATCAGCAGCGGTCGGGTCCCGACCACGCCCAGTTCGCGAAGGCCGCCAGCCAGGGCTGCGATCGACTGCGCGGCCTCGGCGTAGGTCAGCTCCCGCCAGCCCTCCCCCGACCGCTCCGCCAGCCAGGTCCGCGACGGCGCCTCGGCGGCCCAGCGTGCGATGGCCTGAGTCATGGTGGTGAAGGCCGTGGAGTACGGCGTCGGATTGGTCAGGACCAGTTCGCCGTTCGGCCGCGCCTCCACGTCCAGGGCGCGAGGGGCGTAGCGCGCATCACGGAACGGGGCGGTGGCGAGATCGAGGGCGGCGTCCATTCGTAAGGCTTAAACGCCCGGCGCGAGCCTCGCCAGTCCGTCTTCGAGGCGCAGCGTCCTACCCCGCCAGGGTCTCGGCGAAGCGGACCGGTTCGCCACGCCCCTCGGCGACCACTTCGCCGTCGGACATCACCAGCTCGCCGCGGATGATGGTGGCGATGGGCCAGCCCTTGGCCTCGAAGCCGTCGAAGGGGGTCCAGCCGGCGCGGGTGGCCATCATCTCGTGGGTGATGGTGCGGCGGGCCTTCAGGTCGACGATGGTGATGTCGGCGTCGTAGCCCACCGCCAGACGGCCCTTGTCGGCCATGCCGAACAGGCGGTTGGCGCCATGGCTGGTCAGGTCGACGAAGCGTTCCAAGCTCAGCCGGCCCTCCGCCACATGGGTCAGCATCAGGGGCACCAGGGTCTGCACGCCGGGCATGCCGGAGGGCGAGGCCGGATAGGGGCGGGCCTTCTCGTCCTTGGTGTGCGGCGCGTGGTCCGAGCCCAGGACGTCGGCGACCCCGGCGGCGATCCCGTGCCACAGGCCCGCCTGGTGATAGGCGTTGCGGATCGGCGGGTTCATCTGGGCGTAGCCCTTCAGCCGCTCATAGGCCTCCGGCGCGGTCAGGGTCAGGTGCTGGGGCGTGACCTCGACGCTGGCCACGTCCTTATGCCCGGCCAGGAAGGTCATCTCCTCGGCGGTGGTGACGTGCAGGACGTGGATGCGCTTGCCCAGGGCCTTCGCGATGCGCACCAGGCGGTGGGTGGATTCCAGCGCCGAGGCGGCGTCGCGCACTTCCTCGTGGCTGGTCCAGTCGCCGGTGCGGGCCAGCGGCCGGCGCTCGGCCAGGCGATACTCGTCCTCGGAGTGGAACGCCGCGCGGCGGTTCACATGGCGCAGGACCTGCTCGACCCCCTCGTCATCCTGCACCAGCAGGGTGCCGGTCGAGGCGCCCATGAACACCTTGACCCCACAGCAACCGGGAAGGCGCTCCAGCTCTCCCAGGAACTGGGCGTTCTCATGGGTGCCGCCGACATAGAAGGCGTGGTCGCAGTGCATCCGACCCTTGGCGCGGACGAGCTTGTCGGCCAGGGCGTCGGCATCGGTGGTGGTGGGCTCGGTGTTGGGCATCTCGAAGACCGCCACCACGCCGCCCAGCACCGCACCGCGCGATCCGCTCTCCAGGTCTTCCTTCCACTCCAGGCCGGGTTCGCGGAAGTGGACCTGGGTGTCGATGACGCCCGGCAAGACTGTCAGACCGGTCGCATCGAAGGTCCGGCCGGACGCGGCCTGGGACAGGTCGCCGATCTCGACGATCTTGCCGTCCCTCACGCCCACATCGGCCATCCCGCGGCCAGAGTGGTTCACCACCTCCCCGCCCTTGACGATGAGGTCGAAGGTCTGCGGCATGGGACGTCCTACTTTTGAGTTTGCGCCAACAGGTCCTTGGCGGCGGCGGTCACATCGCTGACCGGCAGGTCCATCATGTGACAGAGCGCCTGCTGAAAGCCAGGGTCAACCGCGCGGATCTGCTCGAAAGTGCGGGCGCCGCGGACCACGCGGGTGTCGGCGCCCCACGGTGCGTAGAGCCGCTCGTCCGAAGGGCCAAACAGGCCGACCGTGGGCGCGCCCGCCGCAGCGGCCAGGTGCATCAGGCCCGAATCATTGCCGATGAACAGGCGCGCGCGCTTCAGGCAGGCATAGGCGGTGAGCAGGTCGACCTTGCCGGCCAGGTCCAGGGTCCGCTCGCGGGGCAGGACATGTCGCAGCGCCGAGACCGCCTGTCCGTCATCGGGCCCACCCAGCAGCATCAGCCGTCCGCCCGCCATGGGGCCGTGGCCGCCGACCAACTGGTTGGCGACTTGGGCGAAGCGTTCGGCGGGCCAGGTCTTGCCCACCCAGTTGGCCGCCGGCGCCAGGGCCAGGATCGGACCGCGCCCGGCGGTCAGTTCGTCGGCATAGGCCTCGGTGGCCGCGGTGGTGAACAGATAGGGCGCGGCCGGATCGTCCTCGATGTTCAGCAGACGCGCGGCCTCGATCACCTTGTGGACGGGCGGGCCGCCGGATCGCTTGAACACCGCGCGGCGGTCGCGCTTCAGGACCTGGGAGATGGCTGAACCCCGGAGATCGACGATCAGCCCCCATTTGCGACGCCGCACCCGGTTCCAGAGGTCGAGCCAATGGCCGCCGCTCTTGGACTTCTGGAAGACGATGATCTCGTCCAGGTGCGGGGTGTCGAGGAACAGAGGCGCGGCCGCGGGGCCGGCCACGATGGTGAAGCGCGCGTTCGGCACCTCGTCGACCAACTTGCGGATCAGGCCAGACGACAGCACCGCGTCGCCGATGCGCGTCGCCGTGATGAACAGAATCGGGAAGGACCCGTTGGCCATCGGGCTTGTATAAGGGGCGCGGCCCTGGCGCTCCACCCGCGCAGCCCTTAACTGCGACACCATGACGAACCCAACCTCCATCGCGCGCTTGAACAGCCGAGCCCTGATCGCGATCTCGGGCGAGGACTGGCGAACCTTCTTGCAGGGTCTGATCACCCAGGATGTCGAAAGCTTGGCCGCCGGCGAGCTGCGGTTCGCGGCCCTGCTCACCCCGCAAGGCCGGCTGATGTACGACATGTTCCTGGTTGGGCGCGCGGAAGGCGCCTGGCTGGAGGTCGAGGCTGGCCAGCGCGAGGCCCTGATCCTGCGGCTCTCCATGTACCGCCTACGGGCCAAGGTGAAGATCGAAGCCGACGAAACGCCGGTCTTCGCGGCGTACGGCGCCGACCCCGGCGCGGGCTGGCTGGCCGACCCGCGACTGAGCGCCTTGGGATGGCGCGGCTACGGGCTCGATGTCTCGGCGACCGCCGACGAGGCCGCCTACGACGCCCATCGCCTGGGGCTGGGCGTGCCCGGTCCCGCCGACTGGACGGGTGAGACGACCTATCCCATCGAGGCAAATTTCGACCTGCTGAACGGCATCGACTTCAAGAAGGGCTGTTTCGTCGGCCAGGAGACCACCTCGCGCATGAAGCGCCGTGGCCAGATCAAGAGCCGCATGCTGCCGCTGGTGTTCGAAGGCGCCGCGCCGGCCTCAGGCGCCGAGGTTCTGAACGGCGAGTTGCGGGCCGGCGAGGTGCTGTCGGGCGCCAGGGGCCGCGCCATGGCCCTGGTTCGCCTGGACCGCATCGGCGGCGAGTTGACGGCCGATGGGCGGACCGTGCGGGCGGAGACGCCGGGATGGTTTGCTTAGGCAGCTAGCTCAGGAAGAAACTCCGCAAGGCGGCCAGGGTCTCGGCCGGCCGTTCCTCGGGGATGAAGTGGCCGCAGTCGATGGCCTGGCCCTGGACGTCATGGGCCCATTCCCGCCAGACCTCGAGCACGTCGTACCAGGCGGCGAGCGCGCCCTTCGCGCCCCACAGCACCTGGACCGGCGCGGCGATCTTGGTCTTGCCCCTGTCGGCCTCGTCGGCGGCGATGTCGTAGGAGGCGCCGGCGCGATAGTCCTCGCACATGGCGTGGATCACCGCCGGATCGGCGATGGCCTTCCGATAATCGGCATAGGCGTCGGCCGCGAAGGGTCCCTTGCCCCGACGCAACATGCTGGCGAAGAAGGTGTCGGGGTCGTGGCCGATCAGGGTTTCGGGAAAAGGCGCCGGCTGAGCCAGGAAGCTCCAGTGCCAGTAGGCCAGGGCGAAGCGCTTGTCGGCCCGCTTCCAGACCTCCGCCGTGGGGATGATGTCGAGGATCGAGAGCTTCCGCACCGCCTGCGGGCAGTCCAGCGCCAGGCGATAGGCGACCCGGCCGCCCCGGTCGTGCCCGGCGACGTCGAACCGGGCGAAGCCGAGATGCTCCATCAGGGCCACGGCGTCGCGGGCCATGGCGCGCTTGGAATAGCTCTCGTGGCCCTCGTTGGCCGCCGGCTTGGAGCTTTCGCCATAGCCGCGCAGGTCTGGCGCCACCACCGTGAAGTCCCTGGCCAGGTCGTCGGCGATCTTGCCCCACATCATGTGGGTCTCGGGATAGCCGTGCAGCAGCAGGAGCGGCGGGCCCGAACCGCCGTGGCGCACGCGCAGGGTCACCTCGCCCACAGCCACACGCGACAGTTGGAAGCTCTCGAACGCCATCCCTGAAGGCTCCGCTTGATAGGTCGCCGCCCGGTCGCCCAAAGTGCGATCCATGACCGACGACCCGATTCGTTGCGGCTGGCGCGGCATGGCCGGCGACCCGCTTTATGAGGCCTATCACGACACGGAATGGGGCGTGCCGGAATACGATTCGCGCGCGCTCTGGGAGAAGCTGGTGCTGGACGGGTTCCAGGCCGGGCTCGCCTGGATCACCATCCTGCGCAAGCGAGAGGCGTTCCGCGCCGCTTTCGCCGACTTCGACGTGGAGAAGGTCGCCCGGTTTGGCGACGCCGACCGCGCGCGTCTCATGGCCGACGCGGGCATCGTGCGGTCCAACGCCAAGATCGACGCGGCGATCAGCGGCGCGCGGATCTATCTCGACATGCGCGAAAAGGGCGAGGACTTCTCCCAGTTCCTGTGGAGCTTCACCAATGGCCGGGTGATCCAGAACAATTGGGAGCGCATCGACCAGGTGCCGGCCCAGACCCGAGTGGCCGAGGAAATGGCCAAGGCGCTGAAGGCCCAGGGCTTCAAATTCGTGGGCCCGGTCATCGTCTATGCCTTCATGCAGGCCACGGGCTTCGTCAACGACCACCTGACCTGCTGCCATCGGCACGCCGAAATCCGCAGGATGAGCCCCTAGTGCCCGACATGCTGCTGGAAATGGCCTGTCCGGGCCCGGTCTGCGGCGTCGACGAGGCCGGGCGCGGGCCATGGGCTGGGCCGGTCTCCGCCGGGGCGGTGATCCTCGATCCAGCCCGCGTACCCAAGGGCCTGGACGATTCCAAGAAGCTGACCGCCAAGGCCCGCGAGGCCCTGGAGCTTGAGATCAAGGCCAGCGCCATCGCCTGGGGCGTGGGGTTCGCCTCGGTGGAGGAGATCGCCGAGCTCAACATCCTGCACGCCGCGGGCCTGGCCATGTGCAGGGCCATCGAGGCGCTGAACGTCACGCCGGTCTTCGCCCTGGTGGACGGCAACTACCGCTTCAAGCTGCCCTGCGACGTGAAGACCGTGGTGAAGGGCGACGCCATAAGCTGCTCCATCGCCGCGGCCTCGATCCTGGCCAAGGTCGCCCGCGACCGGCTGATGATCGAGATGGACGGGCGCTATCCCGGCTACGGCTTCGCCGGCCACAAGGGCTACCACGCGCTGGTCCACGTCGAGGCCCTGCGCGCGCTCGGCCCGTGCGAGATCCACCGCCGCGACTGGGCGCCGGTGCGGCTGGCGCTGATCGAGCGCGGCGAACTGGTCGATTGATCGGCTGAATCAAGATTGACGCCCGACCCTCGCGGCCCGATCGCGGAGGGATGAACGACGATCTCGCACAGTGCCTGCGCACCCAGGCCAAGGGCTGCGACCTGCTGGGTTCGCCCTTCCACGGCGCCCTGCTCCGCCTCGCCGCCGACGACCTGGAGGCGGGCGGCCCCGTCGCCGCGCTCCTCGCCCCTTGGGCCGACGACGACCTGCGCCAGATGTTCGCCGACGCCATGCCGCTACGGCTGCTGGGCGCTCTGCACGACCTGGTGCTCAGCGGCGACGATCCCCGCCTCGCGGCGGCCTATCCCCAGCGGAGCCAGCCTGTCGATCCCTCCGCCGCCTGGGCCGCCGCCCGCGCGGCGATGGTCGCCCACCACGCCCGGCTCGCGGCGTTCATGACCCACGAGCCGCAGACCAACGAGGTCCGCCGCTCGGTCTGCCTGGCGCCGGGCTTCCTGGAGATCGCCA
>NZ_JANOCX010000296.1:0-1714 GCF_031412415.1 Phenylobacterium sp.
GCTCAGGCGTGAGGGCACCCTCGACGAACGCCGCGTGTTGTCCGCCTTATCCGTGGCGATTGCCGGGACAGACTGTCCGAACCGGGCCAATCCGAGGCGCGGTCGAAAGTTGAATGAGCGTCTGGTTTCGGGAAACGGCGAGGACGAAGTGAATGTCCTTCACACTGTTCGAAAGCGGCGGAGTCCAGGTCGTGACGCCATTGGCGTCCGTGTTCTTCTTCCAGAAAGGGCTTGATGCGGGCTTTGGCGTGAACGCGCTGCCCTCTCGCGGCTTCTCCATCGACAACTACAAGTACACCATGTGGTCGCGGGGCGGGGCGGGCAACCAAGGGATTGCCGACATCACCACAAGCAGCACCTTCGACGCGATTCCCGAGCCGTCTACCTGGGCGATGATGATCGGCGGCTTCGGCTTGCTCGGCAGCCAAGCCCGGCGACGGGACGCTCGGATCCTTAGCTTCTCGGTCGGAGTGAGGCGGGCCTGGCGCTGAGGGCTATCGCCAGGCCTTCGTCTAAAACCATGCCGGATCAGCTTATCACCCGCGGCGTGAAACGCGTGAGCCAGATACGATGGTTAGAGCAGCCTAATCGACGTCGCGGGGCTGAACCACGCCGACATCAGCCAGCCCAGGAGTGAACCGTTTCCTCCAACGTCCTGCGACCTCGCCTCGTGTCCGCCGCGCCCGAGAAGCAAACATGGCCCGAGTTGATCCCGTCGTACATCTCGGCGAGCAGCTTTGCGTAGGCGCGCCCCAGGCCGGCCCCGGCCAGCGTCTTCTCCCAGGCTTCGCGCGGCACCGGAACGGCCGCGACGTCACGGCCAAGAGCGTGCGCCATGGCTTCCGCCGCGTCGTTCGCCGACCGGTCCTCGGGCCCGGCAAGCTCGACGATCATCGGCGGAGCCGTCTCGGTCAGGAGTGCTGCAGCGGTCTCGCCGATGTCGGCCGTCGCGACTTGAGGGCGCCTGGCGTCCAGCGGCTGGAGCATGGAGGGCAGGATGCCCTGCTCGCGCGCCAAGCCGAGCACCGCGCGCCAGTTCTGCTGGAAGAAGCTCGGCCGTAGAAAGGTGACGTGCTGGATGGCTCCGGCGAGGATCTCTTCCGCAAAGTGTGATCCCAATATCGGGCCCGTGCCTGCCGGCAGGTGCGCGCCTTCGGACGATAGGAACACGAGGCGCTCCAGGCCCGCCGCGCCCGCGGACGTGCGCAAGGCGGTCGCGACCTCACGATAGTAGGTCAGCGGTTCTGGGTGATGCGGATTTGGGGGCACCAGCGCATACGCGCCTTGAACCCCGTCGAAAGTGCGAGCGAGCGCATCCTCGTCGGTGACGTCCCCTGTGATCAGTTCAACGCCGCGCTCCCGCCACGCCGCCGCGCGGGCGGGATCCCTGACGAGCGCACGGACCGAGTGCCCGGAGTCGAGCAACGCGTTGGCCGCCGCCGAGCCCGTATTGCCGTTGATGCCGATGATCGCGAACATGCTGCGCCTCCAAGTGACCGAGGCGCTACTTGGTCGACACGCTTGCATGCGGCCAATGCAATGATGATATCCAAGCCATGCGCGACGTGCATATCCGCGGGCTCGACCTCAACCTGCTCGGATTGCTGGATCTGCTGCTCGAGCACCGCAGCGTGTCGCGCGCCGCGAGGGCCGCAAACCTGAGCCAGCCGGCGATGAGTAGGGCGTTGGGCCGCTTGCGCGCGATGTTCGGCGA
>NZ_JANOCX010000297.1:0-5612 GCF_031412415.1 Phenylobacterium sp.
CGCCCAGGCACTCAACTTCCTGCCAGTAGAACTTGCCGTCCGCCGAGCGGTGATCCTTGGGGCCAATGCGCTTCTTGCAGTGGGCCATCAGGTCGTTGGCGCCGCGCAGGGCGCAGGGCGTCGTTCCGCACACCTGGACCAGGGCGTGGGTGCCCACCTGCTCCAGCATGAACATGGTGTAGAAGGTCGCGACCTCGAGGACGCGGATCTGCGGCATGCCCAGCAGGGCGGCCACGGCGCGGATGGCGGGCTCGGAAACCCAGCCCTCCTGCTTCTGGATCAGCCACAGGATCGGGATCACGGCCGACTGCTGTCGGCCCTGTGGGTATTTCGAAATCCACCATTGAGCCTGCTTGGCGGTCTCTTTCGAGAACTCGAAGCTGGCCGGCTGGTTCGGAGAGAGGCGGCGAACGCTCAAGCGATCCTCACTTCACGAAGTCGACGCGGACGATCTGGGCGTCGGCGATGGTGTAGATGGCGGCGACCTCGAAGGTCGCGCCGCCTGGTGTTCGGCTGACGCGCTCGTGGTCGATGACGATGTTGCCGATGACTACGCGGCTCAGCAGTTCAGCCTTATTCTGCGGGAAGTCGGCGAACAGCTTCACGTGCCTCGCGCGGATGGCGTCGATCCCGTCGGCGGTGACCGCGCCATTGAAATCGCCCAGGGTCGCCTTGTCGGCGTAGAGCGCGCAGAAGGCTTCCAGGTCCTGGTCGTTATAGGCCTGGAACTGGGCGTCCACGACGTCGAACGGGCTGATACAGGCGGGCGCGCTCATCGGTCGATCTCCCCGAACACGATGTCCAGCGAGCCCAGGATCGCGGAGACGTCGGCCAGCATGTGGCCGCGGTTCATCCAGTCCATGGCCATCAGGTGCGGATAGCCCGGCGCGCGGATCTTGCAGCGGTAAGGCTTGTTGGTGCCGTCGGAGACCAGGAACACGCCGAACTCGCCCTTGGGCGCCTCGACGCAGGCATAGACCTCGCCCGGCGGGGTGCGGAAGCCCTCGGTGTAGAGCTTGAAGTGATGGATCAGCGCTTCCATCGAACGCTTCATCTCGCCCCGGCGCGGCGGGCTGACCTTGTTATCCTCGGTCATCACCGGACCCGGCGTCTTCTTCAGCCGATCGACGCACTGGAGGATGATCTTGATGCTCTCGCGCATCTCCTGCATGCGGCAGAGATAGCGGTCGTAGCAGTCGCCGTTGACGCCGAGCGGAATGTCGAACTCGAAGTCGTCGTAGCACTCGTAGGGCTGGTTGCGCCGTAGGTCCCAGGCGATCCCCGAACCGCGCACCATGACGCCGGAGAAGCCCCAGGTAATGGCCTCTTCCTTGGTCACCACGCCGATGTCGACGTTGCGCTGCTTGAAGATGCGGTTGCCGGTGATCAGCTTGTCGATGTCGGCCATCGGCCGGGCGAAGGCGGTCGCCCAGTCGCCGATGTCGTTGACCAAGGCCTCTGGCAAGTCCTGGTGGACGCCGCCCGGGCGGAAGTAGTTGGCGTGGAGCCGCGCCCCGCAGGCGCGCTCATAGAACACCATCAGCTTCTCGCGCTCTTCGAAGCCCCACAGCGGCGGGGTCAGCGCGCCCACGTCCATGGCCTGGGTGGTGACATTGAGCAGGTGGTTCAGGATCCGGCCGATTTCCGAGAACATCACCCGGATCAGGCTGCCGCGGATCGGCACCTCGGTCCCCATCAGCTTCTCGATGGCCAGGCAGAAGGCGTGTTCCTGGTTCATCGGCGCCACGTAGTCGAGGCGGTCGAAATAAGGAATGTTCTGGAGGTAGGTCCGGTACTCCATCAGCTTCTCGGTGCCGCGGTGGAGCAGGCCGATGTGCGGGTCGACCCGCTCGACGATCTCGCCGTCCAGCTCCAGGACCAGGCGCAGCACGCCGTGGGCCGCGGGGTGCTGCGGACCGAAATTGATGTTGAACTTGCGGACCGGGGTTTCCGGCACGTGCGGGGTCAGGGAAGCGTCGTCAGCCATCACTTCGCCTCCACTTTCTCGTCGCCCGGCAGGATGTAGTCCGCACCTTCCCAGGGGCTCAGGAAGTCCCAGTTCCGGTACTCCACCGACTTCACCGGCTCATAGACCACGCGCTTCAGCTCGTCGTCGTAGCGGAGCTCCACATAGCCGGTCATCGGAAAGTCCTTGCGGAGCGGATGGCCGTGGAAACCGTAGTCGGTGAGGATGCGGCGCAGGTCGGGATGGCCCTCGAAGAAGATCCCGTACATGTCGAAGGCCTCGCGCTCGAACCAGTCGGCGCAGGGATAGACCCCGGTGATGGTCGGAACCGGAGTGTCCTCGTCGGTCGTGATCTTGACCCGTACCCGATGGTTCTTGGTCAGCGACAGCAGGTGGTAGACCACCTCGAACCGCTGGGCGCGCTCCGGATAGTCGACGCCGCAAAGGTCGATGAGCTGCTGGAACTGATAGTCCTGGTGGTCGCGCAGATAGCTGAGCGCGTCAACGATGCGCGGCAGCGGCGCGGTCAGGGTCAGCTCGCCATAGGCCATGGAATAGCCGGCGATCGCGCCGGCGCTGTTGGCCACGATCGCCTGGCCCAGCATCTCCATGTGGTCGGAGGTGTTCGGCCAGCTCATCGCTCGATGGTTCCCGTGCGGCGGATCTTCTTCTGAAGCTGCAGCACGCCGTAGACCAGGGCCTCGGCGGTGGGCGGGCAGCCGGGCACGTAAATGTCCACCGGCACGATGCGGTCGCAGCCACGCACCACGGAATAGGAGAAGTAGTAGTAGCCGCCGCCATTGGCGCACGACCCCATCGAGATCACGTAGCGGGGCTCCGGCATCTGGTCGTAGACCTTGCGCAGGGCCGGAGCCATCTTGTTGCAGAGCGTGCCGGCGACGATCATCACATCGGACTGCCGCGGGCTGGCGCGGGGCGCGAAACCGTAACGCTCGAGGTCGTAGCGCGGCATCGAAGCCTGCATCATCTCGACGGCGCAGCAGGCCAGGCCGAAGGTCATCCACATCAGCGAGCCGGTGCGCGCCCAGGTGATCAGGTCGTCGGCCGCGGCGGTGACGAAGCCCTTGTCGGCCAGTTCGCCCGAGACTCCGTCGAAGAACGGGTCGTGGGCCTTGGGATTGTAGCCCTCGACCGTGGTTCGGCCGGCGGCGCCCGCAGGAACGATTACTCCCATTCCAGGGCTCCCTTTTTCCATTCGTAGATGAAGCCCACCGTCAGCACGCCCAGGAAGGTCATCATGGACCAGAAGGCGAACTGGCTGGCCTCTGGCGGCAGCTTCATCAGCGCCACGGCCCAGGGGAACAAGAACGCGACCTCGAGGTCGAAGATGATGAACAGGATCGAGACCAGATAGAACCGCACGTCGAACTTCATCCGCGCGTCGTCGAACGCGTTGAACCCGCACTCGTAGGTCGAGAGCTTTTCCGGGTCCGGCGCCTTGGGGGCGAGAACCGCCGAGGCGAGGATGAAAGCGAGGCCCATGGCGCCCGCGATCCCCAGGAAGATCACGATCGGCATGTACTGCAGAAGGAAGGCGTTCATGGAATCCTCAAGCGGAGTCGGGGCTCTTCTAGACCACGTCGGCGGCGGGTTCAAACAGGGGTTTGCGCTGCGAAAAGCCTTATGGCCTCAATAGTTGCGATCCATTCTCAACAAGCGGAGCCACGGAACGCCGGTCGGTCTTTTTTGGCTTATGGATCACGGACTGGCGGCCCCCCAGCACATCTGCGAAGGCCCACCGGGGTGCGTCATTCCGCGCCTCATTTGCCGATCACAGCAGAGACTCGTTGACACGATTCCGCCTCGGACATATCAGACGCGCCTCGCGGTCACCGCGAGCCGTTATGCGGATGTAGCTCAGTTGGTTAGAGCGCCGGCCTGTCACGCCGGAGGTCGCGGGTTCGAGTCCCGTCATTCGCGCCACGACTTCCCCAAATCGCCAGACGTCCAAGCGGCCCGCCGCGCGCTTGCGCTTGACCTCGGAAGGCAAGCAGCGATCTCCTGACCCCAGGGTCATTCGGGGGACCGATGAGAGCCTATCGCGCCATCGCCGCTCTGATCGCCTGGTTCGGGCTGCTGCTGCAGTACTGGTTGATGGTCCGCGGCCAGGACGGTGAGGCCTTCGCCACGCGAACGGTCAACTTCTTCAGCTATTTCACGATCCTCAGCAATCTGTTCGCCGCGGTCATGTTCACCGCGCCAGCAGCCTTTCCGAGGAGCCCGATCGGCCTCTACTTCGCCAAGCCGGCCATCCGCACCGCCGTGACGCTCTACATGTCGGTCACCGCTGCGACCTACATCGCGATCCTCCAGGGCCTCTGGGACCCGCAAGGGCTCCAGTGGGTGGCCGACACCACCCTGCACTACCTGACCCCGGGCCTAGTGCTGCTGGACTGGCTGCTGTTCACGCCCAAGCGGACCCTGCGCTGGGTGTATGTCTGGCCCTGGCTGGTCTTCCCGCTCGCCTATGGCGTCTACAGCATCGTGCGCGGGCCCTATGCCGGCTTTTATCCCTACCCGTTCCTGGATGTGTCAAAGCTCGGCCTGGAGCGTGTCGCGATGAACATGGTGGCCATGACCGGTCTCTTCCTCATACTCGGCCTGATCCTCATCGCCATCGACCGCGCGGTTAAGCCGCGAGGCTAGGCGCCCGAGGCCGTTGGCGCCAAGCTCGACCAGGTGAGCCTGACGGTCATAGAGAACCAGTATCGAGAAGCGGACGGGACCTGGAGCTTCGCGCTCGGCCGGCCGGACCCGGCGCTCGCTCCCTTTGTCGGCCAGTTCTTCGAAGTGAACGGGGTCCTGAACCACAGCCGGGAAAAGGTCTTCCCCAAGGGCGACGTGGTGATCCTGTTCAATCTGGGCCGGCCCCAGAGGCTGCTGGCCAATGAAGATTTCGCCCTGGTGCGCGAGTTCGAGGACGCCTGGATCTCCGGCCAACACAATCGCCACCTGATCACCGAGTCGCCGGCCGGGAGCTGGATGTGCGGCGTGCGCCTGAGCGCCCGCGGCGCCTTCCGCCTGATCGGTGAAAGTCCAGCCGCCCTGGCCAACCGCGTTGTGGGTCTGGAGGAGGTGTTCGGTCCTCGCGCCGAGAGCCTAGTGGACGCCATGCGTTCCGCGTCCAGTCCACGGGATCGGTTTGAGCTGCTGGCGCGACTGATGCGCCGACGGCTGGCCGACGCGCCCGACTGGGACCCCGCCGTAAGCTGGGCGGTCGACGCCCTTGGGCGCAGCCAGGGCGGCGCGCCCATCGCCTACCTGGCCGAGGAGATCGGCTGGAGCCGCCAGCGGCTGCACAGCCGGTTCATCGACGCCGTGGGCCTGTCGCCCAAGGCCTTCGCCCGCGTCCTACGCTTCCAGGAAGCCGTCCAGGCCATCGGGGGCGACGACCACCCCGACCTGGCCGCCATCGCCGTCCAGGCCGGCTACTATGACCAGCCGCATTTCAACCGCGACTTCAGGGATTTCACCGGCCTGACGCCGGTCGAGTACGTCCAGACCCGTGTGGGCGGCACGGACTTCGGCTTCGCCAGGCTGGACTAGGCTTACATTCCTACAAGACGGCGGCAGCCATTGAGTTCAATCTCGCCGAACATCGTTCGGGGGAGCTCATGCCAGCTGT
>NZ_JANOCX010000298.1:0-5833 GCF_031412415.1 Phenylobacterium sp.
GGATCGTCATCGGCAACCTGATCATGCGCAAGATGGTCGCCATGCGGATCTGATGTGATGGACCCGACGCTTCTTCAGAATCTGGTCACCGGCTTGGCCCTGGTCCTGCTGTCGGTGGCCGCCATCGGCGGGGCGGTCGTCCTGGTGGGCGAGGTCCGCGTCCGTTCGCAGCGCCGCGCCCGCTTCCACCTCCCGGGCGGCGAAGGCGGGCTGGTCGCGCCGCGCGGCGAGGTGCGGGTCTTCGGTCACGCCATCGAGGGCCTGCGCCGGCTCGGCCAGCGCGCGGCGGTCAGCGACCCGTCGCGGGTCTCCGATGTGCGAATGCGCCTGATGCGAGCCGGGTTCTTTAACCGTGACGCAGCGGTCTACTACATGGGCGCCCGGGCGGTCTCACTGGCGCTCGCCACCGTGGGCACGGTGCTGTTGCTGCCGTTCGCGCTCAAGGGCGGCGGCATGGGACCGATAACCCTGGCCGGCAGCTTGGCGCTCGCCGCCTTGCTCGGCCCCGACTACGTTCTGCGAATGCGGCAGAAGGATCGCGAGCTCGAATATTCCGACGGGTTCCCGGACCTGCTGGACCTGCTGGTGGCCTCGGTGGAGGCCGGCCTGTCCCTGGACGCCTCGGTGGCGCGGGTCTGCGATGAGCTGGCCCGACGCTACCCGCGTCTCACCGTGCACCTGCGCATGCTGACCCTGGAGCTTCGCGCCGGCAAATCCCGCAAGGACTGCTGGTCCACCTTCGCCGACCGACTAGGCATCGACGACGCCCGAGCGCTGGCCACCATGCTGCGCCAGGCCGAGGACATGGGCACCAGCCTGGGCGAGACGCTCAGCATCTTCTCCAGCGACATGCGGCAGAAGCGGATGCTGCGCGCGGAGGAGAAGGCGCTGGCCCTGCCGGTCAAGCTGACGGTGCCGCTAATCCTTTTCATCTTCCCCTGCCTGATGGGGGTGCTGTTGCTGCCCGCCATCTTCCGCCTGATGCAGACCTTCAACGGCGCTGGCCCGGCAGGCTGAACTTCGCGGCTTTGGGCTTGGCGTTGGCCCCAGCGCGGACGATAAGGTCGCCGCATGGATTCCTCAGCCCTGCGCCACGTCCTGCGGGACGCCGTCATCCCCGAGCTGCCGAACGCCTATTTCGGCAAGGTGCGCGACAACTACGACCTGCCCGACGGGCGGCGCATCATCATCGCCTCGGATCGGGTCAGCGCCTTCGACACGATCCTGGCGGCGATCCCCTACAAGGGCCAGGTCCTGACCCAGACAGCGCGGTTCTGGTTCGAACAGACCGCCGATATCTGCCCCAACCACGTCCTGTCCTATCCCGATCCGAATGTGGTGGTCGGCAAGCGGCTGGATATCCTGCCGGTCGAGATCGTGGTCCGCGACTACCTCGCCGGCACGACGGGCACCTCGATCTTGACGCTCTACAAGGCGGGCGGGCGCCGGATGTACGGCCACGTCCTGCCGGAGGGCCTGCGCGATAACCAAAAGCTGCCCGCACCGATCATCACGCCGACCTCCAAGGCCTTCGACGGCGCCCATGACGAGCCGCTGACGCCGGAGGAGATCGTGGAGCAGGGGCTGCTGACGCAGGGGCAGTGGGACCAGCTCGCGGCCTATGCCCTGGCGCTCTTCGCCCGCGGCAAGGAAATCGCCGCGAAACGCGGCTTGATCCTGGTGGACACCAAGTACGAGTTCGGCACCGACGCCGGCGGGACGATCATCCTGGCCGACGAGATCCACACGCCGGACTCTAGCCGCTACTGGATCGCGGCGACCTACGACGAGCGCTTTGCGGCGGGCGAGCGGCCGGACAGCTTCGACAAGGACTTCGTCCGCGCCTGGGTGGCGGAGCGCTGCGATCCCTACAAGGACCCGATCCCCGAGATTCCCGCGGAGATGATCCTCAAGACATCGGAGGTCTATATCCGCGCCTTCGAGACCATCACCGGCCAGACATTCGAGCCGCCCCAGGGCGACGAACCCGTCCTAGAACGGATCCGCCGCAACCTGGCTCAGTTCTTCTAGACGCGCCTTTAGAAGCTCCGGCGAACCGTGACCCCAATCGTGCGCGGCTGGTTGGTCTGATAGCCATAGCGGGCTCGCAGTCCGCGCTCGCGGTCGATGGAGAGCTTGGCCCGTTCGTCCGTCAGGTTATTGACGAACACCGCGGCGTCCCAGGTCTCGTTCCGCACCCCAAGCCGCAGGTTGGCCACGTCGTAGGCCGGCAGCTCCAGCGGGAAGGAGAGGGTGGAGACCGAGGTCGCCCCGATATTCGTGAACAGGCTGACCGTGCGCGGGTCGTTCTCCTGGTCGGAGATCTGGGTGAAACGATCACCCACATATTGCCAGGTGAGGTTGCTGTAGGCGGTGAGCCCGTTCTCCATCTCGCGGGTATAGTTGACGCTGAAGGCCGCCTGAAACTCCGGCACGGTCGGAAGCCGGTTGCCGTCGCGCAGGCCCTGGATCGGCGCGCCGGTGGCGTCGCGAACGCTGGATGTCAGTTCGGCGCTGTTCCACGAGGCCGAGGCGGAAACGTCGAAGTTCTCGCTGAGCCGCATGCTGAACTCGGCCTCGACACCGCTGGACTTGGCCTTCGGCACGTTGACGATGATCCGCGACGAGCAGCTTCCGGCGTCGATGGTCGCCTGCAGGTTCTCGATGTCGGCATAGAAGGCCGCGAGAGTGAGGGATCCGCGTCCCTCCGCCAGCCTGGCCTTAAGACCGGCCTCGTAGTTCCACACCGTTTCGTTGTCGAAGCTGGGCGTCGACAGGGCGTTGAAGGTGGCGAAGTCGGCGGCGCTGCAAAGTGGCCGGTTCAGCGGATCGTTGATGCCGCCCAGCCGGAAGCCCTTGGACGCCTGGGCGTTTAGAGTGACGTTGTCGGTGGCCTTGTAGGCCACGATCACGCGCGGCGCGAAGTCCTCGGCCTCGGTGTTGCCCTTCACCCCGATGGTGGTGTCGGCGAAGATCCCGTCGAAGGTCAGGACCCGGTCTTCCTCATAGCTCGCGTAGCGAAGACCGGCTGTGACATCCAGGCGCTCGTTCACTTCCAAGGTGGCCTCCCCGAAGACCGCGTACTGGGTCTGGGTGTAGGGCACAGTGGAGTAGTAGAGGGCGTCGCGCGGCGCGCGGGCGCCGGCGGTCGGGATGCCGGTCAGGGTTTCGAAGCCACGGACGTCCAGGACCTGGGCGTAGTCGCGATCGACATCCGAATAGAAGGCGCCGATCACCCATTGGAAGGCGCCGTCGCCGTTCGATCCCAGGCGCAGTTCCTGGGTGAACGACTTGATGTCGGTGGTGTCGGCCAGCGGCGCGTTGAGCGTGTAGACATTCGACGCCAGGCCAATCGAGCCGCCGGTGATCGAGCCGGTCAGCGCCGTCGCGTCGCGCAGCACCAGGACTTCGCGGTCGGTGTAGCTGGAGATGGAGGTCAGGGCGAGATCGCCCATCTCGTACTGGATGGTCAGGTCGCCCAGCAGGAGGTCGTCCTTGAACTTCTCCTTGAGCTGGGTGAACTGCTGCAGGTCGCCCAGGCGCGCTTGCGAGCGGGTGGTCGTGTACTGATTGCCCAAGATGTTGAACACGTCGACGCGGTTGAAACCGCCGACGTCGATGGTCTGGTAGAGGATCCTAGGCGTGATGGTCAGGTTCTCGGAGGGCTTGAACATCAGGCTGGCGCGGACGCCTTGTCGGGTTCCGCCATTGACGTCCTCGTTGACCGTGCCGCCCGGCTGGACCGCGTCGATGAAGCCCGCGAAGTTCGAATAGTAGGCCGCCACGCGGAGGGCCGCGTTCTCGCTGAGCGGGGCGTTGATCATCCCCTTCAGGTCCCACCCGAACTCACCCTTGGAGACCGAGCTGACTGTGCCCTCAACCGTGCCTTCGAAGGCGTCCGTGCTGGGTTGGTTGGTGATGTAGCGGACCGTGCCGGACAGCGAGCCCGAGCCGTAGAGGGTGCCCTGAGGCCCGCGCAGAACCTCGACGCGGTTCAGGTCGAAAAGGTCGATGTCGGGCGTGAACAGCGACAGCGAGATCACCGACTCGTCGAGATAGACGCCGACCTGTTCCTTGACGCCCGGCTGGTCGCGGACGATCTGGCCCGCCGAGATGCCGCGGATGGCGACCTGGCTCTGGCCCGGACCAAGGTTCTGGACCGTGAAGCCGGCGATGTTGCGCGACAGTTCCTCGATATTGGTCGCGCCGCGCTCGCGCATCTTGGCCTCGCTGAGCGCGTTGACCGAGAAGGGAACGTCGATCAGAGCCTCGTCCCGCTTCCGGGCGGTGACGACCAGTTCGTCGAGCTCGCTCTGCGCCATGGCCGCCGTGGCGGGCATGGCCATGATGATCGCCAGCAAGCTCACTTGAGCCGCCGCGCGTTTGCGGTTGTACGCCATGTCGTTTTCTCCCTCGTTCACTCGTGTCTCGGCCCATCCCTGCGGATGCGCGGCATGAGTGTTATGGTCGCGAGGTAATCCTGCTGCGCCCCTTCCTGTCCAGCTTGATCGAGCGCCGCGCTGGTGGGCCGAAAATCGTCCGTGGCGCGAGTATTTTGTCGTCGACTACGCCTGCAAGGCGTTACGGCGAAAGGGGTTGAGGCCCCCCCATCTCGGGGCCGGGGTCGCGTGGACCCCTGTGGCGCCAAAGCCCCAGCCGGACGACTTCAACCGGTGAAGCCCAGCATGATCACCGCAAGCAGGAAGATGACCAGGGTCACGGTGCAGAAGTTCAACAGCATGAAGGTCCGCCAGAGAGCGGAGAACGTCCTCAGGCTGTAAGCGCCCTTGAGCTGGGCGTACATGTGGATGGGGATGATGAAGGGCAGGGCCAGCGTGACCGCGCTCACGCCGATGCCGCCGCCCCACCGCACGACGGCCGCCGCGACCATGATGAGCATCGCCATGAAGGTCAGCGAGTAGAGTACGAAGACCCCGTGGTCGTAGAAGGTGAAGCCTCGTTTCCAGACAAACAGCAGCGCCACGAAGGGTAGTGAGATTGGCACAAGCAGGAACGAGAACTTGTAGAAGGTTTGCTGGATTTTATAGAGCGCCAGGGCCGGGTTCTGGAATTTCTTGTTGAGCTTCTCGTCCAGTTTCTTGTTGCCGGTGTTGGCTTTGAGTTTTCCAGACTTCGCGCCGGCCTGAACCTCTTCCTCCCAGCCCCGGCTGCCGAAGGTCGACAGCGGCGTCTTGTTGAGGTTGGCCTCGGCCTCCTTGGTGCTTTCAACCAGCGCGCGCGCTGAGGCGACGCGCCGCTCCAGCTTTGCGCGCTGCTCTGCTGAGGCGACTTTCGGGCCTGTGAGGGCTTCGGCGAGTTCGGCCTCCACCTGCTTGGCGCTGGCCTCGTCGTCGGCGACCCGCTTGGCCATCGCGGTCTTCTGGAGCGATGCATCGATCGGCAATTCGTCGTCACCGGCATGAAGCTGAGGATCATGAACATGACGAAGACGGTGAACAGGAACATGGCCAGCGGCGACACGTAGCGGGTGCGTTTGCCGTGGACCCATTCGCGGGTCAGCTTGCCGGGATTGAAGACCAGCAGAGGCAGCGTCCGCCAGATCCGGCTGTCGAAGTGCATCACGCCATGCAGCAGCTCTTCGCCCAGGTGCAGCAGGGTGCGATGGACGTGGGTCGGCTGGCCGCAGCTATGGCAGAAGCGGCCCGTGGTCTCGGCGCCGCAGTCGCTGCAGACATGATGATGATCGCCCGCCTGGCCGGTGGGCTTCTCGATGGCCGAGCCGATTATTCCGCCGGTCGCCGCCGCGCCGGCTGCGTCGATATCCACCATCCGAAACGTCCCCACGATACGTGACGCACTGTTACCGCCGTTC
>NZ_JANOCX010000299.1:0-2820 GCF_031412415.1 Phenylobacterium sp.
GGTGTTCGGACATTCCATGGGCGGGCACGGCGCGCTCACCCTAGCTCTACGCCATCCCGAGCTCTTCCGGTCGGTTTCGGCCTTCGCGCCGATCTGCTCGCCCACCCGCTGCGACTGGGGCCGAAAGGCGTTCGCCGCCTATCTCGGGGACGATCAGAGCGTCTGGCGTGACCACGACGCGGCCTTGCTGCTGGAGGCCGGCGCCGCCAAGGGCCGGTACGACGACATCTTGGTCGACCAGGGCCTGGCCGACAACTTCCTCGAAAGCCAGCTCAAGCCCGAGCTTCTCAAAGCCGCAGCCGCCAAGGCGGGGCAGAAGCTGACGCTGCGGCGGCAGGAGGGCTATGACCACTCCTACTTCTTCATGACCAGCTTCATCGATGACCACCTGGCCTGGCACGCCGCGCGCCTCTAGCGGCGTTTGCGGCCTGTTAGGGTTGCGGTGGCAGGATTCCGGCTGCGCCGCCGCAGCTTGGATCCGGGACCGATGGGCATCTATCGCAAGGTCAACAACGTCCTGACCCGCCGACTGCCGGTCAACACCGTGCGTTCGCGCGCGCCGCGCGCCATCGCCAGCCTCACCTATGACGACTTCCCCAAAAGCGCCTGGACCGTCGCCGGTCCGATCATGGACCGCTTCGGGGTCAAGGCGACCTACTACGTGGCCGGTCGGTTCTGCGGCCTGACCGAAGACAATATCGAATACTTCGACATAGCCGACCTGAGGGCGGTCGCCGCCGCCGGTCACGAGATCGGCTGCCACAGCTTTTCCCACGGCTTCGCCTCGAAGACCGATAACGGCACGCTGCTGCACGAGATCGAGCGAAACGCCGCCTTCCTGCGCGAGCACCTGGGCGACATCGCCATCGACAGCTACGCCTACCCCTATGGCGACGTGTCGCCACGCGCCAAGACCCTGTTGGGCGGTGCGTTCCAGAGCGCGCGGGGCATCTATCGCAAGGTCAACGCCGGGATGATCGACCTGGCCATGGTGCATTCCATCGTGCTGGAACACCGCCGCTGGCGGCCGGATGAGATCGAGGCCTCCCTGGCTCACGCCAAGGCGGTCGGCGGCTGGATCACCTTCTTCACCCACGATGTCGGCGACGCGCCTGAGGACTTCGGCGTCACCCCCGAGCGCTTGGCCTGGGTGCTGGAGCGGATCGCCCACCACGGGATCGAGACGATGCCCATGCGCGACGCCGTCGATCTGATCGTCAACGGCGAGACGCAAGCCGAGGCGGCGTGATCAGCCCCGACCAGCTCGCCGAACCCTATGAGCGCCTCACGGTCGTTCGCCTGATCGAGGCGGCCTTGACCGTCCTGGTGGTGGCCCTGATGTCCAGCGCCCTCATCGGTCCGATGTTCGACCCGCTGCAGACCGGGGGCGAGGAGGTTCCGATCCTGCGGCTCATGTGGCTGCCGGTCTACGGCCTGATCGCCGCGCTTGCGGCCTTCCGCCTGCCGCAGCTCTTCAAGTTCTGGGGGCCTACCCTGGCCTTCGGTCTGCTGGTCGCCTGGGCCGCCGCCTCGGTGCTCTGGTCCATCGAGCCGGACACGACCCTGCGCCGCGCCGTCGCGCTCGCCGCCACCACCCTGTTGGGACTCTATCTCGCTTCCAGCCTGGGCGGGCGACGGTTCGCCGAACTGGTGGCGCTCACCATGCTGCTGCTGGCGCTGGGCAGCTATTTCGTCTGCCTGGCCGTGCCCGTCATGGGCGTTCACCAGGACGTCAACGCCGGGACCTGGCGAGGCCTCTGGTACGAGAAGAACGAGATGGGGGCGATGATGGTCTATGCCTCCCTGGCGGCGGTGGCGGCCTTGCTGACCAATCCCCGCCGACGGCTGCTGTGGGGCGGCGCCCTGGTGCTGTTCATCGGCCTGATCATCATGACCCGGTCGGCCACCTCGTTCCTAAGCCTGCTGATCGTGCTGGGCGGGGCCACGGTGTTCACCTTCATGCGCCTGGGTCGCGCCGCCGCCGTGGTCGCGGTCTGGCTGGGGGTCACCGGGCTTTCGGCCCTGGCCGGGCTCTACATGTTCGCGCCGACCATCTTCTACGCAGCCCTGGGCAAGGATGCGACCTTCACCGGCCGCACCGACATCTGGAACGCCGTGCTGCGCGCCCATGAGGCCGAGCCGATCACGGGATACGGCTACGCCGCCTTCTGGAGCCGCAATTCCGACATCGCCAACTGGATCCGAGACGCCCTGCAATGGCGGGTGCCCAGCGCGCACAACGGCTGGCTAGACCTGCTGATCCAGCTCGGCCTCGTCGGCGTCGCGATCTTCGCGGCTATCTTCGCCGCCAGCCTGCTCACCGCCATCGTGCGCCACCAGCGGCTGGGCGACGGCTATTGGGCGACCCTGTTCCTGGCGGTCTACAGCCTGCAGACCATGTCGGAGAGCATCATCCTGGTGCACAACAACCTCTCCTGGGTCTTCGCCGTGGCCGCCATGGCCCGTATCCTGGGGCCCGTCCCGGCCAAGGCGCCTGTCCCCGCGACGCGGCCTGCGCCGGCGCCGCGCGTCAACGCCTGGAGCCCCGCCCAAGCCTGAGCCTGTCCCGTTTCGGGATGGCTTGGCCCTTGCAATCCTGCCTCCGAATGGACCGGAGGAGGTCAGGCATGTCGTGGTTTGGGATTGAGACGCGGACCAGCGTCCCGCCGATCGAGCGGGGCGGGTGGCTCGACGCCATGCGCATCATCGTCGCCATCCTGATGATCCTGCACCACTACGAGCTGGCCGGTCCCTCGCCGCTATCCGACCTGATCCCCCTCTTCGAGCGCGGCTACCTGCTGACCGATTTCTTCCTGATCG
>NZ_JANOCX010000300.1:0-8197 GCF_031412415.1 Phenylobacterium sp.
CCGGGGTCCAAGCCATGGACGGATAGACGCCGTGGATCGCCCAGGTCTCCTGCATGTCGCGGTCCAGCCCGTCGAAGATCGGGGTCTCGCGGCCTGAGGTCAGGTCCATGACGTAGAGGGTGGATTTGTAGCGAACCCGCCGGATGAAGGCCAAGGACTTGCCGTCGGGCGAAGGTGTCGGACGGATCGAGCCGCCGGGCCCGGTGACGAAGGGCTCGACCTCGCCCTTTTCGCGGTCCAGGCGTTGGATCACGTAGATCTGAGTGTTGACGTCCTTGGAGTACTCGAAGACCCCGCCGGCCGTCGCGTCGTCGCTGAAATAGAGGTAGCGGCCGTCGGGGCTGAAGGCCGGCTCTCCGGAGTCCTTTTGCTCGGTGCGCTTCTTGGTGAGCTGGAGGCCCTCCCCGCCCGAGCGGTGGTAGAGCCACATCTCGCCCGCTCCCAGCGACCGGGTCGAACTGAAGTGCTTGCGCGCCACGATGTATTCGGAGTCCGGCGTCCAGTCCGGCTGGGTCAGTAGGCGGAAGGTCTCCTTGGTCACCTGGCGCGGATTGGACCCGTCGCGGTCGACGATCCAGATGTTGTCGCCGCCGCCGCGGTCGGAGGTGAAGGCGATCCAGCGGCCATTGGGCGAATAGGCCGGGTGCATGTCCCAGGCCATGCCCGTGGTGAGCGCGCGAGCCTCGCCGCCACCGATCGGCATCACATAGAGATCGCCCAGCAGGTCGAAGATCACCTCGCGGCCGTCCGGGCTGACGTCCAGGCTCATCCAGGTGCCGGTGGTCACATCGATGGGCACCTCGCGGGTGGCGCCGGGCGGTGCGTTCACATCCCACTTGGGCTTGTCGGCGGCCTTCTCCAGCGACGGCGTCGCCACCGGCTTGTTCAGCTCCGAGGCGTTCGGGCGCGGCTCCTGTTCCGACTTGCCGGTCTCCGCCGGGACCGGCGGCGGCGTGGGGGCGGGGGTCTGGGCGTGGGCCGGCGCGGACAAGGCGGCGACGAAGGCTGCGGTGAGCAAGCGGCGAACGATCATGAGGACCCCGGACAGTTGTGCGCGGGCAATTCAGCCGAGCCCCGCGGCCTTGTCGAGTCCGTACGGGCGCGATTTCGCGCGATCATGTTCGACGGACGCTGTTCCTGCCGTCATCGAACCGGGGTATTGGGGTAAAATCTGCCATGTGCCTGGACCAATGGCGCGGAAACCGACCTCGACGCGTTTCCCCAGACGTCCCTTGACGATGAGAACCCGATGAACGCCCATCCGCCGCTCTCCCCGCCGGTCGAGTCCGCCCTGGACCTGATCGGCAACACCCCGATGCTGGAGCTGTCCGGCTTCGATACCGGGCCTTGCCGACTGTTCGTGAAGCTGGAGAACGCCAATCCCGGCGGCTCCATCAAGGACCGTATCGCGCTCTCGATGATCGAGGCCGCCGAGGCCGATGGCAGCCTGAAGCCCGGCGGGACCATCGTCGAGGCCACCGCCGGCAACACCGGCCTGGGACTGGCCCAGGTGGGGGTGCTGAAGGGGTACAAGATCCTGCTGGTCGTCCCCGATAAGATGAGCCGCGAGAAAATCCAGCACCTGCGCGCCATGGGCGTCGATGTGCGCATCACCCGCTCCGACGTCGGCAAGGGGCACCCGGAATACTATCAGGACATGGCCCTGCGCCTGGCGGCCGGCATTCCGGGCGCTTTCTTCATCAACCAGTTCTCCAATCCGGCGAACCCCAGGGCGCACGAGACCAGCACCGGGCCCGAGATCCTGCAGCAGATGGAGGGCGACCTGGACGCCGTGGTGGTGGGCGTCGGTTCCGGCGGCACGCTCACGGGCCTGGGCCGCTACTTCGCCAAGACCTCGCCGAAGACGAAGATGGTGCTGGCCGATCCGACCGGCTCGATCCTCGCGCCGCTGATCAACACCGGCAAGACCATCGAACCCGGCTCCTGGGTGGTCGAGGGGATCGGCGAGGACTTCATTCCCGACAACTGCGACCTGGACCTGGTGGCCAAGGCCTATTCGGTCACCGACGCCGAGAGCATCACCGCGGCCCGCGAGCTGCTGGCCAAGGCCGGCGTCCTGGCGGGCTCGTCGTCGGGCACCCTGCTGGCCGCGGCCCTGCGCTACTGTCGTGAGCAGACGGAACCCAAACGGGTGGTGACCCTGGTCTGCGACACGGGCTCCCGCTACCTGTCTAAGGTCTACAACGACTCCTGGCTCGCCGAGCAGGGCCTGACCGAACGCCACCTGCACGGGGACCTGCGCGATCTGATCGCGCGCGCGCCCTCTGACGGTGGGGCGATTACGGTGGGTCCGCAGGACACCCTGCTGACGGCCTACAACCGCATGCGCCAGGCCGATGTCAGCCAGCTGCCGGTGATGGACGACGGGCGGCTGATCGGCCTGATCGACGAGAGCGACCTGCTGGACGCCGTCGAGGATAGCAAGCCCGACCGCCGCTTCGCCCAGAACGTCGCCACGGCCATGACCGCCAAGCTCAACACCCTGCAGGCCGGAGACTCGCTGGACGCCCTGCTGCCGGTGTTCGAGAAGGATCAGGTGGCCATCGTCCTGGACGGCCGCGAATTTGTCGGGCTGATCACCAGAATCGACCTGATCAACTATCTGAGGCGCGCAGCGTGAGCGACGACATCAAGGGCGCCGGCAAGAACCGGCTCGAGTTCGCCACCCGCGCCATCCATGGCGGCCAGTCGCACGACCCCACCACCGGGGCGGTGATCACGCCGATCTACGCCACCTCGACCTACGCCCAGACCAGCCCGGGGGAGCACAAGGGCTTCGAGTACTCCCGCAGCCAGAACCCCACCCGCTTCGCCTTCGAGCGCGCGGTGGCCGACCTGGAGAGCGGGGCGCGAGGCTACGCCTTCGCCTCGGGCCTGGCGGCGATCTCCACCTTCCTGGACGTGCTGGACGCCGGCTCCCACGTGATCGCCAGCGAGGACCTCTATGGGGGCTCGTTCCGGCTGTTCGACAAGGTGCGCAAGCGCTCGGCCGGGCTGGAGTTCAGCTATGTCGACCTCGCCGACCTGGCCGCCGTCGAGGCCGCGATCCGGCCCAACACCAGGCTGATCTGGGTGGAGACCCCGACCAATCCGATGCTGGGGCTGGCCGACCTGGAGGCCATCGCCGTGCTCGCCAAGAAGCACGGCCTGCTGGCGGCGGCCGACAACACCTTCGCCAGCCCCTACTGCCAGCGGCCGCTGGAGTTCGGATTCGACGTGGTGATGCACTCGACCACCAAGTACCTTTCCGGCCATTCTGACATCGTCGGCGGCTGCCTCATCGTGGGATCCAACAAGGACCTCGCCGATCAGGTGGGTTTCCTGCAGAACGCCGTGGGCGCCGTCGCTTCGCCCTTCGACTCGTTCCTGGCCCTGCGCGGGGTGAAGACCCTGGCCCTGCGCATGCAGCGCCATTGCGAGAACGGCCTGAAGATCGCCCGCTGGTTGGAGGCGCGGTCCGACGTTGTCCAGGTCATCTATCCCGGGCTGGAGAGCCATCCTCAGCACGAGCTGGCCAAGCGTCAGATGACCGGCGGCTTCGGCGGGATGATCTCGGCGGTGCTGGACCGCGACCTGGCCGGAACCCTGCGGATGCTTGAGCGCACCCGGCTGTTCACCCTCGCCGAGAGCCTGGGTGGCGTCGAGAGCCTCATCGAGCATCCGGCCATCA
This sequence comes from Phenylobacterium sp., assembly GCF_031412415.1. Taxonomy (GTDB): domain Bacteria; phylum Pseudomonadota; class Alphaproteobacteria; order Caulobacterales; family Caulobacteraceae; genus Phenylobacterium. The sequence goes on from NZ_JANOCX010000300.1 coordinate 3,692, forward strand.
TGACCCACGCCTCGATCCCGGCGGAGACCCGCGCCCGCATTGGCATCGCCGACAGCCTGATCCGCCTATCGGTGGGCATCGAGGACGCCGACGACCTGATCGCCGATCTGGAGCAGGCGCTGGCCTAGCGGCCCGCGCAACCGCTCAGCGCGGCGAAGGCCGGGATGAGCGGTTCTGAGTCTAGTGTCCCGTGTGCTTGGCCTTCTGCGCCGTGTCCCAGGCCACGAACTCGGGGCCGTTGATCTTGCCGTCGCCGTCCTTGTCGGCCTTGGCGAACTCGGCCGCCGGCAGCTTGTAGGCCACCCACTCGGCCTTATCGATCCGGTCGTCCTTGCTGGTGTCGGCCGGATGGATGAAGCGGCCTTCGGCGGCCATCGCGCCGCTGGCGCTGGCGGCCAGGACGATGGCGATGAGGGCGATGCGCATGACAGGTCTCCTTGCTGGCGCGGCAAGCTGACCGCGACCCATGGCGAAAATTGGCCTCAGCGGAGCGGTAGGGCCGTGCGGCGGACCACCGTGCGCAGGGCGATGGATGAATTGATCCGCGCGACGCCGGGCAGCCGCGTCAGCCGCGTGGCGTGAACCCGTTCCAGATCGTCCATGTCGGCGGCGACGACCCGCAGCACATAGTCGGCCTGGCCGGTCATCAAGTGGCATTCCATGATCTCCGGCGCCTGGACCACCGCCGCCTCGAAGGCGGCCAGCACGTCCTGCGCCTGGCTGGCGAGCGTGATCGAGACGAAGACCGACAGCCCCAGGCCCACCGCTCGGGGGTCGACCGTCGCCGCGTAGCCGGTGATCACGCCATCGGCCTCCAGGGCGCGCACCCGCCGAAAGCAGGCCGATTCCGAGAGATGCGCCGCCTCGGCCAGCTCCACGTTCGTCGCGCGGCCATGCGCCTGAAGGTAGTCTAACAAGCGTTTATCTGCGCTATCGGTCACGTGGTTTGAGGATTTCACCGGATTGGTCACCTTTCGCGCAAGAAAGCTGCAAACCAATGATCGATGAGCGGCCACTTTTCAAGGTTTCTCCGGCAACCAGACCATATCCTCCGCGCTAACAAGACCGGAGGAACCCCATGCGCATCGGCACCGTCACAGAGATCAAACCTCTTGAGCAGCGCGTGGGTCTCGTGCCCGCCGTGGTCGCGACCCTCACCGCCCATGGCCATGAGGTCTACGTGCAGGCTGGAGCGGGCGCGGGGGTCGGTCTGGCCGACGCCGAGTACGTCGCGGCCGGCGCAAAGGTCCTGGCCACGGCCGCGGAAGTCTTCGCCGCCGCCGACACGATCGTGAAGGTGAAGGAACCGCAGGCCCAGGAGATCGCGCATCTGACTCCGCGCCACACCCTATTCACCTACCTCCACCTGGCCCCCGATCCCGAACAGACCCAGGGCCTGATGGCCTCGGGCTGCACCGCCATCGCCTACGAGACGATCCTGGGCCGCAAGGGCGACCTGCCTCTGCTCACCCCCATGAGCCAGGTCGCCGGCCGCATGGCCGCCCAGGTCGGCGCGGCCTATCTTCTGGCCCCGGCCGGCGGACGCGGCCTGCTGATGGGCGGCGTGCCTGGCGTGGCCCCGGCCAAGGTGATCATCCTGGGCGGCGGCGTCTCCGGCTTCAACGCCGCCGAGATCGCCGTGGGCATGCGCGCCGACGTGACGATCATGGACATCTCGCCTGAGCGCCTCGCGGCGCTGGACGCGCACTTCGAGGGCCGCGCCCGCACGGTGCTGTCGTCGCGCGGCGCACTCCTGGAGCTGTTGCCCACCGCCGACCTGGTGATCGGTTGCGTGCTGGTGACCGGCGCCGCCGCGCCCAAGCTGATCAAGCGCGAAGACCTGAAGCTGATGCGCAAGGGTTCGGTGCTGGTGGACGTGGCCATCGACCAGGGCGGCTGCTTCGAGACCTCGCACGCCACCACCCACGACGAGCCGACCTATGTGGTCGACGGCGTTGTCCACTACTGCGTCGCCAACATGCCGGGCGCAGCGCCGCTGACCTCGACCTACGCGCTGGGCGCGGCCACCACCCCCTATGTCCTGGCGCTCGCCGACAAGGGGATGGAGCGGGCCTTTGCCGAGGATCCCGGCTTCGCCGCCGGACTGAATGTCGCTGGAGGCCGCGTGGTCCACCCGGCGGTGGCCGCTTCGCAGGACCTTCCCCCGGTCGCGGCCTAACCTGGCACGGGAGCGGGTGGAAATCCGCTCCCGGCCATTTTCACCAACCTCCTTCCCCTTCGGTGGGGTCAAGTCGGTCGGGGGCCACTTGATCCCGAGCTGATCGAGATAGGTCGGGTACTTCTTCGGGTCGTAGTAGAACTTCGTCATCTCGGGCCGGTAGCGGGCCATGATCCCGGTATTGAACTCGATCGGCGGCTTGTCGCCGGCGCCCAGCATCGGCTGGTACTGCTGGTCCTTGGTCTGGACCTTGACGAAGTAGTCCTTCGCCGCGGTGCGCAGGTCGGGCCGGGTGAGGATGTCCAGCAGGGTCATGGCCACCACCTTCGACCCCGCGACCACACCCTTGTGCGCCACCGGCGTCGCCATCGAGATGGCGTTGGCCCAGTGGTGTCCCGGCAGCTCGGGAATGTTGGACGGGTAGTAGATCGAGACGGTCGGCACGGTCCATGAGATGTCGCCGATATCGTCTGATCCACCGCTCTCGGGCTTCTCGAGCGGGGTCTTCAGCACTTCCAGCTCGATGGCCAGGCCCTTTTCCTTGGCGCCCAGGTTCTTCTGCACCGCCTTGGCGAAGGCCTGTTCCTCAGGCGTCCATTTCGGCAGGCCGACCTTGTCGATATTGGCCTTGGCGGCCTCGGCCAGGGGCTTGTTGAAGTGCTGGATCGCGGCCGAACCGATCACCCGGCGCTCGACCGTGGTGTCGGTCATCTTCGCCGCGGCCTCGGCGATGGTGTTGCCGATCTCGAAGTTCTTGCGAATGTCGGCGAAGGTCTGCTCGCGGAAATAGTACCAGACCTTGGCCACCGAGGGCACGACGTTGGGCTGGTCGCCGCCGTCGGTGATCACGTAGTGCGAGCGCTGTTCCGGGCGCAGGTGCTCGCGGCGCAGGTTCCAGCCCATGTTCATCAGCTCGACGGCGTCCAGAGCGCTCTTGCCGCGCCAGGGCGCGCCGGCCGAGTGCGCGGCCGAGCCCTTGAAGGTGTATTCCACCGAAACCAGACCCGTCCCTTGGGGTTGGCCCCAGGCGGTCTGCAGGTTGTTTCCCACGTGGGTGAAGACCGCCACGTCGACACCTTTGAACACGCCGTCGCGGACCATGTAGGCCTTGCCGCCCAGCAGTTCCTCGGCGACGCCGGGCCACAGGACCAAGGTCCCGGCGATGCCCTCGCGCTGCATGATCTCCTTGACCGCCAGCACCGCCACCACGTTCAGGGCCTGACCCGAATTGTGCCCCTCGCCGTGGCCCGGCGCGCCTTCAACGATCGGGTCGTGCCAGGGGACGCCCGGCTTCTGCGACGCCTTGGGGATCCCGTCGATGTCGCTGCCGAGCGCGATGACCGGACCGCCCTTGCCGTTGGTCCAGGTCGCCGTCCAGCCGGTGGGCAGACCCGACACGCCGCGCACGATGGTGAACCCGTTCTTCTCCAGAACGCCGGTGACGTATTTCGAGGTCTCGACCTCCTGGAAGGCCAGTTCGCCGTACGAGAAGATCTGGTCAGTCATCTGCTGGGCGAGCTTGGCGCGGCTATCGACCCCGGCGATCGCCTCGACCTTCAGCGCGGCGACCTTCTCGGTGGAATAGCCCTGCGCCAGCGCGGCCGGCGCCGTGGCGGCGAGCAGTCCGGCGAGCGCCAGGGCCAGCGGAAACGTTCTCATGGAAACCCCCTCGATATCTTGAGGGCACAGGGGGACACGGAATCTCGAATCTACGAAAGCCCCGCCTCGAAAATTTCCAGGGCCGCGTGCGCTCGAACCCGAAATCCGGGTTAGAACACCGCCATGAGCCTGGAAATCCTGCAGCAACACCGCGTCCATGGCGGGACGCTGAGCTATCGCCGTCATGCCAGCGCGGCCACCGGCACGCCCATGCGGTTCAGCATTTTCCTGCCGCCGGGCGACGGACCGTTCCCGTGGGTGATCTGGCTGTCGGGCCTCACCTGCACGGAGGACAACTTCACCACCAAGGCCGGCGCCTACGCCGCCGCCGCCAGACTGGGGCTCGCCGTCGTGGCGCCCGACACCAGCCCGCGCGGCGAAGGCGTCGCCGACGATCCGGCCTATGATCTGGGCCAGGGCGCCGGCTTCTATGTGGACGCCACGCAGGCTTCTTGGGCGCCGCACTTTCGCATGGAGACCTACATCACCGCCGACCTGATCGCGGCGGTGACGGAGAGCTGCCCCGTCGATCCGGCGCGGCTAGGGGTGTTCGGACATTCCATGGGCGGGCACGGGGCCTTGACCCTGGCCCTGCGCCACCCGGAGCTGTTCAGGTCGGTGTCCGCCTTCGCGCCGATCTGCTCGCCCACGCGATGCGACTGGGGCCG
>NZ_JANOCX010000301.1:0-1750 GCF_031412415.1 Phenylobacterium sp.
GATTAGAGCGCCTTCGCCGCCCGCACCGTCTCGGCGCGCGCCGCGGCCAGCCGACCCTGGCGGATCAGCTCGCGCAGGCGTTCGTCACGCGGCTGCGGTCTCAGAACCGTCAGTTTCATCGTCTGATCCCTTCAGGACGTCCTCGAGGCCCTGTTCTCGGACCTTGCGATAGAGGGTGGAGCGGCCGATGCCGAGACGCCGGGCGACCTCGCACATGTGGCCGGCATAGATCTCGATGGCGAGCTGGATGAGGTCGCGTTCGATCTCTTCCAGGGTCCGCAGGTGGCCGCGGTTGTCGAGGATGCGCACCGGGGCGTCGGCCGACATGTCGGCCACCAGTTGCTCGGCGGTGGGCAGCTGGACCGGGAGGCGGCTGGCCGTCGACGTGACGGCCTCAGGCGGCGGAGCGGCCACCCCGGAGATGGCCGGAAAGTCGTAGGGCTGCAGATAGGGCGCGTCGGCCAGCACGATGGCGCGATAGACCGCGTTCTCCAGCTGGCGGACATTCCCCGGCCAGTCAAAGGCGGTGAGGAAGGCCAGGGTCTCGGCCGAGGCGCCGACCACGGTCTTGCCCTCCTCGACATTGAAGCGGCGGACGAAGTGATCGACCAGGGCCGGGATGTCCTCGCGTCGATCGCGCAGGGCCGGGGCCAGCATGGGGAAGACGTTCAGGCGATAGAACAGGTCTTCGCGGAAGAGGCCGTCCTTGACCGCCTGCTCGGGGTCGCGATTGGTGGCCGAGACGATGCGGACGTCGACCTTGATGGAGCGCTTGGAGCCCACCGGGTCGATCTCGCTCTCCTGCAGGGCGCGCAGCAGCTTGACCTGGGTGTCCAGCGGCAGCTCGCCGACCTCGTCGAGGAACAGGGTGCCGCCATTGGCCTCCTGGAACTTGCCCACATGCTTGTCGGTGGCGCCGGTGAAGCTGCCCTTCTCGTGGCCGAACAGGATGCTCTCGACCAGGTTCTCGGGGATGGCGCCGCAGTTCACCGCCACGAAGGGCTTGCCGGCCCGGTCGGACGAGCCGTGCACGGCGCGCGCGATCACTTCCTTGCCCACCCCGCTTTCGCCGGTGATCAGGATGGGGATGGAGGACTTGGCCGCCCGCTCGCCCATGCGCTTGATCATGGTCATGGCCGGGCTGTCGCCCACCATGTCGGCGAAGGTCATGCGGCCGGAGGAATGCTTCTTGAGCCGCTCGACCTCGCCCTTCAGCGCGCCCATGGAGAGCGCGTTGCGGATCGAGACGATGATGCGTTCCGGGCTGGCCGGCTTGATGAAGAAGTCGCAGGCGCCGGCCTGCATGGCCTGGACCACGGTGTCGATACCGCCGGTGGCGGTGACCACGATGACCGGGGTCGAGAAGCTGCGCGCACGCATCTCCTTCAGGGTGTCCTGGCCCGACAGGCCGGGCATCACCAGGTCCAGCAGCACGATGTCGGCCGCGGCGCCGGACTGCAGGCGCGCAATCGCCGCCTCGCCGCTCTCGGCGTGGGCGACGGCGAATCCGTCGCGCTCCAGGACCGACTGGATCAGCCGGCGTTGAGTCGGGTCGTCATCGACGACGAGGACCGTCTTGGTCATTAGAAAACACCCACACCTGATCGGACGCTCGCCTGCATGGACGAGGCTCGTATTGACCCGGATTGATACAGGGTCGGGGTAAAGGCGGGGTTTCGGAGTCCTGAGTCGCGGGTTAACGCGGCTTGGGCGGGAGGGGCCGCGCAGGGTTGCCGACCACGGTCGCGCC
>NZ_JANOCX010000302.1:0-6322 GCF_031412415.1 Phenylobacterium sp.
GCCGGCGAGAGCTACCAGGACATGTTCGCCCGCGTGGCCACCGCCTATGCCGACGACGCCGACCACGCCCAGCGCGTCTACGACTACATTTCGAACCTCTGGTTCATGCCGGCCACCCCGGTCCTGTCGAACGGCGGCGCCGGTCGCGGCCTGCCGATCTCCTGCTTCCTGAACGCCGTGGGCGATTCGCTGGACGGTATCCAGAGCGTCTGGAACGAGAACGTGGCCCTGGCCTCCAACGGCGGCGGCATCGGCACCTATTGGGGCGGCGTGCGCTCCATCGGCGAGAAGGTGAAGGGCGCGGGCCAGACCAGCGGCATCATCCCCTTCATCCGCGTGATGGACAGCCTCACCCTCGCCATCAGCCAGGGCTCCCTGCGCCGCGGCTCGGCGGCGGTCTATCTCGACATCCACCACCCGGAGATCGAGGAGTTCCTCGAGATCCGCAAACCCTCGGGCGACTTCAACCGCAAGTCGCTGAACCTGCACCACGGCATCTCGATCAGCGACGAGTTCATGGAGGCCGTGCGCGAAGGCGCCATGTTCGGCCTGCGCTCGCCCAAGACGAAAGAGATCATCCGCGAGGTCGACGCCCGGTCTCTCTGGCAGAAGATCCTCGAGGTCCGCCTGCAGACCGGCGAGCCCTACCTGATCTTCTCCGACACCGTGAACCGCGCCATGCCGCAGCATCAGCGCGAGCTCGGCCTCTCGGTGCGCCAGTCGAACCTGTGCTCGGAGATCATGCTCCACACCGGCACCGACCACCTGGGCAAGGAGCGCACCGCCGTCTGCTGCCTCTCCTCGGTCAACGCCGAGAAGTTCATGGAGTGGCGCGACCACCCGACCTTCATCGAGGACGTCATGCGCTTCCTCGACAACGTCCTGCAGGACTTCATCGACCGCGCCCCGCCGGAGATGGCCAACGCCGTCTACGCCGCGATCCGTGAGCGGTCGGTCGGCCTGGGCCTGATGGGCTTCCACACCTTCCTCCAGGCCCAGAACGTGCCGTTCGAGAGCGCGCTGGCCAAGTCCTGGAACATGCGCCTGTTCAAGCATCTGCGCCGCCAGTGCGACGCGGCTTCCCGGACCCTGGCCGCCGAGCGCGGCGCCTGCCCCGACGCCGCCGAGCGGGGCGTCATGGAGCGCTTCAGCCACAAGCTGGCCATCGCGCCCACCGCCTCGATCTCGATCATCTGCGGCGGCACCAGCGCCGGTATCGAGCCGATCCCGGCCAACATCTACACCCACAAGACCCTGTCGGGCTCCTTCGCCGTCAAGAACCCCTACCTCGAGCGCTAGCTGGAGACGACCGGCCACAACACCGCCGAGATCTGGGACTCGATCCTGGAGAACGAGGGTTCGGTCCAGCACCTCGACTGCCTCAGCCAGGACGACAAGGACATCTACAAGACCGCCTTCGAGCTGGACCAGCGCTGGGTGATCGAACTGGCCGCCGACCGCACGCCCGACATCTGCCAGTCCCAGTCGGTGAACATCTTCCTGCCGGGCGAGGTCGATAAGTGGGACCTGCACATGCTGCACTGGCAGGCCTGGGAACGCGGCTGCAAGTCGCTCTATTACATGCGCTCCAAGTCGGTTCAGCGCGCCTCCCACGCCGGGGGCGAAGGCGCCGCGGTGGTGGCGATGTCCAGCGAACGCACCGACTATGAAGAGTGCCTCGCCTGCCAGTAATCTGATCGATGGCCTGACGACTTTCCTTCTCCCGCGAGGGGAGAGGGATGCTGCGCGCCGTCGGACCTCGCCTGCCAGTAGAATCCCACTAGCGCGGCGCCGGCGCCGCGCTAAGCTCCCCACAACGTCGCGGCTCGTGGGGGGCTCATGCGAAACGTACCGACCGACCGAACGGCTCACGGGAACGTTTTCCCGGCCTGCGCAATTGATTCAGCATGGAAGCATAGGGTTCAGGTCACCCCATTCCGGGTGATCTCGGGAGGTCGCGTATGAGGTCGTTGGCTGGGCTGGCCATCGTCTGTTGTTTCACCAGCGCCGCTCAGGCCGCGCCGGACGACGGCGCCGAGGCGCTGATGAACGCGGCCTTCGCGCCGCAATCCCGCTCAGATGACAGTTTCCAGCGATTGATGGACCGCGATGGCGACCTGCGCTGGCGCACCAACGAAATCGCTCTGGCCAAACGCGCCAACGGCGCCGTGGACCGCCTCCGCCTCAGTATCGGCGAGACCCCCGTTCCCGGTCCGGTGCTCGACCTCAAGCGCGTCCAGTTCGAGGCCGACGCCTATGAGATCGCGGTCACCCGCGACTTCGCCGGCGTGAAGTTCGAAGCCGGCGCCTATGATCTGCACTTGGCTCCGCACGCGGGCCTGGGCGTCAGCAACGCCGGCGGCCAGGCCGAGGCCGGCGCCGTGCTCACGGTCGGCCAGCGCCGTGACGACGTGGTCAAGTCCCAGCTCAGCGACATGGGCGTCCAGGACGGGGCGGCCTTCGGCGACCGGGGCCGCTGGTACCTGTTCGCCGCCGCCAGCGGCCGGGCCGTGGGCCTCAACATGCTGCGCAACGAAGGCGACTGGGACCGCGCCGGTTGGTCCACCGACGTCTCCAGCACCCTGGTCGGCGACGCCCAGGTGGGGATCGGCTTCCGCAAGGGCGTGATGCAGACCTCCTTCGGCCTGATCCACCGCGAGGTGAAGGGCCAGCATCGCATCTGGGGCCAGGAGACCAAGGAAGACACCCTGGCCGCCTTCTCGCTGACCATCCGCCCGGGACAGTAGCCGCTCTCTTCCCGAAGGGCATGACCGCCGCTCGCGCCGGGCGTTGAGCGCATCCCTTCTCGACAAGCCGACCTGTTGAAGCGCGTACTTAGCTTGGTCCAGGTGGAGCGACGGATGGCTGATGCGGGTGGAAAGCGGGTGCGGCGGACGGTCGAGGCGTCGCGTCAGGCGATCCTGGAGGCCGCGGAGCGTTGCCTGATCGACGAGGGCCCGAACGGCGTGAAGGTGCAGCGGATCGCCCGCGACCTCGGCCTGACCGATGCGGCCATCCACTATCACTTCGGCAACCGCGAGGGTCTGATGGAGGCCTTGCTGCGGTTCTCAGGCCGCCGGTTCGTGGAAGAGGTGCAAGGCGCGATGTCCGTCGGGGACGCGGCGGGCATCGATCTCCGCCAGGCCGCGAGCCGGCTTTCCGAACTTTATGAACGCCGCGGCACGGCCCGGCTCGCCATGTGGCTCATGCTCGCCGGCTGGTCGCCCAAGGGGGCCGGCATGCTCCAGCCGCTCGCGGAATGGCTGCACGCTGGGCGGGCGCAGCGCGCGCGGGCGGCCGGTCTGGCGGCCCCGGCCTTCGAGGATAGCCAGAAGATGATCGCCCTCCTGGGGGCCGTCACCTTCGCCCAGGCGTTGTCGGGCGACGCGCATCTGCGCAGCGCCGGCCTCCAGGGCGTGGCGCAGAACGAGTTCATGGCCTGGGTGGCCGATCAGCTTGAGACGTAGCTAGGGTCGAGACCCTCCCCCCACGCCGCCATCCAGCGCTCGAACTCGGCGCACACGCCGGCGTCGTAGAGGTCGACGAGCCGCTGGATGAGGCCGTCTCGATAGGTCGCGATCTCCCATAGCCGGGCGGTCGTCGGCGGCGCGCCTGGGCGCTCGAACCGCATGCCGCCATAGGTGATGACATTGGCGCCTTCCTCGCGGACCACGACATCGATCCCCACCGTACGGTCGCACAGGTGGTCGAAGCCCTCCACAGACCGCCGGATCGCGGCCAGCATCGCCGAGCGGCCTTGGACCACGCAATGGAATGGCATGTTCATCACCTCATAGGTGACGTCCGGGTGGAAGAAGGCCTCCAGCGGCCGCCAGTCGCCGTCCTCGTAGGCGGCTTCGAACGCGCGCCGCTGGGCGACGAACTGCTGCATCAGGCTCATCTGGACATCTCCTGAATATGGGCTCGGAGGGTTGCCGCGAGCGCCAGCGGCTGGTCCTCCTGGATGTTGTGGCCGGCGTCGGAAACCATGGCCCAGTCGCCGCGGGGAAAGCGGTCTGCGAAGGCGCGGGCGGCGGCTCGGCTGAGCACCCGGCTGCGGCGACCCTTGACCACCAGAACCGGGCACTGGACCTGACCCGCCTGCCCGGCGAGCTCCGCCACCCGGCCGAGGATGTGAGCAAAGTCGGTCGGCCGACGCCGGTCGGCCCGCCAGACGAAGCCCTCCGGGCCCGGCTTCAAGAGCGACTGGTAGCGGTAGAGCATCAGGTCGGGATCAGTCCGCGGGCTGACCGCGAGGGCCCATCGCACCACCTCCTCCACGCATGTCGCCGGGCGCACGGACGCCATGAAGGCGCGCATGCGGGCGGTGGCCGCGAAACGGACGTCGGGCCCCACGTCGATGAAGGCGAGGCTTGCCAGACGCGCGCCCAGGCCCGGCGCCGCGTGGCCGGCGACGCACCCGCCCAGCGACATGCCGGCGAGGTGGAGCGTGGCGACGCCCAGCCGGTCGGCGAGCTCGATGACATCGGCCGCCGCCCGTTCCACCGGGTAGCTGTCGGCCCAGCCGCTCAGGCCGTGGCCCCGCAGGTCGAGGGCGACACAGCGCACGCCTTCGCCCATCGCCAGGGCCAGAAGGTCGAAAGAGTGGGCCGAGAGCGATCCGCCGTGCAGCAAGATCAAGGTCTCAGGGCCGCCGGCCCAGTCGAGATAGTGCAGGTCCACACCGTCGGAGGCCTGCATCCAGCCCGACGATGGAGCGGGTCGCATGGGGATCGCGCGGGCGGCGGCGAGGCGCCGTAGCAGCTCGAGCGAAGGCCGGTCCATCCGCGCGCCTCTCTTCGGGACTTCTACTTAGACTTATCAAAGTAGATGATCGCCGGCAAGGGCCGTGCCGCGGCGGGCGAGGCCTCACCCCATCCGTTCCTTCCAGAACGCCGCCAGCCGTGGGTCCTGATCCACCCGCTTGACGCAGGCCGCCATCTTCGGCGCCTCGCGGTAAAACCGCATCCGTCGCGGCCGGAACCGCGAGACCACGTTCACATAGAGGTCCAGCACGCTGAGCTCGTCCCCCAGGATGTAGCTCCCCGGCGTCACCTGGCTGTCCATGATCCCCCAGCACTGCGCGATCCGCTCCAGGGTGCGCTCGGTCAGGGCCGCATGGCCCGCCGGATCGGGGACCAGCCGGGCGGGGTCGTCCTTCACCCAGTAGAGCGAATAGATCGCGCTCGACACGAAGCTCATCCAGCGCAGGAACTGCGCCCGCTTCGGATCGCCGGGCAGGGGCGCCAGCCGCGCCGCCGGATAGGCCTCCGCCAGCCAGATCAGGATCGCTGCGCTCTCGGTGATCGCCTCACCGCCCGGCAGCACCAGGGCCGGGACCTGGCGCATCGGGTTGGCCGCCAGCACCAGGTCGCCGCTGGCGGGATCGTCGTGGTCCCAGGTATAGGCCTCGATCAGCCGGTAGGGCGCCCCGATCAAGGTCAGGGCGGCCTCGACCGCCACGGCGCCGGAGCCCTTGGCGCCGAACAGGGTCAGTTGGTCGGTCATTTGGGTACTTCCACCATATCTTGTGGTTCGAAAGTCGTGCGCCACAAGCAGTGGCCGATATGTCGCGCTGAAATGTGATTACACGCGCCTCGAAATGGTGGCTACATGCTGCTGCGACCACCGTCCGCGCCGACTCAGATTCGACCGAAAGAGCCACTCCGTGACCGCCAGCTCCATCCTGCCCAGCTCGTCCCTGCCAGGCCTGCTCACGCCGTCGTTCGCCTACAAGCCGTTCCGCTACCCGTGGGCCTACGACTTCTGGAAGAAGCAGCAGCAGGTCCACTGGATGCCGGAGGAAGTGCCGCTCGGCGAGGACCTCAAGGACTGGGCCGCCAAGCTCAACGACAAGGAGCGCAATCTCCTCACCCAGATCTTCCGCTTCTTCACCCAGTCGGACGTCGAGGTGAACGACAACTACATGGAGCGCTACTCCCGCGTCTTCAAACCGACCGAAGTGAAGATGATGCTGGCCTCGTTCTCCAACATGGAGACGATCCACATCGCCGCCTACGCCCTGCTGCTCGAGACGATCGGCATGCCCGATAGCGAGTTCACGGCCTTCCTGGATTACCAGGAGATGCGCGACAAGCATGACTACATGCAGAAGTTCGGCGTCGAGACCAACGCCGACATCGCCCGCACGCTCGCCATGTTCGGCGGCTTCACCGAGGGCCTGCAATTGTTCGCCAGCTTCGCCATGCTGATGAACTTCCCGCGCTTCAACAAGATGAAGGGCATGGGCCAGATCGTCAGCTGGTCGGTGCGCGACGAGAGCCTCCACTGCGAGGGCATCATCAAGCTGTTCCACGCCTTC
>NZ_JANOCX010000303.1:0-3392 GCF_031412415.1 Phenylobacterium sp.
TAGGCCAGCACCACGTGCTCGATCTCATCATGGCCGACGGGGAAGGCTTGGGCATTGTGCCTTGGGTCCAGCGCTCCATAGACAGTGACGCCGGCGAGCAGGAGAAGGGCCAATCTGGCCGACCAAAGAATGACGCGTGACATGGCGGCTCGATATCGGCTCCGTGGGCCGAGCGGAAGGCGGGTTCAGGCCGGAGCGCCGTCTTTCCGAGGTGACAGACCCATGGCGTTGCGACGCTTGAACAGCCGGCCCGCGCGCGCGGCGGCGGCGATGTCGCGCGCGGCAGGCGCCAGCAGGAACCATGACTCCACGCAATAGCGGTGGAACAGGCGGCGTGGATCGACGGCTAGGCGGAACAGCCACTCGAAGCCTATGCGTCCGATCCAGCGCGGCGCGGCGACCTGGACTCCGGCCTCATAGTCGAAGGCGGCGCCGACGGAGAAGACAACGCAGGGCGGCAGGCGGTGGCGGTTTTGCAGCAGCCAGATCTCCTGGCGCGGCATGCCCATGCCGACGAACAGGATTTGAGGCCGCGCCGCGGCTATCTCGGCCAGCACGGCTTCGTTCTCGGCTCCTTCGGGCGACATGTCGAAGTAGCCGTGGCGGGTGGAGATGAGGGCGCCCGGGTAGCCCTGCGTCAACCGTTCGGCGGCGCGCGCGGCCACGCCGGGTTCGCCACCCAGATAGAAGACCCGCCAGCGGTTGCGCTGGGCCAGGCTCCAGAAGTGCTCGCGCCAATCTAGATAGGTGCAGCGGTGGAAGGGGCGGGAGTGGAGGCCCAGCAACTGGGTGAAGAAGATGATCGGGGTGGAGTCGAGCTCGATCACATCGGCGGTGTCGAAGAAGGCCGCGAACTCCGGGTCCCGTTGGCTGAGATAGACGCTGTGGGCGTTGTGGTTGGCGATGCACCAGGACCGGCCATTCTCGACGGCCTCGGTGACGTGGTGCATCACCTCCTCGGGGCGCACCAGGTCCATCTCGACGCCGAGCGCGGCGATGCGTTCGGCCGAGCGCCGGCGCTGCCGGAACGGGGTCCGGCCCTTGCGTCTGCGCTCAGCGACCGCGGTCAACGACCTGCTCATCCTTGGTTGGCCTGGGATCAGGCCTCAAGAGACTAAGCTTGGGCGGTTAAGATTCTTTTCCGGACGCGAAGGTCGCCCGGGCTGACACGCGAGGGTTGTCGCGGGCGATCGGCGCGGCGTCGCCTAATAGGCGTTGGGGTCGCGCAGCATCAGGGGCAGGGTCTTGAACGCGATGATCAGATCCAGGCCCAGGGACCAGCGGTCGATATAGGCGTTGTCGGCGGCGACGCGGTCGGCCATCTGCTTCAGCTCACGCACCTCTCCACGGAAGCCGCTGATCTGGGCGAAGCCGGTCAGGCCGGGGCGGGCGCGGAAGCGCTCGTCATAGGTGGGGATGCGTTCGCCGTAGAACTGGTCGTGAGCGAGGGCGTGCGGGCGCGGTCCGACGATCGACATGTCGCCGATCAGGACGTTGAAGAGCTGGGGTAGTTCGTCGAGGCTCAGCTTGCGCAGGACCGCGCCGATCTGGGTGACCCGCGCGTCGTTCTTGGTGGCTTGGCGCACTTCGCCAGAGTCCTCGACGACGGTCATGGTGCGAAGCTTATAGACGGTGAACACTTGGCCGCCGAGGCCGGTGCGCCGCTGCCGGAACAGGGCCGGGCCTGGCGCGTCCAGGCGGATCAGCAGGGCCAGCATGAGCAGCAGGGGCAGAAAGACCAGGAGCGCGCCGGACGCGACAAGGATGTCGAAGAGCCGCTTGCCGATGCTGGTGGCCACCGGCAGCGGCGGCAGGACCCGGCCACCTTCGCCGGGGTCGCGGCCGGGCTTGGCGACGGCGTAAAGCGCCGTCACGGGCCGCGAAGCCGCCTGCCGATCGACCGAATGGGCCCCATCAATCATAAAGCTACTCGTCACCCAGTCCGCGATACTGGCTATCGCGAAAACTGGTAACGCTTTTTTATCCACGATCAATATTCCGCACGCGAAGCACGAATTTTTAACCGCGGCTGCGTTCTTATTGTTCACGGCCGAGAAACGGCCTTTCGACTTGGGAGCGTGGGTCCGGTGGGCGCGAAAGCTGTCATTGCTTCTATGCCGCGCGCAACGCGGGCGCGGACAGCACGACTGCCCGTGGGCCTTGGCCTGGCGATCGGCGGCTGCGCCTCGATCGGGCTCTGGGCGGCTGTTATTGTCGGTGTGCGCGGCCTAATCTCATAGAGGTCGGCGCCGGTCGCGCCAAGCAGGGCAGAGCTTCGAAGTGTCGCCCCGCACATTTCGGTGATCGCCGCCAAGTTTACCTTAAGAATTTCGTCCTAGGCTCCGGCCTTGGGTCGTGCGTCGCAAGGCTTCGGTCGCGCGGTTGCTGTACCGATCGTCCGCAAGGGCGTTTCGCCGTGTTCGCGCAAGGGTTTGACGATTGCGCGGCCGGCGGGTCTGATCTAAGGGGCTGGCGACGCCTGCCCGACACGCAGTGCGGCGCTTGGGGGTTGATGGCGTGCAGACGATCTACGATTGGGTGACGGTCGCCATCTTCGCGGGACTCGTCGTGCTGTTCCTTCATCGCTCGACCGCGCAGGAAGAGCCCAAGGACAACGTGTTCCAGTATCTGCCGGCCTGCGTCGGCTGCGCGCTCGCCAACTACGTCGGCAACGAAGGGCAGGGGGGCCTCGCCTTCCTGATCATCCTCGTGGTCCTGGCCTATGTGGCCTGGGTGCTGAAGCCCTTCAATCTGAAGCTCTAGGGCGACCGATCCGCCTCACCGGCTGTCGCGGACGGGAGACGACGACTTGCGCCCGCGAAAGCGGACCATACGATGAGCAAGGCGACGAGCGGCACCAGCCAAATCACCCGGTTCTGATATCGATCATGGATCGCCGAGAGCGCCCCGATAGCGAGGGAGTTGGCGAAGACGCCCACCGCAGCGGTGTAGGCGAACACCCAAACCTCAGGATTGACCATCCGCCACCGTCTCGCGGCCACATAACCGATCAGCAGCACCGAGCTGACAAGGCCGAGCGAAAGTAGGGCGCGCGCGACCGAGAGCGGGAATTGGCCACGAGACTGGGCAGAGTTCAGGTAGTGCTGCGGCAGCTCGTCACCGATCATTCTGAAGATCGGGATCATCATTTCCGTGGGCGCGATGTTGATATCGTCATCGACCTGGAACGTGAAAAGCTGGCGAACCGAGTTTCGGATCGCACTCATGGCGAACCACATTGGATAGGCTTTGATGGTCTCCGAATTGATCTCAGCGGCCTCGGTGACGAGACGCGGGGCCGCCAGGCGCTTTACCGCGCCCTTGGCGTCCCACAGGAAGTAGTCCGAAATCGTGGCCTGTCCGTCGTGGTCGGCGAGGTGGTCCAATTCACC
>NZ_JANOCX010000304.1:0-5989 GCF_031412415.1 Phenylobacterium sp.
TCCTCAAGCACCGCGGCGCGGCCTTCGCCACCACAAGGCCGGGCATCCTGATCTTCCGCTCGGCGGCGGGCACGGTGGGGATGATCCTGTCCTTCTACGCCTTCCAGAAGATGCCGCTGGCCGACGCCAACGCCCTGTCCTTCACCCGCACTCTTTGGCTGGTGCCGCTGGCCGCCTTCGTGGTGCGCGAGACCGTCGGCCCGCTGCGGATCGGGGCGGCGGTGGTCGGGTTCCTGGGCGTTCTGGTCATGCTGCGGCCCGGGGTCGACGGGTTCGCCATCGGCCTGCCGGCCCTGGCCATGCTGGCCTCGTCCTTCCTGTTCGCCCTGACCATCACCGGAATGAAGGTGATGACGCGGGACCATTCACCCATCGTCCTGCTGGTCTGGTCGGCGACGCTGGGGCTGGTGCTTGGTATCCCCGGGGCGATCTTCACCTGGCGCTGGCCAGAGCCCGCGGACCTCGCCCTGCTGGGGGCCATGGGGGTGCTGGGGACCATCACCCAGGGCTGCTACATCAAGGGCATGTCCATCGGCGACGCCGGGGCCATGGCGCCCATCGACTATATCCGCCTGGTGTTCACGGTGATCGTCGGCTTCGCGCTGTTCCACGAGATTCCGACCGTCTGGACCATCGCCGGCGCCGGACTGGTCGTCGCCTCGACCCTGTTCATCACCTGGCGCGAGCACCAGATCAGCAAGGCCGCCGCGGCCGTGACCGCCCGGGCGGCCGAACCGCTCTAGTCGTCGTCGCGCTTCATCTGGTCGAGTAGGTCCTGGGCGGCGTCGCGGTGGCGGGGCTTCAGGTTCTTGCCCACCAGCCCCATCAACAGGGCGAACACCGCCGCGTCGTCTGTGAAGCCCACGATCGCCAGGACGTCGGGAATGGCGTCGGCCGGCATGACGAAATAGGCGAGCCCCGCCATCATCATCGCCTTGGCCGTCCGTGGCGTGGCCGGATCCTTGGCGCAGAACCACACCGACAGCGCGTCGCCGGCGAACGGGATCTTGGCCGCCGTGCGCCGGATCTTGGGCCCGAAGCCCTTGGCCACGCGCTGCTCGTTCACCTGGACCACCGACGGGACCAGGGCGCGGGCGGGATCCAACGCCTGCTTCGGGTCGAAAGCCGCCCCGTTGACGTGGGGTGACGCTTTTGAGTCTGCGCTCATCGGGCTAAAGCCTCCGACATCAGTTTAGACGAGAACGGGAGCCAAGCGTCCATGAAACTCGATTCCTCCATCGCCGCGGTCGTGACCGGCGGCGCGTCGGGCCTCGGCAAAGCCACCGTGCGCCAACTCGCGGCCCACGGCGTCAAGGTCGCCATCTTCGACATGAACGAAGCCAAGGGCGAAGAAGTCGCAAAAGAAGTGGGCGGCGTCTTCTGCAAGTGCAACGTCACCTCCGACGACGACGTCGACGCGGCCTTCGCCAAGGCCCGCGCGGCCCATGGTCAGGAGCGTATCCTGGTCAACTGCGCCGGCACCGGCAACGCCGCCAAGACCGCCGGCCGCGACAAGGCCACCGGCGAGACCAAGCACTTCCCCCTCGACGCCTTCAACCTGATCATCCAGATCAATCTGGTCGGCACCTTCCGCTGCATCGCCAAGTCGGCGAAGGGCATGCTGGACCTGGAGCCCATCGACGGCGAACGCGGCGCCATCGTCAACACCGCCTCGGTGGCGGCCGAGGACGGCCAGATGGGCCAGGCGGCCTATTCCGCCTCCAAGGGCGGCGTGGTCGGCATGACCCTGCCCATCGCCCGCGACCTGGCCAGCGAAGGCATCCGGGTGAACACCATCCTGCCTGGCATCTTTGACACCCCGCTGATGCGCGGCGCGCCGGAAGCGGTGAAGCAGGCCCTGGCCAACTCCGTGCCCTTCCCCAAGCGCCTGGGCCACGCCGACGACTATGCGTCCCTGGCGCTGCAGATGATCACCAACGGCTATTTCAACGGCGAGGACGTCCGTCTGTACGGCGCGATCCGGATGGCGCCGCGCTAACACACGCCACGGACCGGCCCCGAGGCCGGTCCGCTCTTCTTCCATGGTCACGCTTTACCTGAGGCGCGTTTCGGCCTCCGTTACGCCCATGGGAGTTGGTGAGGGCGTGAGCGCGACATGATCGGACGTTGGGCGCGGCGATTCGCCACGGCGATCGAGCATCCGGTGGCGGCCTATGGCGCGGCCCTGGCCGCGGTGGCCGCCGCCGCGGGTTTCCGCGCGCTCGCAGGCCTTGTCCTGGCCGAGCCGCCGAACTTCATGGCCTTCTTTCCCGCGATCCTGTTCGCCACCCTAGTGGCGGGGATGCGTGGAGGGCTGATCGCCTCGGTCACCAGCGCGGCCCTTGTCTGGGCGGTCTGGATGCCCGTCCCCAACTATTCCCAGCTCGTCCTCTTCCTGATCACCACCCTGGTGATGGTGACCATCGCCAAGGCGATCCGCCTGGCCATCGTGCGGGGCGCGGCGGCGGAGGAGCGATTCCGAATCTTCCAGGAACACGGCCTGGACGCCTTCGTGATCCTGGAGGCGGTTCGCGAGCGCGGCGTGGTGGTCGACTTCGTCTGGGCCTACGCCAACCCGGCCGCCGAGAGGATGGCGCCTGCGGGTGTCGACGGCCTCGTCGGCCGGCGAGTCCGCGAGGTGTTTCCCGATGGCAATGGCGCGGAGACCGTCCGCCGCTTCATCGCCGTGATGGCTACCGGCGGCCCAGACGACATCGAGGTGCGCCGGATCATCGACGGCCAGGAGCGGTTCCTGCACTCCAGCGCGGTGAAGCTGGAGGGCGGCGTGGCCGTCTCCTTCCGAGATGTGACCCCGCAGCGAGAGGCCGAGACCGCCGCCGTCCGCGGGCGCGACCAATTCCGCAACATCGCCAACGCGGCGCCGGTTCTCATCTGGATGAGCGCGGCCACACAGACCGCGAGCTGGTTCAACAACACCTGGCTGGCGTTCACCGGTCGCACGCTCGAGGAGGAGATCGGCCGCGGCTGGCTGGAGAACGTCCATCCCGACGACCGCGAGCCCCTGCTGGCGGCCTATGCGCGGCACTTCGCCCATCGAGAGCCCGGCCGCATGGAGTACCGGCTCCGCCGCCATGACGGCGAGTATCGCTGGCTGGAGGAGACCGCGGCGCCCGCCTTCGACGAGGCTGGAGGCTTCCAGGGCTATGTCGGCTCCTGTGTCGACGTCACCGACCGGCGGATGGCGGAGACCGCGTTGCGCGCGGGCGAAGCGCGGATTCGCGCGCTGGTGGACAGCCTGCCACAGCTCCTGTGGTCGAACCGCGTCGACGGCTTCTGCGACTATCTCAGCCCTCAGTGGGTCAACTTCACCGGCGTGCCCGCCGACAAGCACAAGGGCGAGGGGTGGCTGGAAGCCGTGCATCCCCAGGATCGCGATCCCGTGCAACAGGCCTGGGAACAGGCGGTGAAGGGCGGTTTGCCCTTCGACGTGGAGTACCGGGTCCGCCGTCACGACGGAGTCTGGCGTTGGTTCAACGGCCGCGCCTCGGCAGTCCGTGAGGAAGACGGAACCATCCGCCGCTGGTTCGGGTCGTCCAGCGACATCACCGAGATCGTCGAGGCCCGCAGCGACCTGGAAGCCCGTGTCGCCGAGCGCACCCGGGAGCTGCAGGAGAGCCTGGAGGAACGCGCCCGCACTGAAGCCGCCCTGGCCCAGGCCCAGCGCCTTGAGACCGTGGGTCGCCTGACCGGCGGCGTCGCCCACGACTTCAACAACCTGCTCACCGTGGTGATCGGCGGCCTGGACCTGATCCTGCGCCACCCGGAGGACACCGCCCGCGTGCGCAAACTGGCCGAGGCCGCCCTGGCGGCGGGCCGACGGGGCGAGCGCCTGACCCGCCAATTGCTGGTCTTCTCCCGCCGTCAGGAGCTGAAGCTGGAGGTCATCGACCTCAACGAACTCATCGAACAGATCCAGCCCCTGGTGCGTCGCGCCATCGACGAGGGCGTGGCCCTCAGCCTGCGGCGCGCGCCCGGCGCGGGCATGAGCCGGCTGGACCCGGCGCAGTTCGAGGCCGCCCTGCTCAACCTCGTGGTCAACGCCGTCGACGCCACCGACGGTCGGCCGGGCGCGAGCGTGGAGATCGCCACGACCCCCGTTTCCCTAGGCGTCGGCGAGGTGGCTGGGGCGGACCCCGGAGACTACATCGCGGTGAGCGTCACCGACACGGGCGCGGGCATGTCGCCGGAAACCCTGGAGCGCGCCTTCGAGCCCTTCTTCACCACCAAGGAGGTCGGCAAGGGCACGGGGCTGGGGCTCGCCCAGGTCTATGGCTTCATCAAGCAGGTCGGCGGCGCGGTGACCATCGAGTCCCAGGCCGGCCAGGGGACGACCGTGATCCTCTACTTGCCGGCGGCCGAATCCGGCGCGCGGATCGAAACGATCGCCGACGTCTCGATCGAAGGCGCCTGGGCGGGCGGCGCGCGGGTGTTGCTCGTGGAGGACGACGCCGCGGTGCGCGCGGTCACCGAAGGGCTGCTCATCGACCTGGGTTGCCAGGTGACCAGCGAGCCCGACGGACCATCGGCGGTGGCCCGGCTCGGCGGACAGGAGCGGTTCGACCTGCTGATCTCCGACATCGTCATGCCGGGCGGCATGAGCGGCGCCGACCTGGCCCGGGTCGCGCGCACCGCCCATCCGGACCTGCCGATCATCCTGACCACCGGCTATGCGGGCGATCGCCTGGACGAGGCGCCGGACGCCTCATCCTGGCCGGTGCTGCGCAAACCTTTCCGCGCCGAGCAACTCGCCGCGGCGGTGCGCGGCGCCCTGGGCCAAAGGGTGGCGGTCTAACGCCGCTTTTTCAGCCCGCCCATCAGGCCTCGCATCAGTTCGCGGGCGATGGTGCTGCCGGCCTGGCGCAGAAGGGACTTGGCGAAGGCCTCGCCCATGCCTTGTCGGCTGGACGCGCGGGCTCTCGGCTGGGCGCGGCTCGCCGGCGCGTTGTCGCGGGTCTCGACCTCGCGCGCGGGCGCCTCGATGGCTTCGGCGGCCGCCGCGGCGCGATCTTTCAGGGTCTCGAAGGCGCTTTCGCGGTCCTTGGTGGTGTCATACAGGCCGCGCACCGGGCTCTGGCCCATGATCGACGCGCGCTCGGCCGGGGTGATGGGACCAAGGCGGGAGACCGGCGGCCGGATCAAGGTCTTTTGCACGACCGTGGGCGCACCGCGTTCGTCCAGCACCGAGACCAGGGCCTCGCCCACCCCCAGGCCCTGGATCGCCTCGGCGGTGTCGAAGGCGGGGTTTTCGCGGAAGCTCTGGGCGGCGGCGCGCAGGCCCTTCTGCTCGGTCGGCGTGTAGGCTCGCAGCGCATGCTGGATGCGGTTGCCGAGCTGGCCCAGCACCGTCTCGGGAATATCGGCCGGATTCTGGGTGACGAAATAGACGCCCACCCCCTTCGACCGGATCAGGCGGATCACCTGCTCCACCTTCTCCAGCAGCGGCTTGGGGGCGTCGCGGAACAGCAGGTGGGCTTCGTCGAAGAAGAAGGCCAGGCGGGGCTTCTCCGGGTCGCCAACCTCGGGCAGCTCCTCGAACAGCTCGCTCATCAGCCACAGCAGGAAGGTGGCGTAGAGCCTGGGGCTGGCGATCAGCTTGTTGGCCGCCAGGATGTTCACATAGCCGCGCCCGGCGCCGTCGGTGCGCATGATGTCGGAGAGCTGCAGGGCCGGTTCGCCGAACAGGCCCGCGCCTCCCTGGTCCTCCAGCATCAGCAGCTTGCGCTGAATGGTGGCCACGGTTGTCGGCGAGACATTGCCGTACTTGGCGCCCAGCGCCTTGGCGTTGTCGGAGGCGTAGGTGAGGGCGGCCTGCAGGTCCTTCATGTCCAGCAGCAGCAGGCCCTCGTCGTCGGCGGCGCGGAACACCACCGTGAGCACGCCTTCCTGGACATCGTTGAGCTCCAGCATCCGGGAGATCAGCAGCGGCCCCATCTCCGAGACCGTGGCGCGGATCGGGTGCCCCTGCTCG
>NZ_JANOCX010000305.1:0-11422 GCF_031412415.1 Phenylobacterium sp.
TGGGCGGGGAATCCACCGCGTGCGACGAAGCCACCACCGACGTTTTCGTCGAGGCCGCCTGGTTCGATCCCGGCCGCACCGCGCGCACGGGGCGAGCCACCGGCATTCAGTCCGACGCCCAGTACCGCTTCGCCCGCGGCGTGGACCCCGAGAGCCTGGTCCCCGGTATCGAGCTGGCCACCAGGCTGATCCTGGAGCTGTGCGGCGGCGAGCCGTCCGAGATCGTGGTCGTCGGCGAGGCCCTGCCCCGCCCTGAGCCCGTCGCCTTCGACCGCGCCTACGTGACGCAACTCTCGGGTCTTGAGCTTCAACCCCATCGCATCGACGACATCCTGCGCGACCTGGGCTTCCACATGGAGGCCGACCTGGTCTTCCCCCCGTCCTGGCGGCGCGACGTCGAGGGCAAGGCCGACCTGGTCGAGGAAGTGGCGCGCATCGAGGGCTATGACGCCCTGCCCGCCAAGGCCCTGCCGGATATGGCGAAATCGGCCGGCGGCGTGCTGACCGTCCGCCAAGCCCGCATCCGGGCCGGCCGACGCGCCATGGCCGCCAAGGGCTATGCCGAAACCATCACCTGGAGCTTCTGCAAGCGCGACACCGCCCGCCTGTTCGGCGGCGGGGCCGATGCGCTGGTGGTGACCAACCCCATCGCCGCCGACCTCGACTGCATGCGGCCCTCGATCCTGCCCAACCTGATCGAGGCGGCAGGCCGCAACGCCCGGCGCGGCTTCCCCGACGTGGCCCTGTTCGAGATCGGCCCGTTCTACAAGGACGACACGCCCGCGGGACAGGTCACCAGCATTGCCGCCGTCGTCGCCCCCCACCCGCCGCGTCGCTGGGACGGCGTGACCACCGACGCCCTGTTCGACCTCAAGGCCGACCTGCTCAGCCTGCTGGACGACCTGGGCGCGCCGGTGAATTCATTGCAGACGGCCCAGGGCGGCCTGTCGGACTGGTGGCACCCGGGCCGCTCAGCCACCATGCGCCTGGGCAAGAACACCCTGGTCGAGTTCGGTGAGCTGCACCCGCGCATCTTGAAGGCGCTCGACGTGGACGGTCCGCTGTACGGCTTCGAGCTCATCGTCGACGCAATTCCCGAGCCCAAGCGTAAGTCCACCAAGACCAAGCCGGCCCTGGAGCTGTCTTCGCTGATGCCGCTATCGCGCGACTTCGCCTTCGTGGTGGCCGACGGCGTCGCGGCCGGTGATCTGGTTCGCGCGGTGGCCGGGGCCGACAAGGCCCTGATCTCGAACGCCCGGGTCTTCGACGTCTATCAAGGCCCCGGCGTCGCCGATGGCTCCAAGTCCGTGGCCGTGGAGGTCTCCCTCCAGCCGCGCGAAAAGACCCTAACGGACTCGGAGATCGAAGCTCTCTCGTCCAAGGTCGTCGCTGCAGCCGAGAAGGCGGTCGGGGCGAAGCTGCGGGCTTAGGCGGCGTCCGGCGTTTGACTTCCGCCGACGTCACCGTGCCTCCATGCGCGCCATGGAGATCAACGGCGTCGCGCACACCTTCATCACCGCGGGCGACTTCGAGGCCTCGGTGGCCTTCTATCGCCAACTCCTGCCCTTCCTGGGCCTGCGGGAGGTCGCCGACAGCGTCGACACCTATTACTGCGTCGGCGGCCGCACGGGTTTCGGAATCCGTCGGCCCGATCCGGAGCACGCTGGGGCAAGGTTCGCCCAGTATCGGGTGGGGCTGCACCACCACTGCTGGCGGGCGCGGGAGCGGGCGGACGTCGACGAGCTCCACGTCTTCCTGGTGTCCATCGGCGCCAAGATCGTCCACCCGCCGCAGGACGAACCCTGGGCGCCGGGCTACTACGCCGTGCTGTTCGAGGATCCCGACGGCATCCGGCTGGAGCTCAACCACGTTCCCGGCCAGGGCCTGTTCGCCACGGCCAGCCAGCGGGTCGGCGCCAGCCTCGACGATCGCTAGGCGACCTTAGAAGGGCAGGATCCGCCGTTCGCGGCTGAAGCCCAGATAGCCGACATTGGCGCCCAGCCGCAGGCCGACGCCCGCGCGGATCGGGGCCAGGGTCACGTCGTCCGAGCGCAGGTAGTTCACGCCCAGGCCCGCGATCAGATAGGCCGCGCCCTCGACGCCGGGGAAACGCTGGAAGATCACTTCCGGGTACTGGAGATTGTAGCACAGGGTGAAGACCCGGCTGGCGTTGCCGCCCAGGTCCCAGCCCACCGACGGGCCCTGCCAAAAGACCTCCTGGGGCTGCTTGCCCTTCATGTAGAGCAGGCCGCGGCCATAGCGGGCGCCGACGGTGATCGCGCCGGCGGCTTCCTCGCCGGCGATGTAGGCGGTGGGGCGGCCGTTGTCCTTGAAGACGCGCTCGATCGCGCCGCCGGCGGCCTCGGCGGTCACGCCCAGGAAGTCGGAGACGGTGCTGACCAGTTCCTCGCTGGAATAGGTCGGCGCGGGCTCGCCCGGCGGATAGCTGGGCGTGCTGTTGGGCGATTGCGGGCTCCCGGCCAGCGGATCGCGCGGCTGGGCGGCGGCGCAGCCGGCGCTCGCGAGCGTGGCGATGCTGGAAGCTATGAGCGTGCGACGGTCCATGGCGCGGGTATCCTCTAGAGCTTGGGCAGCCTCCCATCCCCTGGCGGCATGAATGCGGCGCTCAGCCTTAACGCTGGATTAACCATGGCGGCCTCAGGCGTCGTCTTGCAGCAAGTAACCGCGGATCGACAGGGCCCCGCCGAGGATCGCCAAGGCGATGAACACAAGGTTGATGGTCGGCCCCTCCTGCGCCTGGGTCGCCTGGGGCGCGATCATCCGCAGGAGGCCTAGCGCCGCGGTGATCCAGCCGGTGAGGGTCACCAGCAGCGGCCAGCCTGGGCTCCAGCGGTTGTGAGCCTGCAGGATGGCCACGCCGCCAACCAGAAGCAGGGTCCCGTTGAGATAGACGACCGGCGCGGTCTGCTGGGCGAAGATGTCCATGTTGATCCACTCCGTCACCGCCAGGGCGACGACCGGAGGCCCGACGATTCTTGCGATGGTCCTGGACGCAGAGCTCAAGCCAACCTCCCTGGGTTTTGCGATCCGGCTATAGAGGCCGCCTCCACCGCGCATTGATCGGCGTCACGGGCGCGCCCGGTCCACCGAGACGTTTCAGGGGCCCCGTTGACCGCCGCGGCCCTCGCCTAACCCCCGGAATGTGCTAAAGCCCGCCCACAATGACGACGCCCCTCTCCCACATCCGCAATTTCTCCATCGTGGCCCATATCGACCACGGGAAATCGACCCTGTCCGACCGCCTGATCCAGGAGACCGGCGGCCTCACCAAGCGTGAGATGACCGAGCAGGTCCTGGACAACATGGAGATCGAGCGTGAGCGCGGGATCACCATCAAGGCCCAGACGGTGCGCCTGGAGTATAAGGCTCAGGACGGTGAGACCTACATCCTCAACCTGATGGACACCCCCGGCCACGTGGACTTCGCCTACGAGGTCAGCCGCTCGCTGGCGGCGTGCGAGGGCTCGATCCTGGTGGTGGACGCCTCCCAGGGCGTCGAGGCCCAGACGCTGGCCAACGTCTATCAGGCCATCGACAACAATCACGAGATCGTCCCGGTCCTGAACAAGATCGACCTGCCGGCCGCCGAGCCCGAGCGCATCCGCCAGCAGATCGAGGACGTCATCGGCATCGACGCCTCCGAGGCGGTGCTCTGTTCGGCCAAGACCGGGGTCGGCATCGCCGAGGTGCTGGAGGCCGTGGTCACGCGCCTGCCGCCGCCCAAGGGCGACCGCGACGCCCCGCTGAAGGCCCTGCTGGTCGACGCCTGGTACGACCCGTACCTGGGCGTCGTGGTGCTGGTGCGCGTGCTGGACGGGGTGCTTAAGGCCGGCATGAAGGTGCGGATGATGAACGCCGGGGTCACCCACCAGGTGGACCGCATCGGCGTCTTCAAGCCCAAGCAGACCGAGACCGCCGAGCTGGGTCCCGGCGAGATCGGCTATATCACCGCCCAGATCAAGCAGGTGGCCGACGCCGCCGTGGGCGACACGATCACCGAGGAAAAGCGCCAGACGGCCACCGCCCTGCCTGGCTTCCGCGTGGCGCAGTCGGTGGTGTTCTGCGGCCTGTTCCCGGTGGACGCCGCCGACTTCGAGGACCTGCGCGCCGCCATCGGCCGCCTGCGCCTGAACGACGCCTCCTTCACCTACGAGATGGAGACCAGCGCGGCGCTGGGCTTCGGCTTCCGTTGCGGGTTCCTGGGGCTGCTGCATCTGGAGATCATCCAGGAGCGCCTCAGCCGCGAGTTCGACCTCGACCTGATCGCGACCGCCCCCAGCGTGGTCTACAAGATCGGCATGATGGACGGCTCGGAGATCGAGTTGCACAACCCCGCCGACATGCCCGACCCGGTGAAGATCACCACCATCGCCGAGCCCTGGATCAAGGCCACCATCCTGACCCCGGACGAGTACCTCGGCTCGGTGATCAAGCTTTGCCAGGACCGTCGCGGCGAGCAGCGCGAGCTGAGCTATGTCGGGACCCGCGCCCTGGTGGTCTACGACCTGCCGCTCAACGAGGTGGTCTTCGATTTCTACGACCGGCTGAAGAGCGTCTCCAAGGGCTACGCCTCCTTCGACTATTCCATCGAGGACTACCGGGTCGGCGACCTAGTGAAGATGTCGATCCTGGTCAACGCCGAGCCCGTCGACGCGCTCTCCATGCTGGTCCACCGCGACCGGGCCGAGGCTCGCGGCCGGGGCATGGTCGAGAAGATGAAGGACCTGATCAGTCCCCACATGTTCCAGATCCCGATCCAGGCGGCCATCGGCGGCCGGATCATCGCCCGCGAGACGGTCCGCGCCCTGCGCAAGGACGTCACGGCCAAGTGCTACGGCGGCGACATGAGCCGCAAGCGCAAGCTGCTGGACAAGCAGAAGGCCGGCAAGAAACGCATGCGCCAGTTCGGCAAGGTCGAGATCCCGCAGGAAGCCTTCATCGCCGCGCTGAAGATGGACGCCGACTAGAGATTCCGCCTAGAAATCGCCCCGAAGCTTGGCCATGACGACAGGCCTTTCAGGGAGCAGACACATGCGCAAGACGATCATCCTGGCCGTGGCGGCCGCGGCCCTGCTGACCGCCGGCTGCAACACCGTCGCCGGCGTGGGCAAGGACGCCCAGGCGGCGGGCCGGGCGGTGACGGACACCGCCAACGACATGAAGAAATAGGCCCCTCAGGCGTCCTCTTCGCGTGAGGCCGCCTCGGCGATCTTCGCGGCGTCTGCCTTCGACACGGCCGGCGCCTCGCGGGCGCCGTCCTCGGCGGGCGTGGTCGGACCGGTGTGGCCGTGGACCGGCTTCTTGGCCGGAGGGTCGCGGTCTTCCGGGGTCATGGCGAGGCTCCTCTACGCCCAAGATGAAGAGACGAGCGCGGCAGAGCGTTCCACCAGCGCCTCGCGGGTGCGCCGGCGCGGCGTACAACCATGGATAACCTGCTGATAAGATAGGACGTTTAGCCGCGACTCGCCTGAAACCCTGATTCGCTCGGGTGTTGCGGCCGCTCTTCCATCCCTGCGACGCCGATGGCGCTTTCCACATGGGATAATGGAGTGCATATGGCCAATCATCGTTTTTCGCGAATGGCGTAACATGTTCGTTCAGTCGATGTTCCGAGGTCTGAAGGGCCGTTGTCCCCACTGCGGGGACGGCAAGCTCTATTGGGGCTATCTGAAGGTCGAACCGCGCTGCAATTCCTGCGAACACGACCTGGCCCGTTATCCTGCCGATGACGGCCCCGCCTACTTCACCATCCTGATCGTCGGCCATCTGATCGTGGCGCCGCTGCTGGTCTTCTCGATCATCTGGGAGGCGCCGACCATCTACGTGCTGCCCGCCACCCTGATCCCGCTTGCCATCGTGACCCTGGCCCTGCTGCCCAGGGTCAAGGGGGCCTTCATCGGCCTTCTCTACGCCATCGCGAAGAAGGAGGGTGACGCCACCCTCCACCTGAGCGACGTGCCCGATCCCCGCCGCTAGGCCAAGGGAACCTCCGCCATGGATGACCGTTTGTCCCGCCTGACATCTCGTCGGGGCTTTCGGGAGACGAACCACCATGTCGCTTGGCACAATCCTGCTCATCGTACTGGTCCTGCTGCTGATCGGCGCTCTGCCGAGTTGGGGCCATTCCAAGTCCTGGGGCTATTTCCCCTCCGGCGGCCTCGGCCTGGTGCTCGTCGTCGTGCTGGTTCTGGTCCTCATGGGACGCATCTAGGGTTTCATCGCATCGCCAAGGCGCCCTAACCTCTCCCCCGGACAGGGTTCGGGGGAGAGCGCATGAGCGAGACAGGGGTCGACACCCAGGCGCCGAAGGACATCCTGACGCCGGGCCTCACCCCGCTTGCCCGCGCCAAGGCGATCCTGGGCGGATCGGCGGGCAATCTGGTCGAGTGGTACGACTGGTTCGCCTACTCGTCCTTCGCCCTCTATTTCGCGCCGCACTTCTTCCCTAAGGGCGACCAGACCGCCCAGCTCCTGCAGACGGCGGCGATCTTCGCCATCGGCTTCCTGGCCCGCCCGGTGGGCGCGTGGCTGATGGGACTGTACGCCGACCGCGCCGGGCGCAAGGCCGCCCTGACGCTGGCCGTTGGGATGATGTGCGCCGGTTCCCTGCTGATCGCGGTGGCGCCTGACTACGCCATGATCGGAACCGCCGCGCCGGTGATCCTGTTGGTCGCCCGCCTGCTGCAGGGCCTGTCCGTGGGCGGCGAGTACGGCGCCAGCGCCACCTACATGTCAGAGATGGCGGGCCGCGCCCGTCGGGGCTTCTGGTCGTCCTTCCAGTACGTGACCCTGATCATGGGCCAGCTGGTGGCGCTGGGCGTCCTGATCCTGCTGCAGACATTCATGGACAAGGCCGATCTCGAGGCCTGGGGCTGGCGTATCCCCTTCCTGATCGGCGCGGCCCTGGCCGTGGTGGTGTTCTGGATCCGGTCGGGCCTGGAGGAGAGCCCCTCGTTCCTGGCCGGCCAGGCCGACGGCGCGCCGCGCGCGACCACCATGCTGCTGTTCATGAAGTTCCCGCGCGAGAGCGCGATGATCTTCTGCCTCACCGCGGGCGGGTCGTTGGCCTTCTACGCCTACACGACCTACATGCAGAAGTTCTTGGTCAACACGACCGGCTTCGCCAAGGAGACCGCCACCGCGATCACGGCGGCGGCCCTGTTCCTCTACATGCTGGCCCAGCCCCTGTTCGGCTGGCTCTCCGACAAGGTCGGACGCAACCGCACCATCGCCTTCGCCTTCTTCGGCGGGATGATCGTCACCTACCCCGTGATGTCCGCGATCGCCGGCGCCGAGGCGCCCCTGGCGGCCTTCGGCCTGATGACCCTGCTGCTGGTGATCCTATCGGGCTACACTTCGGTCAGCGCCGTGGTGAAGGCAGAGCTCTTCCCCGCCCATGTCCGCGCCCTGGGCGTGGCCCTGCCCTACGCCATGTCCAACGCCATCTTCGGCGGCACCGCCGAGTACGCGGCCCTCTGGTTCAAGAGCAAGGGCATGGAGAGCGGCTTCTACATCTATGTCTCGGTGATCATGGCCATAGCCTTCCTGGTGGCCCTGCGCCTGCGCAACACCAATCGCGAGAGCCTGATCACCGAGGACTGAGCCGATGAAGTTCCTGGACGCGCTGAGCCCCCTGGATATCGCGGCCCTGGTGGTCTTCGCGCTGGCCTGGCTGGCCTATGAGCCGCTGCTGAAGGTGTTCGCCCGAGGCAAGGGGCTGATCAACACCGACATGACCGTCATCCGCCTGGCATGGATGAAGAACATGGCCAGCCGCGAGAACAAGTTCATGGACGGCCAGATCCTGGGCCACACCCTGAACTCGGCCTCCTTCTTCGCATCGTCGAACCTGATCCTGATCGCCGCGGCGGCCGGCGCCCTGTTCGGCGGCGAGCGGACCTTCGAGAGCGCCTCCAGCCTGATGGTGCTGAAGACGTCCTCGCGCCTGCTGTTCGAGGCCCAGGTGGCTCTGGTGGTCATCACCCTGGCACGCGGCCTGCTGGATTTCATCTGGTCGATCCGGCAGATGAACTACTGCCTGGCGGTGATCGGGGCGGCGCCGGAGATCGAGAACGGACCGTCGACCGCGCCCTACGGCGTGGCGGCCGCCCGCCTGTTGAATCCCGCCCTGTCGTCGTTCAATCGCGGGGTGCGGGGCTACTACTTCGCCCTGGCCGCCGTGGGCTGGCTGTTCGGGCCGGAGACCTTCATCCTGCTGACCTTGTTGGCCGTGGCGCTGCTAGTGACCCGCCAACGCCGCTCACCCGCCGCCCGCGCCATCGCCGAGGTGCGGCGGCTGCTCGACCAGCCCTAGAGGCCGAGCTCGGCGCGGAGCTTGCGGGTCAGCTTGGCGGCGATCAGGCTGTGCGCGGTGGCGATCCAGGACTGCAGGTCGGTGTCGGGCACCGTCGCGATGTCGACCGCGATCCACTGGCCTTTGGCGCAGTAGGGCGCCTGGCGTCCGACGCCGGTCTCGGTCAAGGCCACGAAGCCGATCTCGGTGACCTTGAACGACACCGAATCATCGCCGCTGATCGCGAAGACCTTGCCGCCCACCTTGAACACGTCCGACCCACCCCACTGGACCACCTTGGTCGTGGCGGGCAGGGCCAGGGCGAGCGCCTCGACCTCTCCGCGCGTCACGCCTGGACGCCGACGCCGATCGGGCAGGTCACGCCGGTGCCGCCAACGCCGCAATAGCCGGCCGGGTTCTTGGCCAGGTATTGCTGGTGATAGTCCTCGGCGAAGTAGAACTCCGGCGCCGCGGCGATCTCGGTGGTGATCGGGCCATAGCCCTTGTCGGCGAGCGCCTGCTGGTAGGCGCCGAGCGAAGCCGCCGCGGCCGAGGCCTGGGCGTCGTCATACGGATAGATGCCGGAACGGTACTGGCTGCCGATGTCGTTGCCCTGGCGCATGCCTTGGGTCGGGTCGTGACCTTCCCAGAAAACCTTCAGCAGGTCCTCATAGGTGACGACCCGGGGATCGTAGACCACCAGCACCGCTTCGGTGTGACCCGTGCGGCCCGAACAGACCTCCTCATAGGTCGGGTTGGGGGTGATGCCGTTCACGTAGCCGACGGCGGTCACATGGACGCCGGGAACCTGCCAGAACTTGCGTTCGACACCCCAGAAGCAGCCCATGGCGAACAACGCCGTCTCCAGGCCGTCCGGATAGGGGCCCTTCAAGGCCGCGCCGTTGACGAAGTGCGTCCGGGCGGTTGGCAGGGGATTCTGCCGACCCGGCAGGGCGGTGGCCGCGGTGGGCAGGTCGAGGGGCTTCTTGCCGAAGAACATGATAATTCGCCTCGTCGGGATCTGGTACGCCAATATAGGCGTCGTCGAGCCTGTTTGCACTCTTCGGCGTCGGCTGACGTCCGTCGCTTTTCGTGGCAAGCTTCAGCAAAGTCCCTTGGGAGGACGCGACATGGTGCGGTTCCACAAGATCCTGTTGACGGGCGCGGCCCTGAGCCTGGCCCTGAGCGGCGCGGCCTTCGCAGCCGGCGGCGGCGGCGGCGGTGGCGGCGGCGGAATGGACATGCCCTCGGCCTCGGGCCCCACCTACGATCCGGCCGAGGAATACGCCAAGGGCGTGGCGGCGCTGAACGCTGAAAAATACAAGGAGGCGGAGAAGGCGTTCGCGCGGGTCGTGACCGCCGCGCCGAAAAGCGCCGAGGCCTGGCGACTGCTGGGCGTCGCCAACCTACGCCAGGACGACGCCAAGGGCGCCAAGCGCGCCTATGAGAAGGCGGTGAAGCTCGAGCCCGAGGATATCGCGGCCCGTACGGGTCTGGGCGTCTCCCTGGCCCGTCTGAAGGATGACAAGGCCCAGGAGCAACTCGCCTGGTTGAAGGCCAAGTCCGACGCCTGCGCCGGAACCTGCGGCGACGCCGCGGCGCTGAAGTCCGGCCTGAGCGCCGTGGAGAGCGCCGCGGCCTCGCCCAGCGCGGCCCTGTCGACGCCCCTCCTGTTCGCCCAGGCCGGCGACCGCGCCTACCTGCAGGCGGTCGGCCTGATCAACGAGAAGCGCTACGACGACGCCCTGGCCTCGCTCGGCCAGGCCCGCGAGGCGTTTGGCCCGCACCCTGACATCCTGACCTACCAGGGCTACGCCTGGCGCAAGAAGGGCGCTTTCGACCGGGCCGAAGCCTACTACCAGCAGGCGCTCACCATCGCGCCCCAGCATCGCGGCGCGACCGAATACTATGGTGAGCTGAAGGTCGAACGGGGCGACATGGACGGCGCCAGGGTGATGCTGGCCCGCCTGGACCGCGCCTGCGCCTATGGCTGCGCCGAGGCCGAGGAGCTGCGCCGTTGGATCGACGCCGGCGGCGAACCCGCGCGATAGGGCTGGCGGTCGGCCTGCTGGGCGCCGGGGCCGCCCCGGCCGCGGACATCCCGCTGGCGGCCATGCGCTGGCTGGCGCTGGGCGCTGACCCGGTCGCCGTGCTGACGCTGGAACCGACTGAGTGTCTCACCATGCCCGGCGACGCGGCCCTGGCGCGCTCCGTGGAGATCGGACGCGCCGCGTTCCGCACGCCGCTGCTGCTGGGCGGCCAGGCGGCGCGGGCCGGGATCAGCTGCGAGAGCTGCCACCGGGCCGGCCGCGCCAATTCCGCGTTCCGATTTCCAGGGGTCTCCGGGCCGCCGGGCACGGCCGACGTGACCTCGTCGCTGTTCTCGTCTCATCGCGGCAACGGGGTCGACGATCCCAAGCCCATACCCGATCTCTCGGGACCGCGCGCCGCGCTGAAGGTCGCCCCCGCCGACGTCGCGCCCTTCGTCAGGGGTCTGATCGTCGAAGAGTTCGACGGCCCCGAACCGAGGCCGGACGTCCTGGCGGGCCTGGCCGACTATGTCCGCGCGCTGGGCCCGGCGGCCTGTCCGGCCGAGGCGGCGCAAGCCGTCACCGTCGAAGCCCTGATGTCCGACGTCCGCCGCGCCACGACAGCGGCCCGCGCCGCCGAGGACGGCAGGACCGCGGTCTTCCTGGTCGCAGCGGCGCGCGCGCGGCTGTTCCTGCTGGACGAACGATACGACCGACTGCCCGGCGAGCGCGAGGCCCTGCGCCGCGCGGATCGGGAGCTGGCGCAGATCGCCCAGGCCTTGCGTGAAGGCCGTCCCGACGCCCGCGCCCGTCTCGCCCGCTGGCAAGATCGAACGGCGGCCCTGGAAGCTCGCCTAAGGCGCGCCGAGCCAGGTTCGCTGCTCAATCCGCGAACCTTGGCGGCCGCGCTGTAACGCCGCTTGCCCGCGTGGCCGTCATGAGTATATTGCGCGCCTTCCGCTGGGGGCCAAGGCCACCCTCGGTGTGGTGAGGTGGCGGAGTGGTCGATCGCGCACGCTTGGAAAGCGTGTTTACGGGAAACCGTAACGAGGGTTCGAATCCCTCTCTCACCGCCACC
>NZ_JANOCX010000306.1:0-3762 GCF_031412415.1 Phenylobacterium sp.
TGACGATCGGCGCGCCGATCTCCCGGGCCAGGCCTTCCAGGTCGATGCGCAGGCCCTGACGCTGGGCGAAGTCGTACATGTTGAGCGCCAACACCAACGGTCGCCCGACGGCCTTGAGCTCCAAGGCCAGGCGCAGGACCAGGCGCAGGTTGGTGGCGTCGGCCACGCAGACCACCACGTCGGGCGGGACTTCGCCTTCCAGCCTCCCCAGCACCGCGTCGCGGGTGACGACTTCATCAGGACTGCGGGCGCGCAGGGAATAGGTGCCGGGCAGGTCCAGGATGTGGAGGCTGCGGCCGGCCGGCGTGACGACCAGGCCTTCCTTCCGCTCCACCGTCACCCCGGCGTAGTTAGCGACCTTCTGCCGCGCGCCCGTCAGGGCGTTGAACAGGGCGGTCTTGCCGGAATTGGGATTGCCGACCAGCGCGACGCGGGCCGACGACAGCGTTGCGTTGCTCATAGGCGCGGGGTGTCCAGGAGGATGAACACGTCCTCGGCGTCGCGGCGACGCAGGGCGACGCGGGTGTCGTCCACGCGAACGGCGATGGGATCGTGACGGATCGCCCCCTCGTGGAGCACCTCGATGCGGGCGCCCTCGACGAAGCCGAACTCTAGCAGGCGGCGCTGCAGTTCGTGCACGTCCACCCCGTGGGCGAGCGGCGCGCTCTCGGCGCGGACGTCGACAATGACCCCCACGGCGCCGACGTCAGCGGCGCTCAGGCGCACGACCACGCCCTCGACGGCAAGCGCGGCCGGACCTGGTTGGCCCGAAATATCGTTCATCGCGAGGTCCTTACGCGCCCCAATTGCGAACGATTATCATTCACTGTCGGCCCCGTCGAGCCTCAGCTTTGGTCAGCGCGCCTTCGCCGCGGTCAGGGAGACCAGGGACCGGCCCAGCTTGAAGACCGGCACACCGTAGCTGATGGCCTCGGTCGCGGCCGGCGCGACCTCCGCTCGGTCGCGCAGCCTTGGTCAGGCTTGCCTCTATTGGCATCTAGTGACACGGTAAGTGCCACTAGATGCGGGGGGTGGGATGACGCAGACTCTACTCACGGCCGACGACGTAGCGTTCCTGAGGACGCCGGAGGCGAACTTCGCCGAGTTGCCTGACTATCCCTTCGCTGCGAGCCACATCGTGTTCGAAGGTTTGCGGCTGAGCTACGTGGACGTCGGCCCGCGGGATGGTCCGATCGCCTTGCTGATGCACGGCATGCCGACCTGGAGCTTCCTGAACCGCCACATCATCCATCGGCTGATCGCCGAGGGTTGGCGCTGTGTCGCCGCCGACCACATTGGGTTCGGGCGATCCGACAAGCCCATCGATGACGGCTGGTATTCGATCGCCAGGCACGTGGCGGCGCATCGAGCGCTGATCGAGGCCCTGGACCTGCGCGAGGTCACCCTGTTCTGCCAGGACTGGGGCGGGCCGATAGGGCTGGCCCAGGCGGCGGAGACGCCGGAGCGGTTCTCGCGGCTTGTGATCATGAATACCTGGCTGCATCACGAAGGCTACGACTACACGCCAGCCCTGAGACAGTGGAACGCGCAGTGGCGGACCGATGGGCTGTTTTCGACCAACATCCCAGAGCGACTTTCCGTTGGCTGGTTCATGATGCTGCCACTGGGCCACATGGCGTCCCGCGACCTGTTCGCCATCGTCCAAGACGGCGCCTATCCCGACTTGACCCCGGCGCAGGCGGCGGTCCGGCGTGGCTACGACGCGCCCTTCGAAGGCCTGGGGCGAACCGGCCATGCCGGCGTGCGGCGGTTTCCACTCAGCCTGCCGTTCGACAATCCCGTCGGCGGCGCGGCGGAGGCTCAGGCCGGCTGGTTCCAGGCCCTGCTGGCTTGGAAAAAGCCTGTCAACTTCATCTGGGGCGGCGCCGACGCCGTGTTCACCGAGGCTTGGGGACGGGAATGGGCGGGGCGGCTTCCGCAGGCCACCTTCGACCTTCTGCCCGAGGCCGGACACTTCCTGCAGGACACCCACAGCGAAGCGATCGTCGATTTGTTCCTGGCCCGGAGCGAGGCATGAGCTTCTTCCCGCCTTCGACCAACCATCAGTACCGCGGGGCCAAAGTCTCGGTCTGGTTCCTAACCTTGTCGGCCGTCCTGACGCTGATCCCGGCGGCGATACACAGCTTCTTGCCGGACGGTGGGGCGGAGGTGATCGGAGGCTTGGACCTGGGCGACAGGCGCGAGCTGGTGATCGGGCTGTTCCGCTGGGAGGGGGCCACCCAGTTCGCGCTCGGTTTCGCCGTGCTGGCGGTGGCCCTGCGCTATCAGGCCCTGACGCCGCTGTTCCTGGCATTGTTGATCGTGGAGCGCGGCTTGATCACGCTGCACGGCTGGGTCCTGGGACCACAAGGCGGCCACCATCCGCCTGCGCACTACGCCAGCGCCATCACCGTGGTTCTGGCCGGGATCTTCCTTTGGCTGTCGCTGCGCCCCAGCGGAAAGCAGCCGGCTCACGACGTTGAAGGGACCAAGCCATGACCGATCCGATCGCGCTGTCCGGGGCTCCCGGCTCGCCCTACACGCGCAAGATGCTGGCGGTCCTGCGTTACCGGCGCATCGCCTACCGGTTCTTGCCGCCCTCGGGTTCGGCCCTGGCGGGGCTGCCCCATCCGAAGGTCGCGCTGCTGCCGACCTTCTATCTGCCCGACGAGACGGGCGCGCTGGCCGCCGTCACCGACTCCACGCCCCTGATCCGTCGACTTGAGCGTGAGCACGAGGGCCGAAGCGTGATCCCGGCCGACCCGTCCCTGGCCTTCATCGACGAGCTGATCGAGGACTATGCCGACGAATGGCTGACCAAGGCGATGTTCCACTATCGCTGGTCCTATGCGCCCGACATCGCCAAGGCCGCCGCCATGCTGCCCTGCTGGCGCGGCTTCTGCATTCCCGACGAGGAGCTGGCGCAGCGCGGGGCCATGATCTCCGAACGCCAGATCGGGCGCCTGCGCTATGTCGGCTCCAACCCCGTCACCGGGCCGGTGATCGAGGCGAGCTATCGCCGCTTCCTGGAGGCCTTCGAGGCCCATCTGACCCACCAGCCCTACCTGCTGGGCCGTCGCCCCGCCGCCTGTGACTTCGCGGTGTTCGGACAACTCACCCAGCTCGCCGAGTTCGACCCCACGCCCATGGCGCTCACCCTGGCGCTCGCGCCTCGGGTCACCGCCTGGGTGGGGATGATGGAAGACCAGTCGGGGGTGGAGCCCTCCGATGACGACTGGA
Source organism: Phenylobacterium sp. (assembly GCF_031412415.1). Taxonomy (GTDB): domain Bacteria; phylum Pseudomonadota; class Alphaproteobacteria; order Caulobacterales; family Caulobacteraceae; genus Phenylobacterium. The sequence goes on from NZ_JANOCX010000306.1 coordinate 3,241, forward strand.
TCTCGCTGGACGATCCGCCAGCGACCCTAAAGGCGTTGCTGGCCGAGATCGGCCGGGTCTACCCGCCGGTCATGCTGGCCAACGCCGCCGCGGTGATGGCCGGTGAGGCGGAGGTACAGGCGATCGTCGACGGCCAGCCCTGGACCCAGCAGCCGTTTCCGTACCAGGCCAAGTGCCTGCAATGGCTGCGGCAGTCTCACGGGCGGCTGGACGGTCGGGCGCGGGCGCAGGTCGACGGATTGTTGGGAGCGAGCGGCTGCTCGCCGCTGTTCGCCCCGGCCGACGTGGCGTGACGCAGCAGATCGGCGAGGACGGCCGCCGCCGTCGCGGACAGGACAACCGCGCCCGTATCGTCGCGGCCATGCTGGAGATCATCCAGGGCGGCGACCTGTCGCCGGGCGCCGAGCAGGTGGCGACCCGCGCCGATGTCGGGCTGCGCACGGTGTTCCGACACTTCAAGGACATTGACAGCCTCTATCGCGAGATGTCCCAGGTCATCGAGGGCGAGCTGCGGGCTTTGGT